>NZ_JAAIFP010000004.1:0-553649 GCF_010747435.1 Paenibacillus sp. ALJ109b
GATTGGCAAAATGTTGTCCTACATTCATCGTATTAACCAAAAAGAATTGGCTAGGATATTAAAACCATTTGATATCGGCGGGGGCGGGCACCACAATTATCTTAAGGCGATCTTGTAGAATCCCGGCCTCAACCAGGACCAGCTCACAAATGAAGTGAAGTTCGATAAAGCGACTACGACCCGTTGCGTCAAGCAGCTAGAGGATGCTGGATACATTTACCGTTCGGTGGACTCTCGCGATCGTCGTTCTTACCTGCTTTATCCAACGCAAAAGGCGAAAGATTTCGAACCTATATTGAAACGAATTTTGGATGAGTTCAGCCTTCAGATGACGAATTGTTTGTCCGAAAGCGATAAACAGCAGTTTGCCGATCTGCTGAAAAAAATTTACGACAGCAAACAGGGTTAGAGGGTCAAGGTCATAGCAACTGACGCGGATATTACCGGAAAGGAATGGACCATAACCAGAACGGGGTACCAGAAAATTGCCCGAGTGATTGCAATCATGATCCCGGATATGTCACTCGCAGCCGTGATTTGCCTGATAACCAGTAAACCAAGAACGGCTGAGACAATAAAACATTGAATCGATCAAGGTTCCTGCTGGTACACTTATAATCGTAGCTATCGAAATGCGTCCTGTGGATATAGCTACTGCCCGCCCCATTTTGTGTTTAAACACCAAACGAGCGCCTGTTGCAATAGAGATAGCCTAAAATCCGCCCGCACTAAATCCTAAAAGACTTTGCTTGAGTTGAGCTTCTGGCGATAAGGTATTATGCATGATGCAAAGTATTCTTCGAATTCAACAAAACTATGTATCTTCATTATCGTACTCAACATGAATTCAAACACAACACCACGAATAAGTGTCTCAGTATTTTGATTACTCCGCCTCTTTTAATTTGCTTTACATAGCAGCAGTTGATTCAGCTACATTGTTTTTCTTTGTAAGCGGCTTTTTCCTCATTGTTCGATCATATAAATAAGGTTTTCCGTGATATTCCCATGCATTCTTTTGCTTCTCCTTTTTATGTATATCAACTTTTATCTCCAAATTAGCAACATGACTCTGGAATTCAGAAGCAATTCGTTTACACCATTTTAATCCACTTTCTTCAGAGGCACTAAAATGAACGCGTAAAAGAAATCCGTTAACCGTTAATTCAAACTTAAATAAATTCATATTATGTAATCCTTTCTAAGTGGGAATATAATCTAGAACAAAACACTATAACTACATAATAACAGGAACATACGTTCTGTAAAAGTGGTATTTATATTAGCACTTAATTATTGAAAATAGGAGCATCACTATTTTTCATACTTATAGACACTTTGGAGGTCGATGGGTTGGGTTGATGGTCAGACGAAAAGTGGACTAGATTGTATGAGGGAATAGCGGGTTTTACTTTTGAAAATCAACATTATTTATCATGCCTTTATATTGATTCTATAGCACAGATGCTTACGATTAGGTGTAGTCTTTTGTTTTATTGTAAACGCTATGTCTATAATAATTTAATACGAGGGGAGGAGAAGTCGATTCGTTATCTATACGAGTTTATACAGCATCAGGACGACCTACCCATGAAGCTCTTTGTAAACAGCGTGAAACATGTTGATTTTCATTGGCATAAGGAAGTTGAAATTGTGTATGTCCTTCAAGGCTCAATCATCATGTATTTGGATCAAAAGCAATATACGCTTCATGAAGATGATGTAATCGTGGTAAATAGTATGTCTGTCCATAAGATTGAACGGACCAATCAAGACAATGTACTTCTGACATTGCAGTTCGGTCCAGAATTGTTGAACACTAATGCGTTTATCTCCTGCAATTCTGCTCTAAATAATGATGGGGATAAATTACGTTTAACTAGCATCAAACAAAACCTCGCTCAAATGGTATGGGAGATCAACAAAAAAACGAAGGGTTATCGAAGCTACACATTAGGCAGACTGCAGACGTTATGTGGATGCCTTTTGCGATATTTTTCCGATGGGACGAATCTGGATGTAGAAGAGAGCAGCAAGGAGTACGATTATAAAAGACTGAACAGGGTCCTTGCGTACATTGACAGCCACTTCAGTGAGAAGATTACGCTACAAGACATGGCTGCTTCCGAGCATTTGAGCTTGCATTATTTCTCCCATTTTTTTACGGATAAGATCGGAATCCCCTTCCAAAAATACTTGACGCTCATTCGCTTGGAGAAAGCCCAGGCTCAACTGGCAGGGAGTGAGAAAAAAATTTCGGAAATGGCGCTGGATTGTGGTTTCGCCAATGTAAAGCTGTTCAATAAATACTTCAAAGAAAAGTACGGTTGCACGCCTGGCTCCTACCGCGAAGCTTCGCTCGCGCCAGAATTCCCTAATCCGAACCAGAACCGAAAGCCCAAAACGTACGAGGAATCTTCAAGCGGAGATTATTATGAGATGGACACGTTAAACGCGATGGGATCGTTGTATCGGTATCTGGACGAGAAAACGGAAACGCAGCAGGTGCTGCTTCCACCAACGAAATCCCTGATGGAAGAGCAACACCTGATCGAGATACGGAAAGACCACACGACAGTAGTTTATGAGAAACACTGGAATATGACCATGACTGCAGGCAGAGCTGCAGAAGGTTTGCGCGAAGATTGGCGGATGCAGCTGATCGAATTGAGGGCACGAATTCCGTTTCGTTACATCCGGTTTCATGGCATATTCAATGATGAGATGATGGTGTACAGCGAGAATGAGGATGGAACACCAGTCTACAATTGGTCTTACGTGGACAAGCTCTATGATTTCCTATTGGATCAGGGGATCCGGCCATTTGTGGAGTTAAGTTTCATGCCGAGCCTACTTGCGAGGTCTAATGAAACGATATTTCAGTGGAAAGGGAATATCAGTCCACCGTCCGATCCCGCCCGGTGGGAAGCACTTGTAAGTGAATTCATTCGCCATTGTTTGAATCGATATGGAGCGCAAGAAGTGAAGAAATGGTATTTCGAAGTGTGGAACGAGCCTGACCTGGCAGGAGTCTGTTGGGCAGGGAGCAAGGAAGAATACTTTGCTTTTTATGAATCCACCGTTTGTGCCATCAAATCGGTGTTGATCGAACTGAAAACGGGAGGCCCTGCCATGGGTTATGGCTCCCTCTGGAACGATACTTGGACTGAAGAGTTTTTGGCATATTGCCAAAAGCGTGAAGTGCCCTTAGACTTCTTTTCGTTCCATATTTATTCAGAGTATCCAAAACTTAAAATAGATAAAGATCGTCTGACGAAGATTATGCCGCCTTCTTTTTATAAGGAAAGCATTGAACGTTTACGGAAAAAAATGAATGCGTCATCGTATGGCAATGTTGAGCTTCATGTGACGGAGTGGAATTTTTCACTGTATGACCGAAACTTGCTGCACGATACGATGTTTATGGCTCCTTTTGTTATCTACCACACCATGAATACGCTTGGCGACGTAAAGGCGATGGCTTTCTGGTCCTTTACTGACGTATTCGAAGAAAGCATTGTTCCTGCTTCTCCGTTCTACGGAGGATTTGGTCTAATCAATCGTGACGGGCTGAAAAAGCCGGCTTATTATGCGTTTGAGCTAATGCAGAAGCTGGGGGACGAGCTGCTTGTAAAGGGAAACGGTTATGTCGGAACTCGAAAAAGTGACGGAAGCATGCAGTTTCTGTTCTTTCACTACGTACATGTAGATCAGCTGTTTGCGAGTGGAGATTGGTCGGAATTATCTGATTCATCGCGTTATGACGTGTTTGAGGAAAAAGGAATCAAGGCATTCGAACTTTCGCTACATATGCTCTCAGGAACGTATAAATGCACCAGTTATCGACTGGATCGGGAGCACGGATCAGTATTTGACGAGTGGATCCGTATGGGTTCACCAGATTCTTTAACAGCAGAAGAGATCTCCTATTTAAACGGCAGAAGCGGTCCGGTAATCCGCTCAGAAATCGTGCAGGGTGAACATTGGCGCAGAGAAATTTTGCTCCCGCCGCATGGTATAACGCTGCTTACCCTCGATCGGCAGTACTAAATAATTGTGCAATCTTCAACTGAAGGCATCCTTTCCGAAAGGAAGGGGTGTTTTTTGTTGTTTAATTCCAGCAGAAGCAGACAAGATAGAACTAAAGGCATGAAGAGGACAAAAAACGAACCAAGATGCGGCAAGTTACAACAAGAAAGCGTTAACATAAAAATTTATACTATGGTTATGGCAGCTAAGAGGAAAGTAGGGGGAGTTTGGATGAAGCGTTTTATGAAATGGATGACAGAATCGTTTGCGCCCAGATTGGAGGCGTTTACGAACAATATTTGGGTTTCGTCGATTCAAGAAGCGATCATGGTCGCTATCCCGATGATTTTTATCGGTTCGATCATTACATTAATTTCGATTTTGCAGGATTTCATTCCGGGAATGCCGGACCTGACACCCATAACGACATTCAGTTTTGGTTTGTTGGGTCTGTTTATTGCTTTTTTGACGCCGTATGTAGTCATGGAAAAAAAGGATCGCCACAAAATTAAGCTGCTTGCGGGGATGTCTGGGGTCTCCCTATTCGTTATGCTTCTTAATCCGAGCGTGAATGATGATGGGACCATTCAGTTCATCCTTGAACGATTTGGTCCTTCCGGTATGATTACGGCGCTTTTGGTGGGGGTATTTGTTGCGCTTGTCATGAATGTATGCAATAAATTCTCGTTTTTCAAAAAAGGATCATCTCTTCCCGAGTTCATCATGGATTGGTTCGACTTTCTCGTCCCGATTGCTTTGGTGTTAACTTCTGGATGGTTGCTCGTATACCAGCTTCATTTCGATATCTTTGTACTGATCGTAAGCGTGTTTGAACCCATCAATGCCATGGGGCAAAGCCTGACTGGGTTTGTATTGTTTAACTTCATCGGGGTTGTTCTGTATTCCTTCGGCGTAAGTCCATGGGTCATGACACCGATCTGGTACGCCATATGGATACCTGCAATCGAAGAGAATGCCGCTCTTGTCGCAGCAGGACAAGATCCAGTCAATATCAACACCTTCGAAACCTTCTTCTCCGGCTGGCTTGGTATTGGGGGAATGGGTGCGACCTTGCCACTCGTCGTCTGGTTCCTGCTGGCAAGATCGAAAAAATTAAAGTCTGTCGGCAAGGCGACCATTATCCCGTCCTTGTTCAATATTAACGAGCCAGTCGTGTACGGAGCACCGATTGCTTTCAATCCGCTTCTCATGGTACCGATGTGGATCAACGGACTGATCACGCCGATTATTGTGTATTTGGCGTTAGATATGGGTTTTGCAAGAATTCCGAGCCAAATCTTTCAATTGTGGTATACGCCAATCGGACTGTCTACCTACATTATGTCTGGCGTCAACGGACTCATTTTGCTGGCGATAATCCTGCTGATTGTATTCGTTGTCTGGTTCCCGTTTTTCAAACTATATGATGCTCAAGAACTGAAAAAGGAACAGGAACAAAACTGATTAAAAAGGATGGATTGACATGAACAAATCGATTAATGAATTGCTTACGGAAATGACTCTTAGCGAAAAAGCCTCAATCTGCGCGGGATTAAATATGTGGATGACCAAAGGAATTGAGCGGTTAAATATCCCGCCCGTTCATATGTATGACGGAACTAACGGGATCCGTAAAACGAACAGTGACGAAGAAATGGGCATCACGACAGAGAACGTTCCCGCGACCTGTTACCCTACGGGTTCTGCGATAGGCTCCTCTTGGAATACGGATTTGTTGTATGAGGTTGGAGTCGCGCTAGGTCGTGAATCGAAGGCCATGGATGTCGAGTTACTGCTCGGACCGGGAGTCAACATGAAAAGAACACCGCTTGGCGGAAGAAATTTTGAGTACTATTCGGAAGATCCATGTTTGACGGGTGAACTTGGTGCATCATTCATCAACGGTATCCAAAGCGAGGGGGTGGGAGCTTCACTCAAACACTTTGCTGGTAACAATCAGGAGTTTGAGAAAATGGTAACCAGTTCGGAAATAGACGAGCGGACACTTCGCGAAATTTACCTTAGTGCTTTTGAACGTATCATCAAAAAATCTGATCCATGGACGGTTATGTGTTCCTATAACTTGTTGAATGGAACGTATACAAGCGAGAACGAACATCTGCTGAATGACATTTTGAGAGAAGAATGGGGTTACGAAGGTGTTGTCCTGTCCGACTGGACTGCCGTTAATGACCGGATTCGCGGCCTGAAGGCTGGACTTGATCTTGAAATGCCGGGTCCTGCTCATTACAATACGAAAGCGATCGTGGAAGCCATTCAGAACGGGACTCTTTCCGAAGAACAGCTGAATCGGAGTGTTGCCCGAATTTTGAAGCTGGTCGAGCGCGTAACGAGCAACCAAGCCACAGACTCTTACGGAGATCAAAACTATCATGCCCTTGCACGTAAAGCGGCAACCGAAAGTATTGTCCTTCTGAAAAACGAAAACGCGATTCTTCCGCTGCAGCCGGATGCGATCTCGTCGATTGCCGTGATTGGACGGTTTGCCAAGAAACCCAGAATTCAGGGGGCAGGCAGTGCAAAGGTAACCCCTACTAGAGTCGACATTCCTTGGGATGAAATAAAGGAGCTGGCCGGAGCCTCGGTAACATTGGGTTACGCTCAAGGTTACCCGGAGGATGACTCCATTCAGGAAGACTTGATTAAAGAAAGTGTATCTTTGGCCAAGAACTCCGATGTGGCAGTCCTGTTCGTTGGCCAACCGGAATATGCCGAATCGGAGATGCGCGATCTGAAGAGCATCGATCTTCCGGAGCATCAAGTGAAGTTGATTCAGGCGGTTGCAGCGGTTCAGCCTAAGTGCATCGTGGTAACAAGCAGTGGCTCTGCTCTTGTCATGCGTCCGTGGGTTCAGCTTGTGCCTGGTGTTGTTCATTCTTGGTTGTCGGGCCAAGGGATGGGTAGAGCGATCGCAGAAGTATTGTTTGGACAGGAGAACCCGTCAGGCAAATTATCCGAGACCTTCCCTGTGAAGTTGTCGGATAACCCGTCCCATATGCGGATTCGGGGAGAAAACGGCAAACTGTATTATCGCGAAGGTTTATTTGTAGGCTACCGTTATTATGACCGTAAAGAACTTGCACCGCAATTCCCGTTCGGTCATGGTTTGTCCTACACTTCGTTTTCATATATGGACCTCGAAGTAGCTCAAGTGGATAAAGGTGTTACGGTGTCCTTTCAACTGAATAACACGGGCAAGCGAAAAGGGAAGGAAGTTGTTCAATTGTACGTGCACGATGAGGAATGCAATTGGACCCGTCCAGAGAAGGAATTAAAAGCTTTTGCCAAAATCGAGCTTGAGCCAGGCGAAAAACGCAGAATCGTCTTTGAGCTTGAAGAGAGAGACTTCTCATACTACAACACCAAGTATAACCGTTGGGTTGCAGAGAGTGGATTTTTCCAAATCGCACTGGGTAGCTCATCCAGAGACATTCGGATCACCGAACGTTTGCATTGCAACTTCGGAAAGGAAGAAGTCACGTTCCACAAGTTCAGCCTGCTCAGCGAATGGTTGAGCGATTCTGCGGCAAAAAAAGTGTTAGAAGAGTGCCTGGATGAAATGAACAAGCACGTCACGGACAAGGTGTATCTAAACGAAGAATTCGTTGGATTCTGGGAGGACTTCCCTGTAGTGAAATTGTTCCAGATGTTTGGGCAAAATTGGATGATTGATCGGTCGCCTGACGAGGTGATTCAAGAACTTATTGCTCGTGTTGAGAAGGCACGGTAATGTTAATTTCTTTAAAAACCATCTTTTTATAGATGGTTTTTTTACAACGCTTCGTATGGTTAGTATACTGATTCCCTCGTTTCACTGTGTCCTTCATCTTTCTTTTTACGACAAGTATACACAAAAATAGGAGGGAAGCTGAGGGGCACAAATTTAATATTCTCAATATCGAATAAGTCAGCCAATCGTTTCTTCATATGAAGTGAGTACTGGTATAACACTAAAATCCCTCCAGGTCGGAGCGCTGTATGCATCTGTGAGAGGATGTTTTGTTTCATTTCTCTGGAAAAATTAAAAAAGGGTAGTCCGCAAATGATACTATCCAACTGATGCACATGTTCTTGATTGATCCTTTTCAAAAGATAGGATGCATTCGAATGGAACATGAATTCAGGATATGTTTTCTTCAGATTACTCCTCATTTTGGGGTCTCTTTCAAATAAAAACACGGTTGCAGATTTCGGCAATTCTGCTTTCATAAGACGTGTGATAGCACCTGTTCCCGGCCCCAGCTCTGCAATGGTTTTAACTTCATCCCATCGTACAGACTGGACGATTTTATGGGCTAGAAATTTGGAACTGGGCAGGAGACTGCCTACTCGTTTGGGGTTCCTCAGAAATCCTTGCAGGAAAAGAAGTGGTTCGGATGTTTTCATCGCGGTATCCTCCATAGTTGAATTCATTGATGTATCACTTGATGTTGGAAGGCAAGTTTAACTCGAATGTAAATACGTTATGCGTATGTTGAAGCGTTAAGGTACCCTGATGTAACTCCGCAATATTTCTTGCAATCGAAAGACCCAAACCAGACCCCGTTTGAATACCTTCGCTGCTTCTTGAATAATCAACTTTATAAAAGCGATCAAACAGCTTATCTTTTTGCTCTATTGTGAGTGGTTCACCTTTATTTTCGACTTTAATGGTAATGTGCTCATGACGTATACTCATTCGAATGTGAATCGCACCAGGTTTCACAGAATACTTCAGGGCGTTCATAAGAAGATTATCGATGGCCCGAGCAATCTTATCACTATCCACGCAGGCCATAACTGGGGCATCGCCAATCTCTTTCTCGATATGAATACCATTCTCTTGAGCTAAAGGTTCAAATTCAAACAACAACTGGTCCAATAGCTGATATAGGTCAACCTTTTTCAAATCCAATTGGGTATCCACTGAGGTTAGACGTGTGTATTCAAATAAGTCATCGAGCAGCTTCTTTAAATGCGTTGCTTTGTTATGGGTGTTCTGGATGAAGCGGTTATACTCTGCTTTGTCTTGAAATGATTCTGTTCTTAGAAGCTCAATATAGCCGATTATGCTGGTAAGCGGTGTGCGCAGGTCATGTGAAATGCCTGTGATCATGTCCATTTTGGATTTCTCCAGCTCACGCTCCTTAACCATCTGCAGCTGCAACTGTTCAGTCATGTGATTAATGTTGGAAGCGACTCTCCCAAGTTCATCTTGTCGACTAACGGGCACTCGGTAGTCCAGATTTCCTTCTGAAATGAATTGCAATCCTTGCTCCAATGTAATGAGATCTCGCACAATTTTTCGTGTGGAAAACAAAAAAATTAACGTGAAAATTACGATGAAGATTGGTGTTAGAACATAAGGAAAGATGTAGAAAAGCGAGGGCCATTCAAATCTTTCACTAATTTTTGCGGCACCTATGATCAACATATTATTTACACCTACAGAGCCAACAAACGAAATCAATAAACTGATCAACATTCGATATAGGATGTTAAACTGTATCTTTTTTTTAAAATGTGGTAATCGTCTAATCAAGTTTATAACCCACTCCCCATACCGTTTTAATATACTGAGGTTCTCGTGGATTCACTTCCAGTTTCTCTCGCAGATTGCGAATATGGACCATAACCGTATTATCCGAATACCCGTAAGGTTCTTTCCATACGGTTTCGTAAATCTTTTCGGAGCTGAATACTTGTCCGGGATGGCTGGCAAGCAACACCAGAATGGAAAACTCCAGTGGAGTTAGTGGAATGTCATTCTCCTTTAACTTCACTGAATGTTTACTTTTATCGATGACAAGGTCCTTGATCAGGATAAGTGAATTGAATTCTGCTTTGCCAATCAGTGTTTGACGTCGTAGCTGAGCCTTAACGCGAGCTAGTAATTCTAACGGGTTAAACGGTTTGACCATGTAATCGTCAGCACCGGTAGTCAGGCCTGTAATTTTATCAATGTCCTCTTCTTTGGCGGATAGCATAATAATGGGAGAGGTTGATACTTCTCTTATTTTGAAGCAGGCTTTGATTCCGTCCATAATGGGCATCATGACATCCAGTATAACGAGCTGGACCGATGTAGTTTTAATAATATTTAGTGCTTCTTCACCATTAGCTGCTTCAATGACCTGATATCCTTCGTTACGTAAATAGACATGAATGACATCACGGATGTCGGGTTCATCATCAACAACGAGAATGGTACTCACAATCCAACACTCCTTTTATGACTGTTATAAATAAAATTTTACATCCTTATAAAGAGGATAATATCAGTGTAAACCATAGCCTGAGTTGTTTAAATTGTTTCCTTTTTGCGACAGACATAAACGAAGGCAGGAGGGACATTCAAGGGCACTAATTCTATCTTTTCGATGATAAACTTTTCGGATAGTGTTTTTTTCATTTGAAGTGAATATTGAAAGGCGATAAATAACCCCTCTGGTTTGAGCGCCTTATGGATCTGGTCTACCAACGTATTCCTTAATTCAGACTCAAAGTTGAAGAAAGGCAACCCGCTAAATACACAGTCCAGTTTCTCAACGCCCTCTTGCTTCATGGATTCCACTAATCGGGAGGCATCTGGATAACAGGGGAATGAAGGGTATTCAGTCTTCAGATTATTCCTCATCGTCTCGTTCATTTCAAACAATAACACTTGGGTCGAATCTTGTGCCTGTTGATGAATATAACGAGTGATGGCACCTGTGCCCGATCCGAGTTCGGCGACAGCTTTTACGTCTAGCCAAGGCGCTTGGTTCACCATTTTGATAGCGAGAAACCGGGAACTGGGTATGATGCTGCCAACATGTTTTGGGCTTTGAAGAAAGCTTTTCAGAAATAAAATAGGTTCATTGGAATTCATGTTTGTGGTTCCTCCGTATATGTGATGGTATGTTATCAAAATCGATTAGAATTGTAATAAATGAAGCATTGATAGAATGGGAGCGCCGAAGTAGATTCCCGCTGTAAAATACGTTATGGTCCAAAGCAAAGCACTGGAATATGAAACGAGAGCAAATTTTTGATACTGAACGCCGCTCAGTCCAATGACCAGAGGGAGAACATATCGCACGATTGGAATGAATAAACCGATGCACATCGCCCAATTGCCACTCTTATTCAGAATCAGTTCAGCCTTAACGAAGTGTTTATTATATTGAAATCTCTGTTTTATCTTGGGTCCAAATAACTTCCCTGCAAAATAAGCAAAGGTAATGGCGGTTATTAGTCCTGTTAAAATGCAGAAGTATGTGATACATGAGTTGATAACACCCGTGTGACTCAAAATAGCACCGCTGATAATCGTGATCTCATTTGGAATTGGAATCCCGAAAGGGCCTAACGAAAAGGCAAAATAAAAAATCAGATATCCATACTGATGTAGTAGCTCTAAGATCGTATTACTGATCATTGTTTTGCCTCCTCTCTTGTCGATATAGAAATCATAATGAAAAAAACTTAGGAATTAATAAGCATAATTCTGAAGAAAATCTAAAGAATACATAAGCAAAGCGAAACTACGGTACGTTCAAGACAAAAAAGCCTTGCCAACTTACTGGCAAGACTTGATAAGGTGGATATATTCCGGAGCGGTGATCAAGAGAGCCGGGCATGACGGAATAAAAACGAGTCTAGATTGATTATCAATGTTGAGGATAACGCAACGAACAGAAGTTGCCTGCGTATAATGGCTGGTTGGAAAAATATGAAAGGAGTGGAATGAGAAAGATGACAACATCAATTTCACATAAGCCCGAAGGATACGAATGTCCATTTTGTTGTGTTTGGGGTATCGAGCGACCTAATCAGGGAACAAAAGAAAGGGATATCATCTATCAGAATGAAAAGGTAACGGCATTTATAGCGAGCAAATGGTGGCCAAACAATAAAGGACATGTTCTTGTCGTTCCTAATCAACATTTCGAGAACATCTTTGACCTTCCAGCGGATTACGCTGGTGAAATTCACCGCGCTGCTCAGCTTACAGCATTTGCAATGAAAAGTACATATGGTTGTGAAGGGATTTCTACGCGGCAACATAATGAGCCCGCTGGTAATCAAGACGTGTGGCATTATCATCTCCATGTTTACCCTAGATATATGAATGATCAACTTTATCTGTCAAAGGGTTCTCCATCCGATCCAGATGAACGCGCTTTCTATGCTGATAAGTTGCGTTCTTGGATAAAGGAAAACATTTAAGATCTGGCAGGCGAATGATAACTCTAGTAGGAAATGAATCTGAAATTACGTGGGCCCTACAAGAGAAAAATAAGGTTCTTTCAGTAAGCTAACAGGAAACGATATCTCAATAAAATTAATGAGCAGTCTGCAGTTCTGCAGGCTGCTCATTTGATAAATAAGAAACGACGTATGACTTCCCTCATGAGAAGGGGCTAGGCATACATCGTTAAAATGGGGGAATACTCCAGCCTGCATATGCTACTCTAGAACGTATTTGGCAATGGTTTCACTCATGTGGATATAGAATGTATTTGCATCGTGAAAACGAACATCGGCTTGGTGAAAAAGTGCGTCATCGATTACAAAAGAGTTTTTTATTTTTAGTGTATTAGAGTCCAGAATATAGTAGGCGGCTTTCTTAGGCTCCGGTTTAGATGAATCATACCAAGCTTGTGTTTTGTCGACGGCTCCGAAGACAATGCTCTGATCATTTAGTCGTTGTAACAGTCCTTGTGCAGGTAAATCAGTAAACGTCTTGGTCGCAATCAATTGATTGTTAGTATTGTACAGACTAAGCTTATTTTTCTCTTGAATCAGAAAGTTATTTCCTAAGGATACGTAAAAAGAATCGTACATATTATGCGCATACGTTGTACCGAAAACGGCATTCTGTGCTGGCTTAGGCAATGATCTGATCCATTTTTGTTCCCCGTTAGGCTTGTAGCCGTGCAAGGTTTCCACTTCCATCTTTGCATCGTAAATGGGAACAATCACAGTTCCGCCACTTAGAACTTCAAAGTCAGCATGCACAATATTGACGTGATCCTGCGGTTGGACAGCGGAAATAATCTTCTTTCCTGTAGGAATGGAGTAAATATCAATTGTCGTCGTGTTTCTCGGAGCATCAGAATTTAACAATCCGACGTAGTTCCCCTGAATATGTCGTACGTGGCCAGGAAACTCCCTTTTGATAAGCGTCTTGCCTTCCTTTGTATAAAGAGTAATCACACTGGTGTCTTTTGTGAAAGTAACCACGGCTATGCGCCCATCTTCTAGGACATTGAATTGAAAGTGCTCTTTGAATGTTTTGACCCAGCGTGGCTTGTTATTTGAATCCAGAGAGATCAACTGGTATACCTTCTTGTTACCGGAATTTACCTCATCGAAGTAGTAGACGTTACCGCTCTGATCTATTTCAAACGAATTGTAGGGCATAGGCGATTTATGAATCCACTTCTGTTTTCCAGTTTTGTCGTCTATCGCTAATAAGGAGTGTACGGATTTAGTTTTGCCGGTAGAGCGATCTGACTGATACAAGAATGTATATGCAGTTTGAGAGTTAGTCTGTTCTGACACGATAGGGTAGACGATATTTCCTGTGAAATAATAGTTCTTACTATGTATTTGGGTTGTCGTATCGGTAGGTACGTCATAGGTCCACTCTGGCTTTGGAAGTTGCTTGTAATCAGAAGCGAGAGTGGGGATAGGGGCTAAGGAAATAGTAAGGAACGCTGTTAGAGTAGTGATTAAAAGTGTAAGTTTGGTGATTCTTTTCATGATATGAGGTCCTCCTAGTCACGATGTAATGGCTGATATTCTTCTGAAAATTGGATGATCTTGTCTGGTTTATAGCTTGTCGCCACATCAATGGGAGATGTACCTCTTAAATCAGTGACATGGATATTTGCTCCGCGATCTATTAAGTACCTCTAAATATCTACTGGTTCTTTGCATGGAACCACCTGTTTGAAATAGTTCCATAATACAGCTAAAATCTTAAGCGAAAACTATTAACACTACAATGTTTATTTACATTCCTCCTTACTTTTGGTAAAATCAACCTTTCAATTATAACATATAATGTACATGCTTCCCCAATCCGGAACAAAAAGTGGTGATGATTAAAAAGAGGAGGGCAATGTAAAATGGAATTCAAATTTGGGGACGTTTCTATTCTTCTCCCCCCTTTATACATTACAATTATCGGAATCATTATTTTTTTCTTTTTAGTAAGGTGGAGCAAGCAATTAGAAACAAGACGTTTTACAGTTTTCTTTTACTTTTTGATCAGTACTTCCATTATTCCAATTTTTTCTCGCTATACAACAGAAGGTGTCTTTCAGCTGTGGATTCCCTTAGGATTTATAGTGATCTTTCTGTACTTGTTTCGCAGAGAAAGATATCATCCATCTAAAATGAAAGCGAGTATTTTAGGACTTTCCGTAGCAATATACCAGTTAATTCTTCAATATGTCGGATAGATTTGATATTTCTCCTCCACTATTAAGGCTCGTAAAAGCGATTATGTAGCAATAATTCATACATTTTAATGGGATGGATTGTTTGTTGGATAATTTCCGAATTGTGTATAAGTACACTGAAGAGAAAAAGGCATGCACTATCCTGTGTATGCTTGTCGCAGGACAAGAGCATTATTACATTCAAAGCCGCTAATTATAGCGGCTTTTTTGATTTAAGAAACTAAGTTCCTATCCAAAGATGAGCACAGTTACAAGGTAGAATTACAAATTTGTAAGGTAGATGTAAGTTGAATCGATGGCTTAGGTCAACCTACCAGGATAATATTGGAACAAACAAAAACAGAAATTTTCTAAAAGGAGAATCGAGATGAGGCTGTTTGAACTGTTGCTTTTATTGTCAAACATCGGCTTGTTTGCATTAACATTCTTATTAAAAAAAAGACGGCGTACGGTATTCATTGCAAGCGGGATCACCACACTTTTACTGATCATTCATTGGACCGTGGAAGGATACAGAGTTCAGCTATTTTTCCCATATTGCATAACAATCATTTTTTTAGCCACTTCAGGTTATAGCTATTTTAGAAAAAACGGCCCCAAAAAAATCCCACGATTCTTGTTGGGTTCAGCTTATACCGCTATAGCAATAATGCTGGTCGTAACAGCGGGTCTTATGTATGCTTTTCCAGTAGTATTTAATCTACCTGAACCGACAGGCGAATTTAAGGTAGGGACGCAAACTTTTCATCTCGTGGATACAAATAGGGAAGAGAATTTCGACAAAGCCAGAGATGGTAAGAGAGAGTTGATGGTTCAGGTATGGTATCCGGTTAAAGTTAGCGCCGACAAGTACGCTCCCTTTATTCCCGATACTCCAATTTTACGTTATATGGCCGCGAACTATGGCCTTCCTGAGTTTACTCTTCAGCACTTGAAGTACGTTTCCAGTCATTCTTATTCAGGGGCCGAAGTCTCTTCTGCTCAGACTTCATATCCGCTGATCCTTGCGAATCCCGGCTTTGGCTCGTCCAGGTTCCTCCATACGTCGCAAGCTGAGAATCTCGCGAGCCACGGATATATCGTGGCAGTGATTGATCATACCTACAATACATTTGCAACCGAGTTTCCGGATGGTCGAATCACGACCAGCACAACCAACGACTTATTCTCTTCCGATGATGATTACCGAACGGGAAGAGAAACTCGCGACAAGTTGGGAAAAGTGTTAACCAGCGATGTGGCGTTTACGCTGGACCAATTCGAGCTCATCCAATCGGGACAGATTTCAAGTCCTTTAAAAGGGAGGATTGATCTCGGTCATGTCGGGGTGTTCGGTCATTCTATCGGCGGAGCGACGGCCTACGACGCTTCTTTCGATCCACGAATCACGGTCGGAATAGACTTGGATGGAGGGCTCTATCGACTGCGTGACAGAGAGGATCTGAGAAAGCCGTTTTTGTTCATCAACTCTGAAAGCTATTTCGAAGAATTAAACAGGGTGATCAATAATCGGGTCTACACAGATGCAGAGCTTAACCGTATGGGATCAACAAGAGAGTGGATGGATCAAGTAACGGAAGATAAAAAGTTGGAGCTTGAACGGATGCGCGAAACGGTCGACGAAGGAGGACAAATCCTCTATATCGAAAATACAGAGCATTTGAATTTTACCGACGTACAGTTCATTTCTCCGGTTTTCAAATTGCTGGGCATTACAGGAAAGATTGCGCCAGAAAGAGCGAACTCCGTTATCAATGCTTATATGCTGGATTTCTTCGATATGTATCTGAAAAATCAAGGTGGGGACTTAATAAAAGGACCGGATAGCCGCTTTCCGGAGGTGAAGTTCGCAACCTCACTATTATAAATTACGGAACAGGCTACCGATTGTGAAATGCATTTACGTACAACTAGCTCTTCTTCTAAGACCAAAAGTTTTGCGATACCTATCCCATAACGCGACTATTTGGCTTTTGAAGAGACCTTCTTAATAAAACTGCAATCATTCCTGAGCCACCAGAATTTTTGGGATTGATCATAACCATATGAGTGTTTGAGGATGCCTCAAGGTAATTAGATAAAGCAAAACCCCGCCGTCTGAGTCAGCAGGAGCGGGGAGCTTCATTATTATGAATCTGATTTACGGAGTTCGATCTGAAATTGATCAGAATATGATTTGAGGTTCCCTGCAAGGCTGGCGAGCTGCCCGGAGATGTTCGACAATTCGTTCGCCGACCGCTGCTGCTCCTCAGCACTTGCCGTGACTTCTTCGGCCATGGCTGAAGTTTCCTCGGTTGCGGAAGCAATATAGCTCAAGTGCTGCTCCACTTCCTGACGAATAGAGTGCATATCCACCGTACGGCTTTCCAAACGTTGAGCCAGCTCATGCACTTCGTTCGATAAGCGGCTAACCTGTCTGAACGTCTGGAGGCAATCAGCGATCTGTTCTTCCTGTTCCTTGACCGCCACCATATTCGCATTAAAATGACTGCCCATACGATGTATCTCTTGAACAAATGAACTCAGGATCTCATCAATCTCCTGGATCGAACGTTCGGATTGCTGAGCGAGCTGTCCCATTTCACCAGCAACGACGGCAAAGCCTCTTCCCGCTTCGCCAGCGCGGGCTGCCTCGATTGAAGCATTCAGCGATAGAATTTGAGTTTGTTTTAAAATGTTGTGTATTTGTCCGCTAATGGAGGAAGCGAGTTCCGATTGAGTCGTCAGTGAACTGGAAATTTCCTGCTGATGCTCGACGCGCTTCGCATTCTCTCGGCTCTTTTCAAGCAGAACCTCATGTTCATGTGTAACTTGTATTTGCACGGCAGATAACTGCTCTGAAGTATGGGTAAACTGTTGCACATATGAACCTACTTCATCCATTATTTTGCCGAGACTCTCTGAGTGCTGGACGGATTGTTCTGTCTCTTCGGCCTGTTTCGTAGATCCTATGGCAATTTCTTCGATCGCTCTGGAAAGTTCTTCGGTCTGACGCAGGTTCGTTTGAGCCGTTTCCGCAATATTTTTCGAGGACTGCTGCAAGGTATTGGATCCTTGCTGTATTCCAATCAGAATGTTCGTCAATTGGGCAACCATGACATTTATCAAATCACTGATGTCACCGAGCTGATCGTTTGTCATATGTTTGGACACGACTTTGAGATTCCCATCAGCAACCTGTTCAAGGCTTGACTTAATATCGCGCACTTGTCCGAGAATGCCCTTTACTACGAATAGCATCATAACCAAAGAAAGAACGAGTACAACCACAAAAATCGGGATAATGGTCCGATAAGCATTATTCAAGGATGTCGCGGAGACTTGATTCACTGCTTCAGCAGAAATATCAATGCCCAGATAGCCAATAACAGTACCTTGCGAATCCTTGATTGGTGTAAAGGAGGACAATAGCTGTCCCCAGGTTGGATCATCTACAATGCCCGTTGTGACGACTTCACCGCTTAACAAGCGTTCCTGAATCTGGGGGTTAAATTCCATTGCAGTTCCGTACGGGCTGTATTCCTTATCGTCCCAATCCGCTCCATCGACGGTGTAGATCCACCCGTCTGAAGTTTTGTTATACATATAAACATATAAGGCTCCCGATTGAAGCCTAACTTTAACGAGTTCGTCTCTAAGACTTTTGTATTCGTTGCTCTCCTCCGAAGCAGTAGAGGATAATGTCTTGATTAATTCCGATTCCTGGCCTAGTTGAGAGGCAGTATTCACTGCCAGCTGCTGATTGTTATGCTGTATGGTCATTAATGATGCATTTTCACTAGAGTCGATGGTGGTCCACATGATTAGACCGCCCATGGCCAGTAGCGGAACCAGAATGATCAAATACAGTTTGAACCTTAAATCCATTTTTTTCTTGCGAGTCTGTCTCACGTTCTGTTCCCCCTTGGAAGTAGTAAAATAATATGGGTTATTCGTATAACCCCATACTATTTATCGTAAAATTGAAGAGGGAAATGAAGACTAATTCTAGATTTATATATACATATAGGATGATGGGCAGCACAATAAGCGTGAAGAAGCCTCCAGAACCATTATTGAAATGGATTTGGAGGCTTCACGTTCTAATTAATAAAGCTCCGGAAAATCCCTAGAGCAGTAAATCATTGACGATTGCGCTTGTACGACAGGGTGAACAGGAGGCCGCCAAACGTCATGAGCGCAATGAATATCAGCATCATATTGCTGTAAATCGCGCCTGCATGACTGGTTACGGTCGTGTTTATGGGGGAGTTTAGCCACGGCTTCGTCAGCAGTCCGCCGACACCGGCAATGCCAATACCTTCAGCAAGGAAACAGGCGAAGTTAAGCATGCCCATTCCGGAACCCGCTTCATCCGGCTCCAGTGTCTTAGCGACACTTGCCGAAATGACCGTTTTTACAAACGAAAGACCGCCAAAAGTCAGGATCATCGAACCTGTAATAAGCCAAGGCGCTCGGTCTGTGTAGAAGAGTACGATCAGAAAACCGGCGAAAATCATGCCAAGTCCGGACAACATAACGGCGATATGGCCCCGACGGTCAGCCAGTGTCCCACCGAGGATCCCGAACAAGATGACACTCAATGTGCCCGGGAACAGAATCGCGCTTCCGATGAGGCTGGTCGGCATATGATATACCGCTCTCATCAGATAAGGCACCATGGAAAAGAAACCGGCGATCGTGCCGAGCAGCAAGGCGCCGGTGAGCACACCGGTAATATATCTTTTCTTCCGAAATAGGAATGGTTCTAGGAACGGTGCCTGTTGCCGGCGGATGTGAAGAGCGAGAAGCCCGAACAGAAACAGACTTGCAGACAGGTAAAGCCAATGGTAAAGCGTCGTGAATAGCGCAAACAAGAGAATACCGACGGATAGCAGAATGGCCCCGGTAATATCGAATGATTTTTTTTCCGAAGTCTCGTCAGGCAGTGTCCGTAGTACAAAAGGAAGGGTTAGCAACGACAGCAACGGTAGTGCGAATAACAAGGACCAATGAATATAGTCGGAAATCGCACCTCCGATAACAGGGCCGATTCCCTCCCCAAATGCAACCACAGAGCCAATCAGGCCAAACGCCTTGCCCTGTTTTCCCGGTTCGACAATCTTGACGATGATTACCATAATAAGTGATGGAACTGCCGAAGCCCCAGCTCCCTGAAAAAAACGCGCGATCAGCACACCCGGATACCAGGTATGACATAGTAGGCCAGCAATCGAACCGAAACCGTAGATCAGCATACCCAATAATAGCAGCTTTTTCATGCCTGTATGTTCCGATATCTTGCCGTACACAGCGATGCCAATGGCAAAGGATAGGGAGAAGCAGGTATTGGTCCAATTGGCCGCAGATGGTGCAATATCAAAATAAGCGGCAATATCCGGCAATGATACGTTAAACATGGTTTCGTTCATAACGCTGAAAAACGTTAAAATGCTCAGCCAAAGGATGAATCGTGACGCATGAACTTCATTTTGATGTAACACTTGCATATAACCCCTTAAGATAAAGGGGAGTCGCAGTTTATAGGGTCAATTATGCGTCTTCCCCTAAATGTTGTACCCTTACAGAATTGTTTTGCCGCATGATATAACACGCCTCCAAATATGTGAAATAAAAACATTAAACCAATACGATTTTATCATACGATGTTAAAATACGTAAGCAATATTCATTGTTATGAATCGGCGATTTCTACGGAGGCGGTGGTCTGGCCGTCGAGGTGTTTCGGACAGTCGTTTACGATAATCATTTAGTTACATTAAGGTAGCAACGTTCACCAAAAAAATGATTGGGGTAGGTGGCAATCATGTTTCGTGAGTTTTCACATGAAGATAGGGTCATATTTGAATTGAAAGCCGAGGATTATAATTATGACCACATCATTCAGGCAATCGACTACATCTGTCCAGATGAATATAGTGAAGTAGAAATTACGAGTTACTATGAATGTTTAAATTTTACCAAAGACCAGATTGAAGTTAATTTTAGTTATGTATTTGGAAGTCCAGAGCTATATCAATTTGAATTGTTTCCATATGGCTCTCATTCAGTAGAAGATTTGAGTCAATTAAGAGTGTGGTTACAAGTAATGGAGCAATATTTGAAACAATTAAAGTGAATTAATCCAACGTATGATGTGGTATTTAACGAGAAAACTAGAATCTTTACTTCAGAAGCAACGCAACAAACGAGGCAACTTGGAAGCAATTAAATATTAGAGCGAGTAAAATTATGATGAAAACGAAAAATTAGATAGACGGTCTCGGGTGCAGAGACAGAGAGGTATTCTTACACTTTCTATTAGAGAAGTGTCGTTTTCACCATATCAGTTGAAATTATATTTTATTGGTGATATCAATATTTATTCCCTAAATTTATACAAGGAATAGTTATAATTCTGATATAATAGATACTTCATGATTTAGATGCTGAAGGGAATGATAGATGAGAATGAGTAGGTGGAATGTTGCGTTTTATTCCGTTGTATTTGTATTTGTGCTGGTGATGTTGTGGAATGAACAACCTGTTTTTCTTATAGTAGGAACGGTGATGGTCGCCACACTTATTGCGATTACGATTCACATTTTGTACCCAATGGCTTGGGAAACCCGGATGGACCGTGTGGAAGTTTTTTTACGTAAAAATCATCATACGCCCTATATTTATATTTATTATGTGACTGCCAACAGACTTGATGATGAAGTCGATATCACGATGGAGAAACTCATAAAACAGACGACGAAAAAATCGAGGCAAGCGATATATCAGGCTGCTTTCGGTGCTTATCGAAAGGACTTGACTGCCGTTCGGCAAGCGGTACTCCAGATGCGCAGATCAGATTTCCGTACATATTACGAGACGTTTTTGCTTTTGGAGGAAGAGAAGAGTGAGCAAGCAAGGGAGCACCTGAAATCGATTAGAAGACAATGGATGCGATCTGCGCTTCTTGCTGAAATAGAACGCCAAGCGGGTCCTCGCGAATTGGCTATCCAGCACGCTACGGAAGCGATGAATGCCTCCAAAGGTGTCGAGCGCTACACGCTGACTAAAGAATATGAAAGGTATTATGCAGTTGAGCAACAAGCACAATAAATGAACTGCAGTCGTGGAAGGCGTTGTAGTTATTAATGGAGTAATGGTGTAATTTATTTTAAGGTCGAGATAATGTCGATGGACAAGAAACGGTTCAACTTTGAAAAAGTGGCAATTTTGGAACTATCCCTTCGTTTGGCAAGATAAGTCCATCTAATTGTAACACGATATCTGTTTCTTTAAGCTAATGGGCAGGATAGTATAATAATGTATGATTTCTCCAAATGACATTAGAATGGTTATAAGCCAATAATAGAGGAGGAAATCCATGCTTGATATTAATCAAATTAAAGAGCTTGTTCCCCATAGATATCCCTTTCTTTTGGTCGATAAAATCTTAGAAATTGTTGAGGGGAAGAAAGCCGTTGGAATCAAAAATTTGACTTTCAATGAACCTTATTTCCTTGGGCACTTTCCCGATTATCCTGTCATGCCTGGAGTCTTGATTGTAGAAGCACTGGCACAGGTGGGTGGTACCGTTATGTCCAACGTAGAGAGCGATAACCATAAGATGGGTTTACTGACTGGTATTGATAATTGTCGGTTCAAAAAAGCAAGTAAAACCAGGGGATCAACTCCATCTTGAATTCAAAGTGACCCGAACCAAGGGACAGATTGTTAAAGGAACAGGTATCGCAATGGTAAACAATGAATTGGTTTGTGAAGCAGAAATTATGTTTGCATTTAATTCTATTGAGGCATTTAACTAACGGGAACGATAGTTGAATATAACCAGTTTAGTTCAATTATTGGAGACAATAAGGGAGGAAATACAAATGGATTTAGGGTTAAAGGATAAAATAGCACTAATTACAGGCGGCAGCAAAGGGATCGGGCTAGAGACAGCAATTGTTCTAGCATCGGAAGGTGCAAAGGTGGCAATCGTCGCACGCAACGACGAGGCGCTTCAAGCTGCGGCGAAACGTATTAAGCAAACTACAGGGACAGATGCACTAGTTATCTCTGCTGATATTTCAGTAGAAGCAGAGGTGCGAGGTGTGGTGGAGCAGACTGTACAGCATTTCGGTGGATTGGATATTTTGATTAACAATGCTGGAGCGGCTGCGGCTAATCCGTTTGAAGGGGTTAGCAGCGAAAGCTGGTATTCAGATCTGGATTTGAAATTGTTAGGAGCAGTCCACAGTTCTAAGGCAGCAGTTTCTCATATGCGTCAAAGAGGTGGCGGTTCCATCCTTAATGTGACGGCGATTGTAGGGAAGACACCATCTGCATCGTCTTTGCCAACATCAGTCAGTCGGGCGGCAGGACTTGCACTAACGAAGGCCATGAGCAAAGACCTCGCCAAGGACAATATTCGTGTTAACGCCGTGTGCATCGGTCTAATCCGTAGCGATCAGATTGAGCGGATGTGGAAGGCTTCAGCACCAGAGCAGAGTTGGGAGGAATTCTCTTCCAACCCCATTCACGGTATCCCACTCAAGAGAATAGGTCAAACAGAAGAGGCGGCAAAAGTGATTGCTTTTCTTGTGTCGGGTGCAGCCTCCTATGTAACAGGAACTGCCGTGAACATAGATGGTGGTACATCCACTGTATTATAAAATTGTAGAGGTATATGTTGAAAAGCGTGACTCAAAAAAATGCCCTAAATGAGGGCTTTTTTTGCTTGGAAATTAGTGGCGAGGGACAAGAACTTGTACTGATTGATTCTGAAAATCGTTCAACAAGCCACCATTCTATAGAAAGTATTAGAATTTCGTAGTGAGGATAAGAGAAACAATGGATTGTACTTGGTGGTAATCAGTGTTACTCTAAAAGTCTGTGTTCGACAATACATTACAAAATACTCACCATTTTAGTTATAAAGAAAGGTAACACTATGATAAAAGTTGATAACTTATCCTTCTCGTTTCCACAAAAAGAACTATATAACAACATTTCATTTACGTTTGAAGAGGCACAACATTGCGCTTTTATCGGAACAAGTGGCAGTGGGAAAAGTACACTGATCGATATACTCATGGATCCTGAAAGATATTTGTTCGAGGGCAAGTTAGAGATAGACCCGGATTGCAGAATCGGGTATGTGAGTCAGTTCTCGCAAGTAGATAAAACGAAAGAAATGACCGTTTTTGAATATATCGGAGAAGAATTCATCAAGATACAAGATGAAATCTCAGCCCTTTATGCGGAGATGGCCACCACGTCGGATATGGATTCGCTGCTAGAAAAGGTTCAATTGGCGTTGGATGCTTTTGAGGCGATGGATGGGGATAATTTCGAAAACACTATTAATAAGCAGCTAAACCTGGCCAACCTCATGAAGCTAAAAGATCTTAATGTATCCGAATTAAGCGGCGGGGAATTCAAACTTATTCAAGTGATGAAGGAAATGCTTAATCGTCCAGACTTAATGATTATGGACGAACCCGATGTATTTTTAGACTTTGAAAACCTAAATGCACTTAAAAAGCTTATTAATTCCCATAAGGGAATGCTGCTAGTTGTTACGCACAACCGATATCTATTGAATCATTGTTTCAACAAAATTATACACCTTGAAAACACAGAGATCCAAGAGTTTGACGGGCGATATATCGATTATAACTTCTCACTGCTTCAGACTAAGATCGAGCTGCAAGAAATCGCGGTTGCTGAAGCTGAAGAAATTGAGAGATACGATCAGATCATCGACAATCTTAGAGAGATCGCCACGTATAATTCGGAAGCCTCCAGAGGCAGAGCGTTAAAAGCCAGAGTCAAGTTTCAAGAGAGATTGGAAGCGCGTCGAATAAAAGAGCCATTTGTCGATATCAAGCAGCCGAATATCAGTTTTGGTATTGATAAAGAACTTGAAGACACTACTGTTATAAACGTCAATAATTATAGCGTTTCCTTTGACGAGTTGCTTTTGGAAAATGTGAATTTCGAGATCAAATCGACAGATAAAGTAGCCCTGATCGGTCCAAACGGTACCGGGAAAACGACTTTACTCCGAGAAATCTTTAAAAATAATCAGGATTCCATTGAAATAAATGCTGATGTTGTTAACGTGGCGTATTTATCTCAGGTTCAAGGCGAGATGCTAAAGGATTCCAATACAATATTAGATGAATTCATCGAGGCTGGGTTTGAAACTTATGATGAGATTAGATCATTTATTTCAAAATATGGCTTTGAAGGAGAAATTCTTGATCAAAAGATAGAGTCTTTATCTGGCGGAGAAAAAAACATGCTTCAATTGGCTAAAGTTTCTGCCAGTCAAGCAAATGTATTGCTTCTTGATGAACCGACAAGCCATTTAGATATCTATACACAAATCGCATTGGAGAAAGCTATTGAGGACTACAAAGGTGCGATTCTCATGATTTCTCATGATTTCTATTCTGTTGTTAATGGTATGGATTATGTTTTAATTATTGAGGACAAGACGATTAGTAAAATGAGTATACTAGAATTTAGACAGATGATTTATGCGAGTCATTTTAATGAAGACTATCTAGAAACTGAACAAAAGAAAAAGTCTGTTGAAATTAAAATAGAATTGGCTTTAAAAGATACTAATTTTGAACTTGCAAAAGGTTTGGTTGATGAGCTGGAAGAGCTGATTAAGTTGCTTTAATTACAGGTCTCTGATTGAAATGATTACAAGAACATTATTCCATTGAAAGTCGCTATTTTAGCGGCTTTTTTTTATTTTATCGGTACAAGTTCGTGTCCCGAGCTAACGGTGATTGGCTGCTTTCATTCAATTAAAGGGCAGGTTATTGTAACTTTCAACTTTTAGTTAACGTATAATTTAAACAGGATTCTAGACATGAATACATTCAATGGAGGGGCTAGATTGAACAAGTATGTGTTACATATCGTTGCAAGTGTAATTTGTATATTGACACCTGCTGTCGGTCTCTTATATGGTTTTTGGGATAGCCACCAACCCAAAATAGGACCTGTAGGGGACGGGAAACCGAATTATCCTACAATACCTCAATGGATATCTATTGTCTCTTCTTTTATCTGTGGAATAGTTAATCTACCTCTTGCCATAATTCGATACAGACAAAACATAAAGCCTAATAAAGATATTAAAAGTTAATGCCTGTTACGCTAACGGGATAATCCTCAATAAGCTATCAGGCGGGTACGTTATAGTAAATGAAGCAAAATTATATACTTGACTCTAGTGCATTATAGTGGGTATTATTTCCATACATTGATGATTAGGAGAATAGACGATGTTAATTTTAGAATTAAAACGATCTCATCATCATGGAAAGCGTTAATCCATTCCTTTAATAATTTGGGATGGGTTAACGCTATTCGCGCTTACCATCCTGCGATATGCAACGCGCAGGACTTAGGTCTAGCGCGTTTTTTTATTTTTTGTTACAAAAGAAATGGAGGAGTAAAAATGGCAATCGTGACAGATTCAAGAGGTAATATTTTTTTGGAATTTATTAATATCGAGTATGATAAGGTCACAACAATTACACTGGATGCACCACTAACACATGCTCTAATCGTGGCGAAGTACCAAGGAAAGTATCTCTTCATGCATAATAAGTGGAGAAAGAATTGGGAACTGCCGGGAGGTATTATTGAAGCTGGAGAGAATGCTCAACAATGTGTAATTAGAGAATTATTTGAGGAAACCAATCAAAATATTGATACGGTTGAATTCAAAGGTTTAATGAAGTTTAGACTTCAGCCAAGTTTTCATGGACCTGAACGGACGGAGTATGGAGCTCTGTTTGTGGGTGAACTGTACCAACTTGATGATTTTGTTGAAAATGATGAAGCTTCTTCAATTATCCTTTGGGACGGTACATCAGAGATTGGTGATATCGCTGAAATAGATAGGAAGTTAATTGAATTCGTGTGATACGAACATGGCCTTAAACTTACCGTTACATGCAGCGTGGAGAACCAATCGGTATCTCAATGGATTGCCCGCATCATGAAGAACGTGACAAAGAAGTAATTTAATCCGTGATTTCTCTTACATCTCAGAAAATCGAAATGTTCCTTATGAGCAACTCAGATGAAGAGAAAATAAAGCTGCAAAAGTCGGGTGATAAATATGTGTAAAATTGAACCTTTAATGTCGAGATACAAAAGACATTGTTCCACTTAAAGTCGCTATTTAGCGGCTTTTTTTATATATGAACGAAGCCGAAGATTAAACTTGAAGAGCTTGAAAGATTCCTCGCAAATAGCGAATTTGGCTATTCATAATAAATGGCCTCGTAAGGAAACTCTAACTTATTCATGCGATACTCTTTAGGCGACATGGACATATATTGCCGAAAAACTTTGCCGAAATAGCTGGGACTCTCAAAGCCGCATTGTTGACCAATTTGGGAAATCGGGAGTTCCGTTGTACGGAGTAGTCGGATTGCAACCTCAATACGTCTGTCTTTGAGATAGGCTAGCGGTGATGTTTTCTCGGATTTCTGAAATAACCTGCACAAGTAGTGTTTATTGATATCGCAGTGGCTGGCCAGCAGATCCAGCGTTAATGGAGCTGCATAATTCTCTCGGATGAATTTTTTACATTTCTCGATCGTTGTTATTGAAAGCGCACCGATATCCTTCTCTGCATCCCGACTCGTCTGCACTAGGATAAGCAACCACCGATAGATTTGCTCGGACAAGCGATACTTGTCCGTAACTTTCTCTTGATGAATTAAATGGATAATTTGCCATAACTCTTGAATCAAAGGAGAGTCCGCGTTTCGTCGAATGACATGTCCCTCATTATCATGGATCATATCCCAAATTCGGTTGGCTTCATCCCCTCGAATGTTTATCCATATAAATTCCCATGGTTCGTTGTTCTCTTGCTTATAGTAATAGCAATGTTCTCCGGAGATTTTAACAAGTAGTGCATGTCCCTTCGGTAAAGGAATCGTTTGATTTTCAATATCCAGATAACCCTGACCATTAAGCGTGTATTGAAAAACAACATGCCCCGGGTCCGGTCTATTGTCACTTGGACAACGATATTCCTCGCTTGAGACGATCTGCCATCCAATAGAGTCAAGTGTCATGATTGATGTATCGTCATTACGAAAAGCATAAGAGACCGTATGAACCATACTTTCATCCCCTGCCTAAAAAAGTCAATTATATTATATAATACGTCACATTTTTTAGATTGTCTGTCTTTTTTTAGAGCTGTAAGATAAATGTAAGCGGTAACATAAAAAAAGGGGGTGACTGCAGTTTGTGTTCATTTGACAACCAGAAGAGCAGATCGAACTTGTGATTCTAAAATGATTTTTTCGATAAGGAGGACTTAATCCGATGAACCGAAGAACTGTTTCCATCCAGAAATCGATATTTGTATCTTTATTAGCGCTCCTTATGGTTATCTCACTGGTCATACCCCCGGCGCCTGTGCGTGCAGAGTCACCAAGTAGCAGTAGCCTACCGGGTCGCCAAGGAGAATATCTTAACCGGGGTCTGGTTGCGGTTCTTGTAGACAACGGTGTTTTTTTAAGCTGGAGGTATTTAAATAATGATCCTGATGATATCTCTTTCAATATATATAAAAACGGAACCAAAGTGAACGCATCGCCCATAAGCGACGTGACGAACTATGTGGACACCACTGGTTTCGACAGTTCGCAGTACCAAATATCCACTATCGTTGCAGGAAAGGAGCAAATGCTGCCGGAAGTTGTCTCGGTCTGGCATAATGATTATCTGCCTATTCCGCTGGATAAACCGGCCGACGGTCGGACCAAAGACGGTGGAACCTATACGTATTATGCAGGTGACGCATCTGTAGCTGACTTGGACGGCGATGGCGAATATGAAATCGTCTTTCTGTGGAGTCCGAGCAATTCCAAGGACAATTCGCAGGCAGGTTATACCGGCAATGTCTATATCGATGCCATCAAAATGGACGGTACGAAGCTGTGGAGGATTGACCTGGGCGTTAACATCCGTGCCGGAGCTCACTACACGCAATTAATGGTGTATGACCTTGATGGCAACGGAAAGGCCGAAGTTGTGGTCAAGACGGCGGACGGTACGAAGGACGGCCAAGGCACGGTCATTGGCGACGGCACGAAAGATTACCGTAACGAGAGCGGATACATACTGTCAGGGCCTGAATATCTCACGCTGTTTGACGGTGAGACTGGCGCAGCCGTATCCACGGTGAATTATGATCCGCCAAGAGGAAACGTCAGCGATTGGGGTGATGGCTATGGCAACCGTGTAGACCGTTTCCTTGGTGCGATTGCTTATCTGGACGGCACAAAGCCAAGTGTCATAATGAGCCGGGGTTATTATACCCGCACAGTGCTTGTTGCTTATGATTATGTTGGTGGGGAACTCGTCAAGCGCTGGACTTTCGACACAAACGAAGCAGGAAAACAGTATGAAGGACAGGGCAATCATAATCTAAGTGTGCTGGATGTCGACAATGACGGAAAGGACGAAATCATGTTTGGCGCTCTAGCCATAGACGATGACGGCAGCTTGCTGTACAGCACCGGCCACGGCCACGGCGATGCCATGCACGCTGGTCAGCTCGATCCAAACCGAGAGGGCTATCAGATGGTAAGCGTGCATGAGCATTCAGATGCTGCATACGGACTGGAGATGCGCGATGCGGCAACAGGTGAAATTCTCTGGGGGGAGAAAACAGGTTTTGACACCGGTCGCGGGATGTCGGCGGATATTGATCCGAACTATCCGGGATACGAATCATGGGCCACAACCATTACCAATGGGCAGAGCGTTCCCGTAACCAATACCTATTCGGCTGCCGGAGAGGCTATCTACACGGTGGACGAAGGGCCCGAAACTGCCAATTTCGCCATCTGGTGGGACGGAGATCTTCAGCGTGAGCTGTTTGACCATGAGTGGGATAACAGTACAGCCAAAGGTATTCCTCTCATTTATAAATGGGATTACGAAAACAAAAAGCTAAATGAAATCTTCCGGGCGACGGGCACATTAACGAACAACCATACCAAAGGGAATCCGGCGCTTCAGGCGGACATTCTGGGCGACTGGAGAGAGGAAATTCTGCTGCGGAGCGAAGATAGTTCAGAGTATCGTCTCTATACAACGACCATTCCTACAGACTATCGCATCCCTACGCTGATGCAGGACCCTGTGTATCGACTTGGCGTAGCCTGGCAAAATGTAGCCTACAACCAGCCGCCTCATACCGGCTTTTATCTTGGAGCGGAAGCTATCGCATTCCCTAAAGCCGATTTGGCGCTGACTCGCGAAGCAGAAATGCCCGAGCCGGTCTATCGCTTTAATTTCGGAACAGAGACTGCGTCGGGAAGTACGAATATACAGGATACGCTCTACGCGCAAAATCCGGGATACGGCTTCAAGGATACAACCGGTGTTACCGTAGGAGCAAATGAAGTTTCGGTTGCGACAGGTACGACATTTGCTGTTGACCTGCCAAACGCCAACTATAAGGTTACGCTACGTTTGGGCAACGATACGCATGACTCAAACGTCGGGGTCAAATCCGAATTTGTGCAAAAGCTCGCCGTAACGAATGTGGCAGCCGGAGCACCGCTGGAGTATTCCTATGATGTTGCATTGGTGGATGGACAGCTCGATTTCTTATTCACCGGTACAGCCATAGACATCCAGGACATTCTCATCGAGAAATATCCGGAGAAAGTGGCCGGTGCGGCAACAACGATCTATATGGCTGGTGATTCAACCATGCAATCTTACAGTGAAATGCAGGCTCCTCAAGAAGGATGGGGCCAGCAGTTCGGACGTTATTTCTCGAATGGGGCAGTCATCGTGAATGATGCAATCGGTGGCCGAAGCAGCAAATCGTTTATGGTAGACGGTCGTCTGGATACGATTTTGCAGCGAATTAAGCCGGGGGACTTCTTCTTCATTTCCTTTGGTCATAACGACGCGAGTGTAGGTATACCGGATCGGTATGCATCACCGGAGGACTATAAGATTTACTTGGCTCGTTATGTAAACGGTGCCAAACAGCGCGGCGCTACACCGGTATTGCTCACTCCGGTTGGACGCAGAGATTTCAATACGGTAACTCAGGAATTCAACGTCAGCTTCCCGGCATACGTGCAGGCTGCCAAAGAAGTGGCAGAGGAGCTTGACGTGCCGCTAGTTGATCTCAGTGAGTTAAGTATTGCGTACTACGATAAAATTGGTAATACAGCTACGGAGAAAGTATTCCTATATGCTAATCCGGGTGAATATCCAAAATACCCGAATGGGATCAACGATAATACCCATTTCAGCAGCTATGGTGCGCAGAAAATTGCCGGACTCGTTGCTGGTGCGGTCAAAGACATGGAGCTGAGCATTTCATCGCTGGTCATCGACCCGGATATTTCCGAACCCGAACCAGAGCCGGAAATCCAGCTATATGAGGAGAATTTTGAAGGCGATGCTGCCGACTACCAGTTTGCGATGGTTAATGCCGCAGGTATTGCAGGAACCATGACGGGTACGGTGGTTGAACAGTCTGGAAATAAGGTACTGTCCGTTACGGGGTCAGGATCGGGCAATCGGGCCAAGGTATTCCGTCTGTTCGATGCCGTAAACGGCGATCAGGTGAAAGTGAACTTTGACTGGCAATCCGGTAATGTGAGTGCCTATCCGTCAGAAGGTCATCTCACGGTCCAGGATTCTAACGAAAATGCCCTTTTCACGCTGTATACGAAAACCGGAAGCACGAAAATTCATTATTTTGTCGGTGCATATAATCCGGACTACGGTACGGGCGATACGGCCATCCCCGAAGGGGGAACGGCTACAGAGATTTCCAAGAACCAGTGGGTCGATGTGGATGCAACCGTTAATTTTGCCAAGAGAACACTGGATCTGACATTGACGAATCTGGCGGATCCGACAGTTACACAAACGATTTCAGATATCCCGCTGAGTTCCGGTGTATATGCGGACAACGTCAGAGCCATTCGGTTTCTGGGGACGAGAAAAGGCGGCGGAGGCACGCTGAACTGGACTACGCAGATCGACAACGTGCGAATTGAAGGCACAGAGCTTCCTTCGGAGGGTGGCGATCAAGCTGCCTTAATCGCTCTGTACGATGAGATCAAAGCACTTGATCTGTCGGAATATACAGAAGCATCGAAGGCCGTGGTAAACCGTGCTTTGGCAGCTGCAGAAGCGATATTCAATACGGAAGCCACCCAAGCTCAAGTTGACCATGCGTTTAACATGTTAACTGTGGCGAAAGATTCATTGACAAGTGAACCGGGCGAAGAGATTAGCGAATACAAATTTGATTTTGGTTCAGGCGGCGCTGCCGAAGGATACACCAAGGTAGATGCCAAAAGAGCGTACATTGAAGGCAATGGGTATGGCTTTGCCGATACTACGCTAACCAAAGATGAGAACCGGGAAACCGGGGATGCGCTCAAGGAGGATTTCACACGGGTAAACGGCACCTCCTTCCTGGTGGAAATGGAGCCGGCCAATTACCGGGTAACGATGACCATCGGGGATGCCCAAGAATCGACCAGCGCGAATGTCGTTGTAGAGCAGATGACGAAGCTGCCGCTCACAACCATTGCCAAGGGAGAATTCAAAGAAATTACGTATGACATTGCTCTGATCGATGGCGTCTTTAATTTCGACTTCACCGGAAATGCACCGAAGATCAATGCACTGAAGCTGGAGCGCCTGCCAGATAACAGCGCAAGCGATGAACCTGTAATTTATTTGGCTAGTGATTCCACCGTGGCCAATTACGCGGAGAATTATCGTCCGCAAGCGGGTTGGGGCGAAACGTTGGGGAGATATTTTGATCAGAATGAGGTAAGCATTGATAACCGGGCAGTTGGAGGATTGAGCAGCAAAACCTTCCTGGTCGGCGGATATCTCAATGATATTTTGCTCGACATTCATGAAGGCGATTATCTGTTCATGCAGTGGTCTCATAACGATTCTACGCCGTCACGTCCGGAGCGTTATCTTACACCCGAGCAGTTTAAAGTATATTTGAAAGAATACATTAACGGTGCTGTGCAGAGAGGTGCAATTCCGGTTCTGGTCACGCCAGTGAACCGTCGCGATTTTACCGGAGAGGTGCTGAACAAGAGCTTCCCGGAATACGTGCAGGCGATGAAAGAAACGGCGCAGGAAACGGAAACACTCATCATTGATCTGAATCAGGCCAGTTGGGAGCATTTCCAGGAGCTTGGCACAGAAGGAACCAAATCGATATTCATGTGGGTAGGTACAACAGAGGACAATACGCATTTGCAGATGAACGGTGCAATCAAGGTAGCCGAACTCGTGGCACGTCTTGTGAAAGATTTGAATATGCCGCTATCTGATTTTGTCACGCTGGAAGGGGAGTCACCTGATCATGAAGCCCCGCATACTACGGCAACTGTGGAAGGAGAATCCCAGAACGACTGGTATACGACTCCAGTACAAGTAACCTTCACAGCAACCGATGAAGATTCCGAAATCGAAGGGACCTATTATCAAATCAATGGTGGCGAAACGGTGAGTGGTACGCAGTTGACCCTAACTGAAGAAGGAACACATACCATCACCTACTGGAGCGTCGATGTTGACGGTAACAAAGAGAGTGAACAGTCTTTGTCCATATCCATTGATCTCGTACCTCCAACCATTGAAATTCATGGTCAAACCGAGTACACCATTGATCAGCACGTGGAAATTGGCTATACAGCCTCCGATACGGTATCCGGTGTGGCAGAACCGACGGGTGTGCTCCTGGACACTCCGGCGTATACACTGGAACCCGGCCTGAACCAGGTTACGGCAACCGTCTCCGATTTGGCTGGTTGGGAACAGACGATAGAATATAGTTTCGGGGTTATTGCTACGTTCGACAGTCTGATCAATCTGACCAATTCCTTTGCGGATGAATCGATAGATCCTAATGCCGGTATTCTTGCTGATCAGCTTGCGAACACCTTACAGCAAGCCAACCAGGCAGCAAACGATCATGAAGGAGCAAAGGCGCGTCAACTGCTTGCAGCCTACGGTAATGATGTTCAAGCAGCTAGAGGAACCGTATTTACGGATGAGCAGGCAAATGTACTGCTTAAGTGGGAAGAATGGCTCAAGCAGGCAACCCCACTAGCAAACGGGGCCCCTGGCACTCCGGTGTTATCTGACAATAACGGTTACGACACAGGGCTCAAAGACGGAGACTACACTGTCACGATGAATTTGTGGTGGGGCAATAACGGCAATCAGTTCAAACTGTATGAGAATGGTGAATTGATCAAGGAAATTGCTTTGGTCGATCAATCCCCATCCGCTCAGTCTGTTAAAGTTGATATTACTGGAAAGAAAAATGGCACCTATATTTATACCGGTGAATTGATCAATGCACTGGGTACGACTATGAGTGTTCCGCTGACAGTCGTCGTCACGGATGCTTCCCCGGGGCAATCTGTTCTGTCGAACGACAACTGGGACGGTGACGGTAACTTTAATGTCACCATGAATCTGTGGTGGGGAACGAACGCAACCGTATACGAACTTTACGAAAATGGTGTTTTGATCGACACCCAATCGCTGCAAGCTCATACGCCGAGTGCACAGTCTGCGGTTACTGCAATCTCTGGAAGGGTACCTGGAATCTATGAGTATGAAGCTGTACTTCGTAATCCTTCAGGAGAAACCAAATCATCCAAATTAAATGTGACAGTACGAGAGTAAGCTGAAATGTTTGAGGCATTCCATTAACATTAAGTGATTAGAACCGAAGTAAGGTAAGCATATAAAAAGTGCTATTCCTCATCATTTTGAGGAGTAGCACTTTTGTTTTTTTTGAGAAATTGAAACGGCTATGCATAGCCGTTCTTTTTGTTCTTAACATAGATGTAATAATAGCAAGCCAAATGCACGAAATTGACTAACGACCATACAACAAGCCATATGATTGGAGACGACAGGGTAGTCCAGATGCCGAACCAAGGCAGCACACGTCCTCCGCCGATAAACGTCACCAGAGGGGATAGGGACAAGAGAACTAGAATCGGGATCAACCTTCCGACAGTAATTAGAATCAATTTGCTGATCGTTAGGCGTTTGTTCCTTCTACGGATGCGAAAATAGGCATGCACGCCCCATATAAGGGTAGCCAGGATCAGCGCAATTATTATTGTTTCCATATTTTTGCCGTTCAGAAAAGAGATTGTGGGCTTCTCACCCCTCATTATATTCGCGATTCCATCGATAAAAGCCGAGTAATCCACAAAAGCATTTAATCCGGAATTAAACATCACCGCGATACCCAACTGATCGTCCAAATAAACCATTTCTTCCGACTTGTACGTCCAGAAAATGCCGCTATGGGAGATCGTTCGGCGGCCGGACTCGTCTTGGTCTGCAAGCCAGCCTATACCGTACGGACCGATGGCTCCAGCTGTATGATATTGTTTCATCAACGCAGGGGAAAGCAAGCTGCCTTGATATTGGGCAAGCATCCATAGGGACATGTCTTCCGCAGTTGAAACAATGCCGGCGGGGCCATCAATGAACCAAAGCGGTTCCGATTGACCTATGGAACGTCCCAAACTCAAGTAATGTCCTAGCGGAATTGTTTTATTTTCATAGATTTGCTGCGTCGTGGTGACGCTAAAGGTATGGTTCATTCCTAACGGTTCAAAAATATTTTTTTTCAGGTAATCCGAAAAGAACTCACCGCTGACGCTCTCCACGAGGTTCGCCAGCAATACGTAATTGGGATTATGATAGCTGTAGGCTGTTCCTGGGTTATGGGCAAGTTGAACCTTATTTAATAATCGGTTCGTCTCATTCAGCGATTGGAATTGCGGATTTCTCGTCATATCGGGATTTACTTTGTCATTGAGACCACTGGTCTGATTCAATAAATGACGGATCGTGATGTCAAGAACACGGGGATCCTGAGGAGAAAGCTCTGGAAAATAGGAAGCGTAAGTCGCATCCAGATCAATCATGCCTTTGTCCGCCAGCTGCAGAACGGCCAATGCGGTAAAGGACTTACTTAACGAAGCAATAGGAAAAGGGGTGTCTTCCGTAACGCTTTGCCCATCTGCGAATGTCCCGTAGCCTTTTGCGTAGAAGACCTCATCGTTATTTGCAATCGCCAGTGAAGCAGCTTTAATGTGATTGGCTTTCATGCTCCGATTCATATATTCGTCGATCTCCTGCAAGACTTCTGTCCTGTCTCTGGCTTCATTGGCGGATACGACGTTTCCCCACATGGTAGATAACAACAATAAGCAGCTAATTGTGATATACATTCTATTTCTCAGTTTTAACATGATAACACTCCTTGAATTCAAGATAAGGAAATGCTATCAAATAATTTTCAACTATTTATCAACTTGGGTCCCAATACTTACCGTCACGCTTCCGCCGCCGTGAGGTCCGTTTGCGACCTGGAGACTTCCTTCATGTTTTTCGCAAAACGCCTTGCAAATGTAAAGACCCAACCCGCGATGTTCAGACGAATCCCACACTTCGCCACGGTAAAAAGGGAGTACAGCCTTAACCAGGGCTTCGTCCGAGAAACCAGGACCGTCGTCTGAAACGGTAATTTTCATCGTGCCTTCCTGAAGGTCATAACGAACGTTCACTTGACTGGATGCGTATCTCACCCCATTGGAGACCACATTTTCGAAAATCTGCATGACAAGATAGGGATCCACATGTATTGAGGCATTATCATATTTCAAAGAAGAGACGAAGCGTATACCGAACTGCCTTGCTATTTGTTCGCCGCTGCTATCCAGTAAAGTCGTCAATGAGATCGTATCCATCGACTTGAAGTTCAACAGGACATCCTCCAGTCTCTGAATCGAGTTCATGGCCTCGGCATAGCTCTCCAGACGCAAGATGTGAAGGTTCATGGTATGGATCAGGTCCAACACCTTTTCTTCCGATAACTTCTTCTCAGGCAGATAGGTGGCGAGAAACTCAGCGTTTCCTTTCAACACCGACAGGGGGGTTCTCAGATCATGGGCAAAAATCGCATTGAGCTGCTTCCGCTCCTCAACCGAACGCCAGAGCGTCTTTACGTTTTTCTCCAACTGTGAGCGCATGTTTTCAAATACCGCGATTAACTCGCCCATCTCGTCCCGGCTGTCATAGGAGATTCTGAAGCTTAGATCGTTGGCCGAAATGCTTTCGGATGCTTGCTTTAATAGCTCCAGCGGACGTTTTAGTTTCCATCTGTAAAATAGAACTGCCATGGTGACAATTCCAGTGGCCACAGTTAGAAGCACAGCCGCGACGAGGGAGGGCAGCACCCAATCCGTTTCTCCAAAACGCAGCCGCAGGTTCTCTGCCCAGGAGAACTCTATGGTTATGACGACCAGCACAGCAATGAGCGTGACCACGCACAACAGGATAAAAGACTGCAATAAGGTAAATCGCTTTAGCAGCAGCCTATTCATGAGCTTGGCCATTTGTATCCGACTCCCCAAACTGTTTCGATTCGGTTATCGCAGCTGTATTCCTTTAATTTGGAGCGAATACGCCGGATATGCTCCGCGATCACGCTGCTGTCGCCTTGATTGTCCATGCCCCAAATCGTTTCGTACATGCGTTCTTTTTCGAAAACCATGCCGGGATGCGTGGACAGCAATTCGATAATGTCGAACTCTTTTTTGGCCAGAGAAATTCGCTTCTCCCGGTAGTAGAGTTCCCGGGCTGTATAGTCAATGACCAAGTCTTCGTTAAACCTTACCGAGGATTTGCTTTGGATTCGCTGTTCCCTGCGCATATGAGCTTCGACCCTGGCCCCCAGTTCGTGAATACTGAAAGGTTTCAGGATATAGTCATCGCCTCCGGCCCGAAATCCGGCTATTTTATCTGCATCTTCGATTCGAGCCGTTAAAAATAAGATCGGGCAAGAGATGAAGTCACGAATTTTCTCGCACAATTGAAGGCCGTTTTGCTCAGGCATGTTGATATCTAGCAAAACGAGATCGGGTTGTTGTTCCACTTTCCGCAGCGCCTCCCGGCTGTCCTTGGCCGTCATGACAAAATATCCGTTTATTTCAAAGTAATCGGTCAGCAACTTTCGAAGATCTGCTTCATCGTCCACGATTAGTATTTTAGGCATCAATGCTCCGTCTCCCATATCTAAATGTTTGCATTCAGCATAGCAAAAATCTTCAAGCAATGTAATCTCCATTGAAATCGGATTTTTTATTCAGAAATCAATGAATATCCGGGAAATGGGTACAACGTTTTGATGGAATAGAAAAAGGTCCCATCCATTCTTCTGGCACGTTTACGCGAAAAGGCCGTCTTCGATAAAATTAACTCTGCAGAAGTCATGCAGCGGTTGATGAGATACGGAGTGGAGGCGGAGGCCTGGGTTCACAGATACTAGTATTTATACAATTCATATTATAGAATATTAAATAGAGGGAATTATTCCAAATATGGGTTATAATATTCTTGGGTGGAAGATACAATACTTTGAATTTCTATGAACAAGAGGTGGAGAACAGCTATGAAAAATAGAAACATAACAGGTATTGTAGTGGCCATAATTTATTGTGTTGTTCTTTATGTTTTTTTAACTGATGCCCCCACTGGTGAAGCTCCAAATAATCCTTTTTGGGTTTATTCATTGTTTCCACTTGGAGTTGTTGTAATTACGTCTCTTTTTGATTATGTGATCAAGTTCGATTTCTTCAGAAAAAAGAAGAGTAGTAGAAAAAAGTAAAGAATGAATGGTGTGGCGGGACAAGCACATTGTTCCATTCAAAGTCGCTATCATAGCGGCTTTTTTGTTTTAAGAAACCAAGTTCATGTCTCAATCTGAGGACAAGCACATTGTGTCAAGAACTTAAGCTGAGCCGTACCACAAGTGAGTTCAAAAATAATGGAGTGTTGAGGAAGGCCACCCGGACTCACGCTGCATCAGAGGCGTAAAATCAAGATTCCGGTGCGGCGTACTTCGTTACGTCCGGCTCGAATACCACTCCAATGGATAAGTCCAGCTCCACATGGGTGGTTCCGCGAACATCGGTCAGCACCAGTATGCGCGAGCCAACGACGGGAACGCGGTCGGCGCTGGTACGCATGTGCGCTGAGACGATAATAGGAGCATCGTTGAGGATATAGCTTACCTCGACCGTGAACATCGGGAAATTGAAGAGCCAGCGGTTAGTGAAGTTCACGGCAGTCAATGTCCCTGCGAATGACGAACCCTCCAAGCGGAGGCGCTGGATGTCCGCCTGACGTCGCGCGGCGTGGGCGATTGAGCCGGGTAACTGTACGAGCATGATAGCCGCCATAAGGGCGAAGCCAGCTCCGACGATGGCGCCGAGCTCTGGCGGGATCGTCGGCGACGTCGCTATGGCTGCGATGTCGAAGGGCCGCGCCGGATTGCTTGTCAGCGTCCAGAGCAGGAGGACTCCCGCCCCTGTAACCAGCCCTCCTGCGATCGCTAGTGTCGCGAAAAGGCCGGCGACCCTGGTCTGTCCGAACTGCTCGACTGCTCGCGAGTACACTCCACCGGTTGCACCGATCGCGAAAAGCAGCAGCACCACGGCAATGCTCACCGTGACCGGATGACCGAGGAAAATGCTGATCGCGGGTGTCGGCGCCAGACCGAGCAGTGCTCCGAACGGAACGGAGCCCGTCATTGCCCACAGTGTAGCAGCTGTGAGCAGCCATGGCAGTATCGGAGCCGCACGTCCGACACGACGTCCCGGCCGGAGCATAGTCATCCTTCCGTTCCTGTCCATGGTGGAGAACAACGGCATCGTCTCAATATGTTTTTGCTGCCCGTGCTTCTGTTGACCCTCCGCAGCATCCCTCATTGGCATGGCCCTCCTGAGGAAGATAATTTAAAAGCATATATTTGATAAGGGAAAGATGAGTAGTTGTTAGCGCTATCACAATCTAGGTGCCGTACTAAAAAGTTCAAATTTCTATTAACTTTATATTTAGCCATACACACCTTCACCTCCAGAAATTCTTGTCTATATTTTATCACCTATACGTTGTCTACTGTAGATAATCAATTCAAAACAAGGAGCAGATCAATAGTGATATCTGACTGATAAAAGGTCAATGTGATGGATTAAAAGAATATCTCGAATAAGCCATTCATAAGAAAATTAGAGAGAAACAACATCAACCTATAGGAGAACGATAGTTGTATAAAGCGAGATCAAAATCAGGGCCATCCGGCGAAGGGTGGCCTTTAACTTGCCGTTACAGACAGCCCGGAGGACCGTAGCACAAAAAGAGGCAATTTCTCTAAAGAAAAAACTTGGAGAAGTCTGTATTTACAGAATGCGGACCCTTAAGAGTAGGTTAGGTCAGTCTTTATGGAGTAAAATGTGTAAACAACTTATGCGCGCTTTTTTTTATTGTTATATAACATATGGATTTGGTTTGAATGACAGACTCATTCTTTAGAATAGGGCGTAATCCCTCTTGAATATAGGTTCTCCACTAACTTGAAAAATTCTTCTGATGATAAATCCTTTTGACGCTGGATCCAAAGACGGAATAAAGAAAGAGAAGTTGTCAGGTAAAACTCAATGAAGTATGGCGTTAAGGAATGGTTTTGCGGAACGTTTAATTCCAATTGATGTAAAGTAATTTCTTTTTTTAAGCGTTTTAAAAAACGCGAACTTCCATAATCACCCAAAAGGGCATTCAGAACCAGGAGGTGTTCTCTGTTATCCAGACAATAAAGCGTATCTTGAACCATATTCATCGAGAGCTCTTTATTCGCCATTTCTTTTTTCATGTCATTGAATAAGTCATTTTCAACAGAGTCTAACAGTTCGTAAATGTCAGTAAAGTATTGATAAAAGGTGCTGCGGTTATATCCCGACTTATTCGCAATTTCCTGAACCGAAATTTTCTCAATCGGCTTTTGGCTATATAACTCACAAAAAACTTCTATAAACTGTTGTCTTGTTTTCTCCGTTATTTGGGGTTGCTTTTTCATGTTTTCCTCCTACTAGCGAATAAGAATATCATCCGACAAATAATAAAAAACTGATGGTTGATCAAGGAATAATAAAGATTTACAATCACATCATACAACATGTTGTCGGATAATCAAAAAGTAAATGTTAATAAGTAGGAGTGGTTTATATGTCAGCAAAACAAGATAGAATTTTAATTTTTGGTGCAGGTGTCATCGGGAGCATGTACGCAATTAAGCTTATTGAAGCAGGGTTTGACGTTACCCTGTTTGCACATTCGAATAGATTTAAATCATTAAGAGAAAATGGCCTGCAATATAAAGAAAAAGATAAAGTTAGATCGATACAAGTGAATGTCCTTGATACGCTCGAAAATGACGATATATACGATTTTATTTTCGTTACCGTTCGTTATGATCGGTCCGAATCAGCGTTGTTAGCGCTAAAAGATAATCAAAGCAAAAATATAGTTACGATGACTAGTAATTCAATTGGATTTTCTTCGTGGCTGGATATCGTCGGGGATAGACTTTTACCCGCTTTTCCAGGCTTCGGCGGACAGATTAAAGATGGAGTATTGCATGCTCGATTTCTACCAAAGTTTATAGCGGCAACTGCTTTTGGAGAAATTAATGGTGTAGTGACAGAACGCATAGAAAACCTCGCAACATTATTTAAAACAGCAAAGCTTCCTTACGTTATTAAAAAGGATATGCAAGCGTATCTAATCACACATTCCGTATCAGACATTGCCATGTTAAGCTTTTTGCATTCTGAGAATAAGATCATTGACAATAACACTGCCAGAACCAGAAAGACTGCACGCAAAATAACAGTCACTTTAAAAGCGCATCTAAGGGCAATACAAAAAGCTGGCGTTTCAATTGATCCACCAATGCTTAGAATGGTACTTAAAATTCCAAACATATTTTTGGATCTTTTCTTTATGACATGGCTACGAACTAAAATGGTAAGGGATATGATGTTGCCGGATTATGCGAATAATGCTAACAATGAGATTGTGCAGCTAAGTAATGATTTAATGAAATTTTTAAGTCAAAATGATATCAAATCGGAAATCCTTGACTAAATTAACCGGAAACCATAATTGAACAACAACAGCGGCAGTCTAAGACTTTATTTTCACAGAACATCAATTATCTGTTTTGCCCAGTTGTGAATCCTACAAGGTCAACTATAACTGAAGGATTGACAGCAAAATTAGTGAAGGATCAATGGTATTCAAAAAAGATATGAAATTACAGCTTCTCTCTATTGAAAACGAATCTTCTGTTCATAAATTCTATAAGAATCTTAGGAATCTGAGATGGATCGAAGAATTGAGATTGAACAGAAGTCGATAAAGCTGCAAAAGTATGAAATGAGACCAGATTAAATACTCGAAGTATATCAACTGAAACTGTGATCTCAATTGAAATGGATAAAACAAGCTCGACAAAAAGCATTTTAGCAAATAAATGCAGATATATTTTCTTTGTTGCAAAACTCAGTGCTTGAAGTATCTAGAGGAATTGCAACGGTAAATCACCCTGTATGCGGATTGATCCGCATACAGGGTGATTAATTCTAGAAACAGCTAAACGAGCTGATTCGCTGCAGATCAATGCCGCTGTACAGCCAGAAGAAGCCATTCCAGCGGAAACCAGCCACCGAATTTCTGCCGACAAATACCGGGAACATCCAGAAGCCGGGACCGCGATTCGGCCAAATATATGTGTAGCGAAACAGACAGCCGGATATGGCTCTTGGATCTACCGCAAATAACGAAACGGGTTGCTGTGGAATGAATGATGGTGGCGGCCCGGTAGGTGCTTGCATGCCTTGTGGTCCGCCGCCTCCACCCCCAGGGAACGATGGAGGACCAGGCATTCCACCGGGTCCTCCGGGACCCCCAGGTCCGCCAAACCCTCCGCCAGGTCCAAAAGGAGGTAAAAATGTCATATAACATCACTCCTGTTCATTAGTCTAGTGCATTGTATGTAGACAATTGAGCAGGGGAATGGGTGGGAGCCCATAGAAGGGCGCTAAATTGGTCATAACCCTGTCGAGTAAAAAAGACACGCTCAAGCTGAGACCGTTTATCCTTGGGCGCGCGGAGTAATGAATGTGGGCGCATATTAATTTAGAATGGGCGTGTTGTATTCATTTTCATAGAGGAGTAGAGTGTATTGTGCTGGAAGAGGCTTTGTTGGACTTCTGGAATGTGAGCGGGAGGTGGATCGGGGTGATGATTAGCGGCTGTGATATCACACCTGAGGAATTGCGTTGCAAGGCGCAATGAAGGACAGCGACACATGGTATCTAATCGGTATTTTGCCCGTAAATTCACTAAGCTAACGGGCAGGTTTGTTGAATTTTAGTTGCGGAGAACCGTAACACAAACTAAAAAAAAGTGTTGGCTTTACATCGGCACACAAAAATCTAGGCTGCCCGCAGCGAGGTGTTTATGGGGTTGCCTAGTTTTGTAGTGGTTACAGGTTGTAATCAATGCCTTCGCCAGCGCCTGTGCGGGCGTTTACGTATACGTGAGAAACGCCTTCGATCCCAGTGACGGGAAATGCATATACGAGCTTGTCGTTGTGGAGCTCCAGCTTAGGCTTACCCGAGACGTTTACTTTTGGGCCAAGCTTCGCGGAGGCTTGCTCCTCTGTCAGCTTCGGGTGAATTGGGAAGGTTTTATTGTAATAGGAATAATAATTAGACGCATCAAAGCTCTTCAACGCACCGGTACGGCGATCAAATTGCCATACGACTTTCATCTGCGGAATGGAAACTTGCTCCCGGACCGGAATATACGTGAGATAAATGGAGGTTTCTTTTATCTCTTTCGCTACTAAAGTCAGACGTTCGGCAGACCAGCGCGCCATCCAGGTGTCCGCAACCGCGATAACCTGCATTAAGTCCATAGATTGCTCTACAGCTCCTTTTTCGGAGATTGAGCCCTTGCGTCTCACTTGGAGCACGTGTCCGCTTTTACTCAGTGTTGCAGTATAGGAGCTAGTTGGTTTTCCATCGGTGTCCGATAACTTGAAATCCATGACTTCTCCGAATTGGGGGCTGCTCCCGCCAGAGGCCATGTGGACGATTTGCTTACCTGCTCCTTTATTCCAAGGCTCGCCCATGAAGATTTTCGCTTTGGCCGCAAGCTCCGTAGCCGTATAAGTGGTTTCACCGGCGAAAACGGTTCCTGGCTTCGGAGGTATGTAAGGATTCTGGTTGTACAGAAATTCGTTAAAGGCTTTATTGCCGTGCGTGGACACCGAGTCGAGTTGAGACAAAGCCTCTTCCATTTCGGTCGAGATCTGTTGTATATCTGATAAAGAGGAATCAACAGCTTTCTTTCTCATCTGATCGAAATACGGTAGGGCGGTCCTCGCGAACGTTCTCAAACGCTGAATTTGTTCTAATTGATCCGGGTTGAGCGATATTCCCTTCTCGCTGGCGGGATAGGCCAAGTAGCGGCTGCCGTCCGTGATGAACGACTCATACGAGGACCAAGATGGAAAGTTCATTGTAGCGGATGCGCTCCTTACATATTGTAAGATATCATTGGCACTTTCAATCGCAGATTGAAGGGCTTCTTGCCGAACTGTAAACGTAGGTGCCGCAAGGGACTCCGCAAGCGCATAGTCGAATTCGCGCAAGTAGATCGATTGCATATGCGACCAGTATTGCGTATTACGCTGTTGTTGCTGCTCCCATTGTCGATTATTCTGATGCTCCCTATAGCTGTAATACGTGCCCGCTAATGTCGTCACGCAAAGCAGGCCAATGATGGATTTGGTAAGAACATTCATGTCTATTAAAACTCCAGTCTTTGTCTTCATAATGCTTATCCACTTTAACAAAGATGAGAACACAGTTTAATGAGTAAATATTGCCAATGCAAATCACTAGCCGAAATTGATAACAGTCTAAAACGGCTTGGATCGGACTCCGTCGATTTGCACCAGATTGATCGTTGGGATCTAATACACCAATCGAGGAAACAATGGAGGCTCTTCACGATTTAGTTGAGGCGGGAAAGGTTAGGTATATCGGGGCATCCTCCATGCTGGCATGGCAGTTTGCCAAAGCAGCATGTCGCGAAGTGCAATGGCTGGACACGTTTCGTTTCCATAGAAAAGAAATTATATTTTCTTTCCCTATCATTACAAGTTAATGAAGTGACGCAGGCACCCCGCAAAAATCTACTTTCCACTGAAAGAAGAGGAACAAAATGGATGGTAACAGCGGGGGTCATACTTGCTCTTATATCATTGATAATTTTCATTTGTGCAACGTCTCCTTGGATGTTATATCTCGCAAGGGCAGTAGAAGGGATTGCTTTAGGATTTTTTATGGGGACAAGTAATGCATTATTATTACACCACACTTCCCAGCAGTATATAAAACGTTCACTCGCAGGACTTTTACCGGCACTAATTATTTTCGAAACCATTGTTACATTAATCGGTGCAGGTATTATTGCAGTTCCGAAAATTTCAGAACGAAAAAAAGTATCATCAATGTAGTGTCTGAGTCTTTTGATTAATGATATCTGTGCCTGTAGCCATGTCTCAGGGTGGTATTATATCAAGTACAGAAAAAGTCTGCTTCTCTACCCAACGGAAATGATTATTAAATATAACAAGAAAGTAGCCGAACAACTTGATCGGCTGCTTTTGTTGATCTAACGCTAATCTACTATTGAAGTCGCTATTTTAGCGGATTATTCTGTTTCAAGGTACCAAATTCTATTTCCCTGCCGAGGAAAGAACGCAAGTCAAAGCTTAGAATATTACTTCATCATTTTAGATAATATTGTTTCAATCAAAACAATTTACAAAGTTTATATTGTTTAAATCTAATATTGATGATACTATAATTTTGTTTCGTGCAAAACAATGTATAGTTTTTGTTTTGTATAAAACAATAAAAAAAGGAGGCAGCGCATGGAAAGAATAAATCCGAGTACCGTCACACAAACAGAGACAGATCTCATTTCACAAATCGTCATAACCGCTTCTCCGTTAGCTTTTATTTCCGGACAAGTTGCTTTCAACGAAAAAGGCGAGCTACTCAAGAAGGATGACTATCTGTTTCAGGCAAAGTAAGTCTTTGCTAAATTGGATGCAATTGCATCGATTTTCAACTAAGAGAGGAGAAATATGAAAATGAATTATGATGTGATTATTATTGGAGGGGGACCTGTCGGCATGATGTTGGCAGGGGAACTCGCTTTGGCGGACGTCAAGGTTTGTATTTTGGAGAAATTAGAAGATACCACCCCATACTCTAGAGCACTTAGTATCCATCCTCGTACAATAGAAATGCTGGACTTGCGTGGTTTAAAAGCGGAATTGTTGAAGATCGGGAAACCGTTACCGACCGGGCATTTTGCAGGCTTGGAAACTCGGTTGGACTTTACGGTCATCGACTCTTCATCCAACTATTCATTGTTTATTGCCCAATCCGAAACCGAAAAGATACTGGAGCGCAGAGCCAGAGAGCTAGGTGCAGAAATACGGCGAGGAACGGAAGTATCGTCCATCTCATCAAATTCAGAATATGTAGAAGTGGTAGCCACTGGAACTGAAGGGGAAATGACATTAACAGCAACATATGTGGTTGGTGCAGACGGAGCCGGAAGCATTGTACGTAAACAGGCGAACATTCCTTTTAACGGAACGGATACAACACTTACTTCGGTCCAAGGCGATGTTGTGCTTAAACGCCCGCCTGCAACGAATGTCGTTTCCAGCTTTGACGAGAACGGAATGATCATGATCGTTCCTGTGTCTAAAGAGTTGCATCGTGTAGTTTTTATCGATCCGGATCGAAAATCTATTCCTAAGGATACACCGGTCACGCTGGAGGAACTACGCTCGGGAATGCTCCGCATGTTAGGGGATGACTATGGGATTTCAGATCCGTACTGGATGACTCGCTTTGGCAATGCTACCCGACAAGCTGACCGCTACAGGGAGGGAAGACTATTCCTTGCAGGGGATGCTGCTCATATTCATTTCCCTGCCGGAGGTCAAGGTATGAATGTAGGACTGCAAGAGGCTATGAATCTCGGGTGGAAATTGGCTGCGGAAGTGAAAGGATGGGCACCAGAAGGGTTGCTCGATAGTTACCATGAAGAGCGTTTTCCCGTCAATTCAGCATTGCTTAAAAATACACGTGTACAAACGCTGCTATTTGGTAACGATTTTTCATCGACTACGATCGATCTGCGGAGATTGATATCCAACTTATTGGAAATTCCTGAAGCAAACTACCGCTTAGCGAGTCAAATTGCAGCCGTGGATGTTAGCTATAAAGTGCTAGATACCGTTTCTGAACATCCGTTAAATGGTCGCAGACTTGCAGAGATCAAACTGCGTAAGGATAACGGCGATATCTTCAGCAGTTACGAACTTTTCCGGGAAGGCAAATACATATTGCTAAATCTCGTTAATGATCAACTCGTGGAAGGCATCACTCGCCGTTTGCCCAATCATCATTTCACATGTGTTACTGCGATATTGGCGGAACCAGCCCTGGACTGGAACAATGTGCACACAGCAATGATTCGTCCGGATGGATATATCGCATGGGCAATTTCCGATCAAGAAAGTGAACTGGAACAATGCATTAAGGAAGGTATTAAGAGCATCAGCAAAGGGTAATTTTTTTACTCTTATTGTTTTGTGAGAAACAAAAAATGTCCGGAAGCCTCTGAATCATCGCTTTCCGGGCTTTTTCTATGTGAGGTGTTGATATGAGAAAAGTTCTGTTTTCTTACCTTACACTCGCAATGTCAGCTACGTTTTGGGGCGCAAATTTCAATGTGGGGAAAATAGCTTTAGCCGTGAGGAGTCCCACCCAAGTTGTTCAAAGCCTTGGAAGCAACTAATCCCATTATTTCATGGATATTTTGGTCTATAAGTTTCCAATAATAAGCGTATCAAATGTTTTTTGCGAAACAATTATGTATAATGAGGAGAGATATGCGAATAGAGGAGACCAAAGAAAATGCAGCCAATGGATCATTCTAAACAATGGATTTTTAAAAGCTTTATTCATCTTATGAGTCAACAGGACGTAAGGGAAAGCAAGTTATCCGTCAGAATGAGTGAGGAACTACATAAATTCGAAAAGGAATTTGGCGAAAAAGTGAATTTGACCTTGTCGGAGATTCACCTCATCGCATGTATCGGAGATTTCTCACCGATTAATGTCACCTCCATTTCAGAAAAAACGGGATTAACCAAAGGGTCCATCACAAGAATTAGCAAAAAACTTCTAAAACTGACCTTGATTAAAAGACAGCAGATTAATGACAATAAAAAAGAAGTCTATTATAGTTTGACTTCAAAAGGCCAAAAAGTTTATGTTATCCATCATCGAGTCCATCAAGAAATTGAAGAACGATTCATGAATTTTCTAGATAAATATACTGCGGATGAACTTGTTTTTGCGAGCAAGTTCATCCAGGATTTAAAAGAGTGGGATTATTGAAAGATGTACGCCTGAATCGCCGATAAAATAAATGCCCATAGAGCTGGATTTATGAAAAGTGTACAAAGGTGTGTAAACGAAATGACTGAAGAACCGTTCATCTCTTTCTAGCGTGTATAATATGTTTTATCGTTAAGAATGGATGAATGTAAATAGTACATATGGAGGTAAGTAAGTTTGAGTACTCACTACTATTTCAGTTGGTTTAATAATTTTTTTCCAGAGAAGCTGGTCCATTGTTTGCATGAGGATATAACAAACAGAAAATCGCTTGTTATGATTAGCGCTGATCCGTCTGGTTATACAGGTGAGCAAATTAACTTTGATGATGTTTCTGAATGGACATGGTTGAATCAGGCTAATATTATTTTTGATGAATATCATTTCATTGATTACCGCATGCAGAAGGAAGAGGCCCGGCGATTCATTCAAAACGCCTCTGTCATTTTTTTATGCGGTGGATATCCTGTTTTACAGAACGATTTTTTGACGGAATATGAATTATCGGATGTTATTAAGAACAGCAATGCCGTTATCATTGGTGCCAGCGCCGGTGCGTTAAACATGGCTGCAAAATGGTTAAGCTTGAATAACACGGATGAAGTAGAAACAAGTACTATTTATGATGGTATTGGCTTTGATCAATTTGCCTATGAATCTCATTCTCAACGTGACTACGCCACGTTTGTTCAAGGCTACCTGTTCCCCTTGTCTGAAGAGATTGATGTTTATGCGGCTGAACAGGAGAGTGTTGTGCGTGTAAAGGATGGCAAAATAGAAATAATGGGTCCTGTATATTTAATTTCCCACTCCAAGATTCAGAAATTGGTTGAGACGCTCTAATCAGGGTGGGAAAACAATACAAAAGTGTGTTATATCTGATCACAAAAGCCTCACCATCCCATAAATGTATATTGAAAAATTGATACAACTTGCGCCAATCTAGAAAACTTAGATATATACTTTTACCGATTTTCTAAGTGGAATAGACTTTGTAAATACCCTCAATTCGTTTGGTTAACTCGCTTCTTACATGTTCAGGCTCGATACATTCGCATTTGTCCCCAAAGCTAAGTAAATGAGTATATCCATGGTCATTTGCAATGAAGGGGAACTTTGCTATCCAATTAGCACCTTCATAGAAGCGAATGTTGTTCTCTCCACAGTACTCGCTCATATAAGGAATAAGTGATTGGTCAAAAAGCAGAGTTAAATGTATGATTTCTTTCTCCGTTATATCTAAAACCTCGTCTTCGATTTGTCTTTTCCTAAATGTATCATGGTGAGTAACAAGAGAAGAAATGCGGGAAACCTTAAACATTCGGAATCCCCCTTTCTCTGTACAAAATCCTTGCATATACCACACCGAATTCTTCAATACTAGTCGGCAAGGCTCAATAGTGAGTTCCAAAGGAGTCATACCTTCAAAAGGATCTAGATATTCAAATGTAATTAAGCGGTCCTCTTCAATTGCGGTTCTAATTTGCCCCAATTCAGGTGGTTTGACATGAGTACTTCCGAACCAAGGTGAAGGATCAATTGCTATTAGTTTATCTACCAGTCGATTTTCATCTTCCGAGATCAAAGATTTCACTTTAGCAATGGCATTCAAGACTTCATCGCTAGAAACAGTTGAATGAATACTGTTTAATCCAAGTATTAAAACTAATATCTCTGCTTGCGTAAAGATCTTCTTCTCAAATTTGTAACGTTCCATAATACTGAAGCCCCCATTCACACCAGGGGAAGAGGTGATTGGAATTCCGGCTTTGGTAATAGTTTCGATATCTCGAAAGATTGTACGAGGAGTGACCTCAAACATTTTCGCGAATTCAGAGGAACTCACTTTTTTACGTTCTAACAAAAGTAACACTATCGATAAAATTCTTTCAATTTTCACGGAGATCCCCCAAAATTTTTAATCTAATTATAATTATGACATAAAGATGTCATAGTTTCACCTGTAGTATATAGAAAGTATGAAGCATTTAACAAAAGAAATGGAGAAAATGTATTTATGAAATCAATCGCTGTATTCTGTGGTTCCAAAGAAGGAAAATCTGCAATTTATAAAGAAGCTGCAATAGAACTGGGTCATGAACTAGCCAGACGCGAAATCACCTTGATTTACGGAGGCGCTATTACTGGGCTCATGGGAGAAGTTGCTGATGCAGTGTTGGAAAAAGGGGGCCGTGTAATTGGAGTGCTTCCTCATTTTTTACAGACTCGTGAGATTGCGCATAAAGGTTTGACTGAACTTATTATGGTCGATTCTATGCATGAACGGAAAGCCAAAATGGCTGAATTAGCAGATGGATTTATTTCACTCCCAGGCGGGCCAGGGACATTGGAAGAATATTTTGAGATATTTACTTGGGGCCAGCTTGGCCTGCATCAAAAGCCCTGTGGTTTATTGAATGTTAATCAGTACTTCGATCCCATTGTATCCATGTTTAATGTTATGGACAGGGAATGTTTCATGCAACCGAACGTTCGTGATATGGTCTTAATAGATCAAACTCCGGAAGGGATGCTTAATCAATTCTCAATGTATAGTGCTCCTCCTGTCAGAACGTATCTCACAGCAAAACGTACTTGATTAAATGAAGCTCTCCAAACCAACAAAAGTATGCAGTCAAAGGTGCCTTTGCTTAGTCTACACCTTTATTTTCCGAGTCTAATTTATTTTATTTGAACACAAGGAAAAAATCCTTTTACAATCATTGTCAGTACGTTATAATACAATCACCAGGTGGATTACTCAACATAAAAAGTTAAATATTGTAATTATTTAGTGAGTTCCACCATGTAAATTTAGGTTGGATTCTCTCCCTTTCACAGTCATGGAGTCACCCTCGGCTCGTCATAGTCTTGAGCCGCTTATTACATAATAGATATCGGAGGAGGTGTGGTTATGGTCAAGAAGAAAATTTCCAAAGCCCTCAGCGCAGCTTTAATCGTTTCTATGCTGGCTACTGGCGTGATCGTCGCTATCCAAGGTAAAACAACGTTAGAGGTAGCGAAGTCAGCAGGGGATAAAAAGGTTGAAGTTATTAAATAAGTGAGACCGTACTATGCAGAAGCTAGGTGCGAAAGTCAACGGAATCAAAAGACTCCAACAATGGTAGCAACTAAAGATGAAGTGCTCCCTGCTAATTAGTATGAGATGAATAATATCACCATTATAATCAACACAGTCACCATCATTGATGGTGGCTTTTTTTGTTTTGTAGAGCGGGTGCAGCCCTGGCAGGAAAAAAATATTTTTGGGAGACGCACTCTGAAAATTCAGTCTTTAGTATGAGGTGAACGATGATGAAGTCCGTATAATTAGGAATTGAAAGGAGAGTCATATCTAACTAAAATCGGCATCATTCGGGACAAATTGGAGGTTGAAAAGATTGGATAGGCACGAAAAAAGCATGAATGCACCAAGCTTGTTTCGCAATCGGTTCCTGCAGACGATTCTATTATCAAGTGTGCTCCTGCAGGTTGGCATTTGGGTACGTAATTTCGCTATTCTCCTGTACGTTGCGGAGAGAACAAACAATGATCCATACGCCATTTCGCTAATCAGCGTAGCCGAATTCGCACCAATTTTTGTTTTTTCATTCATCGGAGGTACATTTGCTGACCGCTGGCGGCCGAAGCGAACGATGATCTGGTGCGATTTATTATCCGCGGTATCGGTATTCGTAGTACTTCTGACCATACATTACGGTTCTTGGCACTCCGTTTACCTTGTCGCATTCATCTCAGCTATTCTTTCGCAGTTCTCTCAACCTTCAAGCATGCGTTTGTTTAAGTATCATGTGCCGGAAGAACAGCTCCAGCAAGGGATGGCTCTATTCCAATCGCTGATGGCCATCTTCATGGTGCTTGGTCCTATGCTCGGAACCTTCGTTTACAGCACGTTTGGTCTTGAAATATCGATCGCTGTCATGGGCTTGGTTTTTCTGCTCTCTGCACTCGTTCTTATTCGGCTGCCAGAAGATCATATGCAAGCTCAAACCGTCCCTGTAAAAGGGCAGTTCCTCAAAGAATTCATTGAAGGCTTCCGCTATGTTTGGCATAGCCAAGTACTGCGGATGCTCGGACTTGCGTTTATTCTCGCGGGACTGGCTGTTGGCGTAGCCCAAGCGCTCAACCTGTTTATCGTCACGGAGCGGCTGGGCAGAAGCGAGGAGTTCCTGCAATATCTGCTAATGGTGAATGGTGCAGCTATGTTGATTGGCGGTGGAATCGTAGCCGTCTTCGCCAAGCGGGTTCCGCCGCAGATTCTTCTTGCGATAGGTATGATCGCAGGCGCAATCTGCACAGCAATTGTAGGGTATTCGACAAGCGTTTCGCTTACCCTAACCGTTCAATTTCTGAATGGACTTGTTTTCCCTTGCATTCATATTGGGATCAGCACAATGATTCTGAAATGGTCAGAGGCTTCGATTGTCGGCCGGGTGAATGGGGTACTGAATCCGATGTTCGTTGGCATGATGGTCGTATCCATGTCTTTCGCTGGCGCGTTAAAGGGTGCCTTTTCGCTGGGGACGATCTATGGTGGTGCAGGATTATTATTTCTTCTTGGCGCATTGGTCATGGTTCCGATCATGAACCAAAAAGCGCCGGATAACACACATCTTGCACAAGAGACATAATTTCGGATATTTATAAGATTTTAATGAGAAGAGCCGACCATGAAGAAGGGATCGGTTCTTCTTCATTCCTTGGTGGTTAAGCCTCCAGTCTCATACCGGTAAAAATGGTGATCGTTGTTTTGCTGGAAATGGCCGCTGAGAACTTTGATGGCTTCGTCATTTCAGATTATAGAAAAATACAGTAAGAACTTCAATAAAGACGAATAATGTCGAGGGACAAGAACATATTCCCATTGAAGCTGCTATTTTAGCGGCTTTTTTGTTTTATCGGAACAAGTTCATGTTCCAAGGAACAGACAAGAACTTGTGGGAAACGTTAGTCCAGAAGTCGATTAACTTGACCGGCTGCCTTTTGTTCAACTAATAGGAGGTACTATATCTTTGAAGGAAGACCAAAGTTTTTGGGGAGCCAATGATGCTGGTTGAGAATTTAGACTCGCTTCTTTCCTAATCCTGTTTTCAAAAGTTATGGACAGATAGAACACAATTCATATTTCAAAATAACTACGGAACATTGTTTAATTCATAATCACTATTATAGTTAGGGTATTGAAAGTTTTAAGCTGCGGGATATTACGTGAGTCAGTGGGCTTAAAATGAGGAACTCCAAAATACATCCCTTAATGAAATTTGTTCATATATGAGAAACTGGAGTATGATGGGGAAGGCAGTGCTGATAATCACCATATAAATAATTTTATTTTTATTGTTAACCATACAGGTAAAGAGTTACCAAAAAACTAATGTTTTTCTTTTAGCTATTGTTCAAAAGGATTGTCCTTGGAGCGATATCTTCGAGCCTTAATGACCTATACATCACTATACTTCCTTGAAGGGGGACATCTGTTTTGGATGAGCAGTTTCTAGATTTATTGGCCGAGAAATATGATACGGAAGAAAAAATCATAACAGAGATCATCAACCTTGAAGCGATCTCCAATCTCCCGAAGGGAACCGAGCATTTTGTCAGTGATTTGCATGGGGAGTTCCAGGCTTTTCAGCATGTACTAAGAAACGGTTCGGGTACCGTCAAAGAGAAAATCAAAGAATTATTCCGGGAGGTTTGGACGGATCAAGAAATCAATGATTTTGCGGCGTTGGTTTATTATCCGGAAGAAAAAATACAGCTGGTTATAGGGGAACTGTGCAATAAACAGGCTTTGAACCAGTGGTATAGACAAACGATTGAACAAATGCTTAAGCTTATTTCTTATGCCTCTTCCAAGTATACGCGCTCGAAATTGCGTAAAGCTCTGCCGGAGCAGTATGTATATATTGTAGAAGAGCTTCTATACAAGACGGATTCGACCAACAATAAGGATCCTTATTACGAGGAAATATATCGGCAAATTATATCCTTGGGCCAGGCGGACAAGCTCATTATCGGCCTTGCTTATACGACCCAGCGCCTGGTGGTTGACCATCTTCATGTGGTTGGAGATATCTATGACCGGGGGCCGGACCCCGATAAAATTATGGATACGCTAATCAACTACCATTCTGTAGACATTCAGTGGGGGAACCATGATGTCCTCTGGATCGGTGCCTTCGCGGGTTCTCTGGTCTGCCTTGCGAATATTATCCGGATCTGCGCCAGATACGACAATCTGGACATCATTGAAGATGTATACGGAATCAATCTACGCCCACTGCTAAACTTGGCGGAGAAATACTATGAAGACAATTTGCCCTTTAGACCTAAGCTACAGGCTGGCCATAGCGTATCGGAGCAGGAAATTCTGCAGATCACCAAAATTCACCAAGCCATTGCCATGATCCAGTTTAAACTTGAAATCCCGATTATCAAAAGACGCCCATACTTTAATATGTCTGAAAGACTTTTGCTGGAGCAGATTGATTACGACAAAAATGAAATCAAAATCTGTGGTAAAACGTACCTTCTGGAAAATACCTGTTTCGCAACCGTAAATCCGCAGAAGCCTGAACAATTGCTGGAGGAAGAACGCCAGGTGATGGAAAAGCTGCTGTTCTCCGTTCAGCATTCCGAAAAGCTGGCCAGACATATGAATTTTCTCATGAAAAAGGGTAGCCTTTATTTAAAATACAACGGGAATTTGTTAATCCACGGCTGTATTCCTTTGGATGAAGAAGGAAATATGGAAGAAATGCAGATTGAAGACAAGACATATGCGGGCCGTCAATTGATTGATGTTTTTGAAGATTATTTACGTTACGCCTTTGCGCATCAGGAAGAGACAGAAGATCTGGCGACGGATATGGTATGGTACATCTGGACAGGGGAATGTTCCTCGCTCTTTGGAAAGAGAGAAATGACTACTTTTGAACGGTATTTTATCCAAGATAAAGAAGCACATAAGGAGAGAAAGAATCCTTACTACCATTTACGTGAAACTGAAGAGATCTGTCGAAAAATCTTGTTGGAGTTTGATTTGAATCCGGATCATGGACATGTCATTAACGGCCACACGCCAGTCAAAGAAAGTCGTGGAGAGAGCCCTGTTAAAGCAAACGGAAAAATGATTGTGATTGACGGCGGTTTTTCCAAAGCCTATCAATCCACAACGGGCATTGCCGGGTATACCTTGTTGTTCAATTCCTTTGGCATGCAGCTCGTCGCTCATCAGAAATTTAATTCAAAAGAAGATGTGTTATGTAACGGAACGGACGTGTTATCTGTAAAAAGATTGGTGGACAAAGAACTGGAGCGGAAGCTGGTGAGGGAAACCAATGTCGGGGAGAAGCTGCTGCAGAAAATCTCAAAATTAAAGGATCTACTAGAATATCGCTACATGAAATGAAACGATTGCTAAAAGTACACACCCGGATCAACCGTTTGAGTGCAATTTGACGTAGACGCTCGTATTGGGCAGGGAAGTAATAATACCCTGCCTGTGCGAGCCTTTCTTTTTTCACAGAGCGATTTAACACGAGGCCTATGAGATGTCATCGCCGGGAGGATATCATTTTATGAAACATCTCGTCTAATAACATTATTTCCGCTTTTTGGCTGATGGCGTGGTTCCCAAGCTTTACATCAATGATGAAGTCATTGCTCAGCATCTGGCGGTAACGGGAAATAATATCGTTGTCAGGCAATTCTCCCATTTCCTTCGTTTCGGGTGGGATTACCGGAATTCCAGCTTGCTCTACCAGATGAATGTTTTGTTTAATATCTGCGGCGATCTTGCTTAACGTGCTTACACTTCTTGCTGTATCTATATCTACCATTCCGTCATTCGTATAGAAGTGCTTGTTGACGATCGCGAGCGCAGTATGCGAAATATGGAATGCTTGAATGTCTTTTTGGATTTCATAATGCAAATCCACCGATTCAAATATTTGGGCAAGCTCTTTCACTCTTTCGGTTGTCAGTCCATTTATTTCACCAAAAATGGTTCCTTGATGTTTTTCGGAACCGAATTGGGCGTATAGAACATCTTCTTTGATGTCTCCACCGGCACCAGGGAAGCCCGGAAGTAAGCGATCTCCCACGATTTCAAGCCAAGAATCATATCCAATGGTGTTGGTCAAGGTGACGATGGTCTTGCTCCGATTATGCTTGATCGCAGACAGGGCAGATTCGGCCTGATCATATCGGACTGGGACCAAAATGAAATCATAAATATCGTCGTTATCAAGCTTTTCTATCGACTTGATCGATATTTGCTTTATCGTTCCATTATCGTTGTATTTCAGTCCGTCCCTTTTTAGTGCCTCCATTCTCTTTCCTCGTGCAAGTATTGTGACGTCTAGTCCCGACTGTGCGAATCGGAGTGCATATACACTGCCAATCACGCCGGCGCCAAATATCAAAAGTCTATGTGGTCTGGTGCTCAATATGATCCTTCCTTTCAAAGAATTATTCACAGATTGTTTAAGCAACACCTGTTTGATAAGATAATAATATCGCATGCTTATGATTTCAACCGGCAGAGTTAGTGGAAAGTTGCATAGGCAACACATTGTGAAAATTGATGTTTAACAAGGAGATTTAGTAATGGTAAATCAGGAAGATCCGAGGGTGTTGCGTACACGACAGTTAATTAGAACCGCGTTCAGACATTTGTTGCGGAGAAGGGGATTTGATGCAATCACGATCAAAGATATCGCACAGGAAGCAACCATTAACCGCGCCACCTTTTATGCCCATTTTGAAGATAAATACGCTTTGCTTGACGAAGTCACAGAACAGGCTTTTCATGAGATGATTCCTGAGCATGTGGCGAATGCACAGGAGTTTACGGATGAAATATGTGACCAGTTGATCTTGCAAACACACCAATACATCGTAGATTTTTACCGGATCTGCAGAATAGATTCCAATTCGATGGCTAAGCTTGTCGATGAGAAAATAAAGAAAATGTTGCAGCAAACTATAGAAAGCATTTTTTTGAAAGGGGATACCCACCATGAGGTGAACAAGCATCATATAAAAATTGCGGCGGCCATGACAGGTTCAGCGATCTATGGCGCTGCGCATTATTGGTTAAATGTCGAGGAAAAGGATCGAACCGATGAGCTTGTAGACATTGTTCGTCTCTATGTAATGAACGGCCTGGGCTGCAATCGTAAATGGCGATGAATACAAATGAAAAACGAAACTGGTCAGATAGGAACAATGGTGTACCATAAGTTACACACTTAGATTTGGCTACATAACGAATGATGGATGATGTTGAAAAAAATTGTAAATTTAACAAGGGTATGTTTTTCTCGTACGCTCAACGATGATCGGTTGTCAAGGGACAAGAACATATTCCCATTGAAGTCGCTATTTTAGAGGCTTCCGGTATAAGTTCGTGTCCCGAGCCAAATGGAACAATGTACTTGTCTTTTACGACAAGTACATTGTTCCATTATCGATTAGATGATTATCTAAATAACAAGTACATATAGATAATACCTCAGAAAACACCATGATACATGACAGAGAAAATTGATCAGTTGGTTGACCTTCATTTTAATGATTTCGCAGTCACTTTATTATGCGTAATTATTATAGCATTTGTCCCATAGTTTGTTGCAGCACATTATGTTTCGTAGCAAACCGATGCTAAGCTGTCTAATACACCACCGATAAATATGCTGACTTCTTGGTGTAAAGGATCTACCAGATACGTTTCCATATCCGTTATCGATGCAAATTTTGTGATCAGCATGAGATCGTAAGAAGATGAATCACGACGCATGTCTATCTTGACCTGCATATCGAGTAAGGTTGCGATATTTCCTTTCATTTTAAGGAGGACTTCTTGTGTTTCCTCAATTTTTGTATCGGAAGAGTCTTTTAGTCTTATAAGCAAGTGGTTAATTATCATGAGTATTTACCCCCGTTATAATTAGGATTTATATATAGTGGCCTTAGAAAATTCCCAAGGCCTTTGTGGTTATCTTTAGAAAATGGATAGGCTGACTATTTTATCGTCAACAATAACGAAATGATAATTTAATAATAGTGGATCGGGTAAACCAGTCTTGTCGTAGGTACCATCCAGCTTGCAAGTTAGCACAATTTCTTCACCCATTTTTTTTGCTGTTGTTGGCTCTAAAGTTACATTCGCCGCGAAATGGTATTGATCACTCCATTCTCGGATCGCCTGTTTGCTATTTCGCTTTTTTCCTTCATCCAATACGACGGCATTTTCGGAAAAACAATTTACGAACTCTGCAGGGTCTGGCTTGTTAGATGCAGTAATATATTTGCCGATCACAGACGGTAAATGATTGAGATCCATATTGTTCTCTCCCTTTTATAATGATAATTAGATTGTAGGAATTGTTCCCCCATCTATGACATATTCACTACCTGTAATGGATGCTGCTCGGTCTGAGACCAAAAATGCAACCAGTTCAGCGACTTCTTCTGGCAACCCTGGCCGACCAATTGGAATACCTCCGAGTGAACTCATAAGTTGTTGGAGTGCACTTTCTCGATTTCCGGTTTCCGTTGCGATCCGATCAATTAATGCGTCAGCTGCTTCTGTCTGAATAAACCCGGGAGATAATGTATTTATTCGAATTCCCTGAGGAGAAAATTCATTCGATAATCCTTTGCTATAATTAGCCAGCGCGGCTTTTGCAGATGCATAAGCCAGTGTAGTTTCATATAAAGGCAAACGTCTTTGAATGGAAGTGAAATGAAGAATAACGCCTGAATTTTTTTCTAACATAAGTGGAATTAAGCCGCGATCAAGTCGAACTGCTGCGAGTAAATTCCAATTTAATGCATGAAGCCAATCCTCATCACTCAATACAAGTGCGCCTCCTGGTGGTGTGGTTGATCCGCCTACGCAATGGACAATAATATCGATACTTCCAAGTTGCTCTTTTACTGCTGTAATTACTTGCTCTATACCTTCAGGTGTGGCGACATCTGCTTGAACAAATTTGACCGAATTCGGCAAGTCAATAGATCGAGAACGGGCAGTAGTAAGGACTGTAGCTCCGCCGTTTGCAAGCCTTCTTACAACAGCTTGTCCCATTCCCTTTGTTCCTCCGGTTACAAGGACCTTCTTACCTTCAAATTCTGATGCAGAGAACTCAAATTCTTTATGCATATCTATTCCTCCTAGTGATGGTATTCGATGCTTAATTTAAACTCGCTCTGTTCTTTAACCTTGATGTATTGATCGAGAGGAGCTAAAACTAATACTACACTTGCTACTTTTATAACGTCCAATTTATTATAATAATGAAATTGATGAATAATATTAATATATAGGGGATATTTTAATGGAACTTACACAATTAGAATACTTTATGACGGTTGCGCAGCTTGAACATATGACCTTAGCTTCCAAAACACTCGGGATTACTCAGCCAGCGTTAAGTCATGCAATTGCCAAGCTTGAAAACGAAATAGGAGCCCCTTTATTTGAGCGAAATGGACGAAATATAAAGTTGAACCGAAACGGTACCATGTTTTCTAAATGGATTGGTAGAGCGCTACAAAATATTGAAAATGGCCTAAAGGAAATCGAAGAGTGGTCTAATCCGGATACGGGTGTGATTACGTTGTCTTATCTAAACATTCTCGGTGTTGAATTGATTCCTAGCCTAATAAGGAGTTATCAATTGGAGTATCCCAAAGTGCGGTTCGAATTGACACAAGGGAACTTAGGGGATATTGATGAACATTTGGAGCAAGGATTTTCGGATATTATGATTACATCGAGGGAATCCACTTTGGATAATCATCACTGGATGACTGTTCAAAATGTTCCTTTATACATTGTTGTTCCCTCTCAACATCGTTATGCAGATTGTAGCGCTCTTAGTTTGGCAGAGCTGTCTGGCGAACCATTTATTGGATTGAAAAACAACTGCGGATTAAAGGCGACGATTATGTCCCGGTTCCGACACACCGGATTTGTTCTTGCTTCGGCTTATGAAGCGGAGGACCTGATCACTGTAGCCGGTTTTATAAAGTCGGGTCTTGGTGTATCCGTATTGCCTAAGACGTTGGGTTTGATGTTAGATGAATTGGTCTGGATCCCAATCATTGATGAAGGTTGGTACTGGGAAATCGGGTTGAAGTGGAGAGAAGATCATCATATTTCCCCAGCAGCCAAAAGGTTTATTGAATATGTTGAAACTTTACATCAAGTAGAATGAATGCCGAAATTTTTAGTTTTCTAGATTACGTTCAATTGTGAGATTGAAATCATTAAGAAGAGCATTAGAGAAACCTCTTTTTAAATGGCAGACAACCATTCAAAGAGAGGTTTTTGCAATGGAGATCCTTACGAAATTATCTATTCATTAGACGCTCTATTCTTGCGTATTTAGCATTCTAATATTTTGTGAGTATATGGGGATTAAACATGCACTTTAGAGGCTGTTAAACGCGTGATAGAACCTTTAAAATCGATGTTTTACATAGGTGTTTATTGTGTTAATCTATATTCATTGATTCGAATCCAACATTATATTAATCGATTAATCTATGATAAAAAGTGCTCCATTTCATTAATGAATAAGATATTAGGAGGAACAGCGTGAATTTAAAGATCACAAGAACAGTGGATGCGCTTACCATCAAACAATATCCAATGTAAGTAGTTATCCTTTCACATCCCATAGGAACAGTACGTCAAAAAAATGTATTTCCCTCTAATTAGTTCATATAACAACAGTTTTGTGCTATTTAGTGCTCTTATTTTATGATGGCTTTTGAGCATTATTAACATTTTCTAAATATCAAAAAAAGGATGTCCATGTTATGAAAAATAAAATGAATTACCGTTTTACGAATGAAAGTATCCCTAAGCTAATTTTTTGGTTAGCTACTCCGGCCGTCATAGCTCAGTTAATCAATGCCATGTATAGCGTAGTTGATCGAATGTTCCTGGGTAGAATGGAAGAAGGGGGAACACTAGCTTTATCGGCTATAGGTGTATCTTTTCCGATTATAATGTTAATTTCAGCGTTTGCAGCTCTATTTGGAACTGGTGGTGCTCCTTTAGCTTCTATAAAAATGGGAGAAGGGGAACATAAAAAAGCGGAAGAATTGCTTGGTAGTTGTTTTTCTATGCTACTAATAGCATCCATACTAATAACAACTGTGTTTCTTCTATTTAAGTCACCATTCTTAACACTATTTGGTGCCAGTCATGAGACTTTGCCATTCGCCAATGAATTTTTAAACATTTACCTTTTTGGAACTTTAGGGGTACTCATTTCTCTGGGATTAAATCCGTTTATTGCAGCACAAGGTTATGCTAAAACAGCCATGCTCACGGTATGTGTTGGTGCGGTTGTGAACATTATCCTCGACACCATTTTTATTTATGGTATGAATTTGGGCATTAAGGGTGCTGCATGGGCTACTGTTATTGCACAATTTATTTCGGCGATTTGGGTGTTAGGCTTTTTAACATCCAAACGTGCCCATTTGCGCTTACGCTTATCCAATATTCGCATCAACCTTAAACAAGCAGCAAGCGTCCTTACGCTGGGGCTGTCTCCGTTCATTATGCTATCGACGGAAAGTTTAATTCAAATTGTATTTAACACGTCTCTCGCCAGATATGGTGGTGACATGTATGTTGCGGCTATGGGGATTATGGGAACGCTGATGCAGATATTTGGGCTATTGCTGTCCAGTTTTGCACAGGGCGCACAACCAATCATTAGCTATAACTACGGAGCTCACGATTATTCACGAGTAAAATCCACAGTTTCATATTGTAGTATTATTTGTGCTGCTATTGGCTTGTTGATGTGGGGTATAGCGATTTTTATACCGCAGCTACCCATTAGCCTGTTCACCAACGATCTAGAGCTTATTGTACTGACGGCTAGACTAATGAAAATATTTTTCCTAGGAACATGTATTTATGGTATTCAATTAGCCTTTCAACAGATCTTTATTGCCTTGGGACAAGCTAGGGTTTCTATATTCATCGCGATTTTGCGCAAAATTATTCTGCTCATTCCATTAGTACTCTTTCTCCCAAATGTTATTAGTCCGAAAACGGACGCAGTTATTATTGCTGAGCCCATCGCAGATTTATGTGCGGCAATTACTTGCTGTGTTTTATTTGGAGTTACCATTCAAAAACTTTTAAATGATAAATCAACTAAATCTTGAATGGATTGACTGCTCCTTGAAGAAGGGGGTTATAAATAAGAATTGAAGAGCCCTCAGACTAACGCCTCTTTATTAATGAATGGTGTATTCGCTCCAATTGCGGGAAAAGGCTTAAATTTGGACCGCACATGTTAATCTTCTCGAGGGACAAGAACATTGTGTTATTTCGGATTAGGTAGTTATCTATTTAGTTATATGATGGAATGTCGATTAGAATATTTAGCTGTTTCATTAAGCTAACGGTCAGTTTACAGTAATGAATGCCCTTGTCATGAAATGCTGCTAAGCGGCAACAAAACAATGCTGGACCATGTCCCTTCCTATAGGTGGCCCAAAACTTTGCAAAGCCAAAAACGGAAGTGAAACTAAGTCTCTTGCTCAAAATAAACACTCAACGATGATAGAAATTTGATATTGCATATTGCATTCATTGAAAGTCTTGATGTCATGGGATATTTGTTCCATTCAAAGCCGCTATTATAGCGGCTTTTTTGTTAGAACCGATTTTCTGGCATACCATCATTTGAACATTCAAAATCATAATTGCAAAAGCAAAGTGGTTTGGATAACGGATTTGCACCTTTATCCAAAAAAAAATTAGTTAACGTACCTTCCATAATCGGGTATGGCAATTTGGTCAAATTCATTAACAAGTTTACTCAGGCTTGTTGTTAGCACCTCACCGGACATCGGCAATCCATGACCCGTTACAGCAACTTTGGGCTTTAAATCCTCAAGTTTAATAACAGATTGCTTTGCAGCTTCCCAATCTGTTGTTAAATAGCGAGGGGGGCCGCTGATCTCCAATTCCTGAGTAAAAACTTTATACATATACTCTTGTTTTACAGTAGTAAAAGCATCCCCTGCGATTAACGCTCCATCGCTTTCCCGAAATAACGAAATATGACCAGGAGAATGTCCTGGTGTATGAATCCATCTAAACCCTGGCATATGGGGTATAGTCCCGTCTGAAGGTAATGTTTGTACGCTGCTCCCAAGGTTTATTGGTTCATTTGGAAACGATGGGGACATTTTAGCTACCAGACCACCTTCAACCGTAGGGTCTGGTTCCGGGTATGATTTCTGCCCTGTGAGGAATGGCATTTCCAATTGATGCGCATAAACCGGAACTTCCCAGTGCTTGACCAGTTCTATTAACCCGCCGACATGATCAAAGTGTCCATGGGTCAAAATTATCGCTTTGGGTCGGCTGTTTGGACCAAAACGTTCCTCGATGACCGAGATTATTTCATTTGCTGACTTTGGCATTCCAGCATCAACTAAAACCAACTCGTCAGATTCTGGGTTACCTACTAAAGAGATATTAACGATTTGGATAGTGTGGCAAAATAGATCAGGCAATATTTCAATCCCTACGCCACTTTTTACTGAAGTTACGGGAATAAATTTATAATCAGTTCCATAATTCAACTCTTGTTTCATTAAACCATCCTCCTTGAACTTTTTGCTGCCTTATCCCCACGACATTTTAATTCGTTCCTTTAAAAGAGCTCTGCCACACTGGCAGAGCTCTTATATTCAAATGATGCGAAGTTCCAAAATTAGCGATCAGAGTGATCAGATACTCTTTTACGCATGCCAGCTAGACCTAGTAATCCAAGCAAGCCAAGCCATCCCCAGTCCATACGGTTATCGTTAGCTGTTGAATTTGCTCTTACAGTGTTTGGGTTATTATTGGTGCTGTTGTAATGGTAAGTGTTATTGTCTCGTCCATCAACCGTAGCTTCATTTACATCGTGAGCTGACGCAGGAACAGCTAAAGAAGCCAATAAGAATATTGAAACAACTGCAGTGGTTAATTGTTTTTTCATAAAAAATAGCCTCCTCAATATTGTGATGAATTTAATATCCCCCATAATAATTTCATTATTCCATTATGAATTTATGATTGTGTTGAATATGTTGTTATTAAATTTGGGACTATATATCCGGTGGAAAATAAATTTAAAAGGAGTGTTTATGATGGGAATATTAAGTGGAAACCCCAAAAATGAACCTATGCATTATGGTGAAATCTTCAGTGTATGGCAATGTTCAACAGTTGCGAAAGGAGCGCTTTCCTTCTACCAAGCATTTCTAAATCATGCAGGAGATAAGGATTTAAAGAAAACATTAGAAGCACTGATTGATCAAGCAAAACTTGAGATTAAAGAGTGTGATACTCTGCTAACGGATAACGGAATTGCGCCAACGCCAGCTTTACCAGAAAGACCTCCAGTAAAACTTGAGGATATTCCTGTTGGTGCGAGATTTACTGATCCGGAGATAGCGGCAAAAATTGCATCGGATACTTCGATGGGGTTGGTTGCTTGTAGTCAAGTTATGGGGCAATCGATTAGAGAAGATATTGGAGCCTTATTTGCAAAATATCATGTCACGAAAACTGCTTTAGGCGTTCGTATTCTTCAGATGAGTAAAGAAAAAGGTTGGCTTATTCCTCCGCCTCTTCAAGTGAAAAGACCCGAAGCAGTTGAGGCTTAAAACTACTCAATCCTCTGCGACTGAGTAGTTTGTAAAATTTAAAGTGCTAATATACAAGAAACTCATATATTCAAATGAATCCCTCTGTACGAGTTGTGATCTCGAACCTCCCGCTGTGCAGGCGGGGGGAAGGGGATATGAGGATGCTTAAGGCCAAGAGGAAGAAGACGGACAATGGGGTTGCTCTGGTATAAAAAGTAGAGTGTTGGATATAATTTTATGGGACTCCCATTTCCTAAGGCCTACCGTTTCATTGTAGGTAGGCTTTCTTCTCTATGTCCTAATTCAAAAGTTTCATTATTTACGTGATGTGGTTCTAATCACGTACCAAACCTGTCCACAGAGGAACAAGAGTATTCCTACACGTTCGAAGTTACCGAACCAAGCTATGCGAATACACGAATTGTTTTTGACATGGGCAACATTACATTTCAGGTACGGAAGACAGTGATACGACAATTACGTTGTCCGATGTCACCCTGATCAACCTGGGGCCAGCCAAGTAACCGAATGCCTAAAATAGAGTAATGCTTGACTGCTTTTCTCAAAGGATATATCTGTATCACAAAAAAAGAATCCGGGTGTACCTGGATTCTTTTTTTGTTGCCTAAACGCCGGTGTGACGGAACCAAGCCATAGCCATTTTTTCTTATTATTTGATTTTGATACCTTAGTGCTTCTGGAAAAAATCTATAGAATGCATGTGTCGAGGGTCAAGATCTTGTTGCCGTAAAGGATAAGAACATGAACCGAATACCGATTTGACACATGCCTAATTAAAATCCGACTGCTATTTCATTATGCTAATGGGCAGAATAGCGCCCCTCGCTAATTTTATTCTTCGACGGGGATGCCAGCAGCCTTCAAATGCCCATAGGTAACAATTCTACTAAACTGAGATGAAGCTTCTTTTGAAGGAAGAGGCTGATCATTTTTAATCCACCAAATGACAATCCCCATGAAAGCCGATACGAGATATTCGAGTAGCAATTCCTTGGATATCGCTAAAGGAGCATTTACCTGATCAGCATTCCACCCCTCGTTTAATTTATCTTTAATGATATTCTCCATTTTTGCTCGAAACTGATAGATTCTCTTCTCTTCAACTAACATGGCGTAGTAAAAGGTAGTGTTAAGAGAAATATGTTCCAGTACAGTTTGCATGACTGTATCAAGTATAGAAATGCTGAACGGATTCATGCTGATGGGACAAAGTACGACCGCATCCTTTAATTCGCTCAATAATTCATTAATACATGTATCTAATAGATCGGGTTTATTTTGGTAGTGAAGATAAAATGTATTTCGATTGATCATAGCCCGATCGGCAATATCCTGAATCGTTATCGCTTCATATCCTTTTTCCTGAATAAGCTCATAAAACGCCTTTCGAATCGATTGTTTCGTGCGAAGTATTCTTAGGTCGGTTTTCTTGTTCATTATTTCTGTCTCCTTCAATTTATTTTGAGCAGTTAAGCGACAAAGTTTGTTGAGATGTCTGTTATCCTTCAAAACTAAAAATATTGAATATTGAGCGTAAAATTACCCTCTATTATAATGAGCTGTAGATAAATAAACAACATAACGTTCATTATTTATCTAATGACTATAAACTTTTAGGAGGATATACAAATGATATCAAAAAACCAAAATGAGCTTGTCCATAAGGCAATCGCTGTTCTGGAAAGTTTTGAGAGCGGCAATCCTGAAGCAATTACAGCTTACGTTCATCCAAAGGAATATATTCAGCACAACCAAGGTTTATCCGATGGTCGTGCAGCCATGCTTGGTGCACTTGGCCATTTAAAGGAAATTGGTACGAAGGTAAGTGTTAAGCGTGCTTTGGTCGACGGAGATTATGTGGCACTTCATTCCGTATATGAGTTTTTCGGCTCCAAAATCATCATTGATATTTTCCGTTTTGAGAATGGACTGATCGTTGAACATTGGGACAATATGCAAGAGATGGTGGAAAGGACACCCAGCAATCATACGATGATAGACGGACCGGTCACGATAAAGGATATCGACAAGACGGATGCCAACAAAGAATTTGTCAAAAGCTATGTTGAGAACATCTTGCTTGGGAAGAACACTGGCCTGCTTGCCGCTTATTTTGATAAGGATAACTACATTCAGCATAGTCCACATATAGCAGATGGCCTTTCGGGCCTCCATGCTGCATTGCAGGCGCTGAAGAAGAAAAACATTGAATATGAATATACTTATGTCCATCAGGTGATTGGACAAGGTGATTTTGTTCTTACAGTGAGTGAAGGTCTCTTCGACAATCAACCTACTGCTTTCTACGACATGTTCCGCGTGGAGAATGGAAAGATCGCCGAACATTGGGACGTTATCGAGGCCATGCTGCCTGCAGAAAAACGAAAGAATTCGAACAGCAGATTTTAAGTTTGGTGCAGCTGAGTCGCAAGAAAGACATCACTGAATTTAGTTATGGTGATGTCTTTGGCATTTGAGTGATAAATTTTGACTTCTTTATATCCATTGCGATTAAGTGAACTTGCGGGACAGTTATATATTAAGGTGAGCCTTTTATAGATGAACATTGCAAGGTTGATCATTAACAATATGTTCATTATAAATAGACGAGGAGTAGCGGATCATGAAACAAAAAATGACGTGGCTGGCAGTGGCAATCGTCCTGGTCGTGTTGATTTATTCGTAAAGTGACCATATTCCAGGACGATCAGGCTAAAGCCGAGAAGCTGAACATTCAAGGTAATGAGGTCTATTATATTCAATCCGATACCAAGGATAGGGAAACTACTTCAGTTACTTACCATCGGATTGGATGGAGGGACGATCACAATCATTTGTTGTATGAAATATCCAATAATGCAGACAGCAATCTAGGGAAAGAGGATCTGGTCAAAATAGCTGAAGAGGTGCTTACATCTCGTTAGTGTTCTAAACAACAAAGGGATAAACAAGCACTTTAGACATTGGTTCTGCTTTACTGAAGTGCACTAATTTGGTTGTTAAGATGGATGGAGTTAAACTTGCCTCCAAGGGGAATTTTTCATGGCTAAAGAACTACAAACTTTCAGACGCCGCTACAGCAGTCTGTCAAAACGACTGGGCATCCTTCGGGATGCTTTTTTCCTTTGTCTTCATATGAAGAAATGTGAGCGAGTTTAAGTCCGGCTCAACGGTTTAAAAGATGAATCGACCTCTTAGACCAATGGAAGCCTTATTTGAAACAGCAACAGCAACAGATACAGATGAAGTACGTACCTAGATTACGCCAGATGAATTGTTGTGGGGGGTAGCAAGCCTCTGCACGGCAGTGACAACGTCGATACAGTGCATACGAAAAATATTGTTTCGCTTCTTGTAGATGGGTTGCGTTACCGTGCGAACCGTTAACAATCCTTTCTTTTTTTGCGATAAATTGATCAGAAACGCACTAGTAAAGCTATCCAACACATCCTCTGGCGGGTGGAAAGGTTTATTAGTGGGTTCTAAGAAGGATCTATGCTTAACAAGGTGAGACAGGTTTAAATCTGGAGAATAAAGTGGTTTTATCCGTTTCAACAAGAATCGCGGGACAATAACTTGTACCGATTACCGAAATGGGCAATACAATAAAAAGGGACTTAGCGAAAATAGATGGAATCACTATCCTAAACATTGAAATCTGAAAATTATCGATAAAAATAAATTTAATGTTTTTTGTTTGATGAAGAGGATTAAACTAGAATTTCAGTGTTCGCTGAATTCGTTAAAGCAATTACGATCACAGAAAAAAAAGGTCAAACCAGTAAGTACTGGTGACCTCAAATACGATCAGACAGGTTATTAATTCATGAAAGAAATAACCGGGCTAAAGAACAGTGAATCTTGCTATGCCTGACAGACATCCAATGCAAGTGACGATCTATACTTTTGTGCTAAGTGACAACAAGTGTTTTAGATTGTCATCAATAAATTGATTATCGGTACTGTTGATTCCACGACCGGCAAAATGACCCCAGAGCGATTGTATTGGGTTAAAAGTAGCATTAGGAATACGCTCCGCTTCATATTCATTATCGTCCGCTGTGCAGAAGAGATCCGTGCTCCCGGGCATGATGCAGGCAAGAGCTTTTATGCTTTTAAGCGCTTTATCGAAATCTCCGTTATAGGAGGGGTTGGCACTAATATCTGCATGCTGGCCTGTCCACAACATGGACAGAACATTATGCGGATCCATATTCATAAAGCTATTTTCCCAGACACCAGCTACAAAATCCTCCAATGATTCAAATCCCATCTCATGATAAAGTTCCTCTCTGTAAAACGCATGCGATAATCCCCATCCCGCGTAGACCCGGCCAACGGCGCGCATGTCTGCAGAAGTTAATTGGTTTAGTTTACTTGAGTCGAACCCGACTGCAGATAACAGTGAAGATTTTACACCTTCCAGCACCACATATGTGTGAGGCCATGGTTTGGCGATGCCTCCGAAAGGTGCAATTCGTTCGACCATCTCTGGGTAACTTGCACCCCATTGAAATGCTTGAATGCCGCCCATGGACCATCCGACGACGAGAGCAATCTTCTGAATGCCGAATTTTTCGGTCAGTAGTTGATGCTGGAATCGTACGTTGTCATAGATGGTTACCTGGGGAAAGTTAGCCCGTTCGAATGGATGCGGCGTGTTGCTGGGAGAGGATGAAAGCCCATTACCCAGCAAATTTGGAACGATAATAAAATATTTCTCTGGATCAAGTGCCATCCCGCTGCCAATGAGCCATTCATTTTGAACATGCTGATCTCCAAAAGCCGTTGGATAGACAACAACATTATCTTTCTGTTCATTTAATTTTCCGTATGTTTTATAAGCAAGAAAAGCATTTGGTAACGTCACTCCTGATTGTAAGAGTACATCACCCAAGTTAAAAATTTCATAGTCCATCGTATAGTCGCTCCCTTCAAAATGAAAAACCACATGTTCAGTGTGATCTCTTGTACTCAGTATAGAGTCGTGGTACTCTCAATAAAAGTGAATAGAATTCAAGATAGTATTCAATAAAATTGAAAGATGAAGGGAGAGCATCGGATGGAATTGCGCCAACTGAATACGTTTTGCACGGTTGCAGCAACATTAAATTTCACGAGGGCAGCAGAAGTGCTGAGTTACGTTCCTTCCAACGTCACGATGCAAATTAAAGCATTGGAAGATGAGCTAGGTGTTCGCCTCTTTGATCGGTTGGGCAAGCAACTCGCGCTCACAACTGCGGGTAAACGCTTTTTAACACACGCCCAAGGCGTTCTTGAAAAAATGGACGAAGCTCGTAGTGCTGTCCATGATAATGAGAAACTAAGTGGTACCTTAACGATAAGTGCGAATGAGGTTATTTGCTCCTACCGGCTTCCACCTGTCTTCCAACGGTTTCGTTCGCAGCATCCGGGAGTTCGTCTAATCTTCCGCTCAGTTCCGAATCAAGAGCTCAAGCAAACGCTCTTTGAGGGAACCGCGGATATTGTTTATATGTTGGATGAACCCATTCGCTCGAGTGGACTTTCCGTGGAACCTTTGCTCGAAGAACATTTCCGATTGTTAGCGGCTCCAGATCACCCACTCGCAAAGCGAACAATGCTGCAGTTGGAAGATTTTCATGGAGAAGTGTTCCTGACCAATGAAAAAGGTTGTCCATATCGAACGATGTTTGACCGGTCATTTGAGAAAGAGGGCATTGATAGCATCACGTATCTAGAGTTTCAAAGTGCTGAAGCCATTAAACAATGTGCGATCTCGGGAATCGGTATCGGTTTTCTTCCTGAAATCGTTGTAGAAGCCGAAGTTGAACGCGGGAAACTTGTTGTTCTTCCATGGCGAATTCCGGATTTGCGGGTGTATACACAGATGTTGTGGCATAAAGACAAGTGGCTTTCACCAATCATGTTATCTTTTATAGAAACAGCAAGGGAAGTTTTTCGTTTACAGAATGAGAATAAACCGTAAGTTGGACTATTTTTCATGCTTTACCACTAATTATTAGGGATAATCTGGAGTATTTCTCTGATCAAGTTGTCAGTTATCAAATGAAAATCTACCAAAGGCTTGATGTGGAGATTCTTTCCTGGGTTCTTGAAAAACTAGTCATGCAATTCAGTGATAATTTCTTCTGTTCTGGTTAGAGGTAGCAGGGAAGAGAGCAAAAAAAATTAGCGTACCATCTTGGAAAGAAATTGAGTAGATAGTTCGTCCCACCGTACAAGAACTCTAAAGTATTATCATAGTTTCTTATTTCTTATTTATAGATTAACGAAAGCAAGTTGAATGATCAGCGGTAGTCTGGGATTTTTTTAATCCCAAACTGCCACTGTTTCTATATACAATTGAATAACTAACTTGGAATTGATCGTATCCTTCCCAAATTAATACTCCAACTGGTTCCGCACCGTTAGCTTTCTCAATAAGCTTTTTACGCTCATTTAAGAATTGCCCATGTCACACATCGGAATGAATTATTAACAAGAGCGGAACTAGATTTTATCATGTTCCTGGCTGATCGCGGAATGAAAGTAGTGAGGCCCATTCAGTCTTTATCAGGGGATCTGATTCATATCATTGACGGGTCCTTTGTTGTGACAGCTTTTGAGAAAGCACCCGGCAGAAATGCAGTAATAGCCGAGGAGAGCAATACGTTTTATGAGAATATCGGTCAAATGGTCGGGAAAATACATAAGTTTTCACTTCATTATTCGTCCCAACATTCACGCTATGAATGGAATGATAATGCCCTATTAGCCTCATTCAAGAAGTATTGTCCGTTAGAATTACACGATAACTTTGATCGTTTAATTACTGAAGTTAGCGCTAGGATGGCCTTTAAACTTGCCGTTACAGACAGCGCGGAGAACCGTAATAAGTGTGATTCTAATTAACAGCATAGAACCTAAGAGTTATAGATTCTGAGCAAGAAGAATGTCTTTTATTAACTTTAAATAAACTGCATGCAGATTTTTTTGATTAAGCAGGCTAGATTTGATTATTGATGTTATCTAACCCGATCTGACCTAGCATTTCTATATTACTGTTACTAAGTAACTGGTTCGCTATTCATCTTTGCGTCCTTAACCATTTTACCTGTTCGCCTAAATTGGACATAATATAATGCAGCTACGGCAACGATAAGAATGGGAAGTGTCAGGAAAATATTGCTATATACAAAAGTTGCACTGTTTTTGGGAATCGGATTTAAGCGAATGGCCGATGTGCCCAGATCTAGTATCTTGCCGATAACAGCTGTTGATGTAGCCGTAGCAATAAAAGTGACCATGGAGAATAATCCCATCCCTACGCCGATATTCTCTTTTGAGAGTGTACGTGAAACCGTGTTTGACATTGCAATTTGCATGAACGATTGACCAAGAATACCAAAAATAAGAAAGATCGCAATAAATACTGGCGACATACCAACGACTGAAGACAAAGAGAGAAAACCGATAATAAGAAGTGCAGCTGCAGTAAACACAAGGAAACGATTTCCCTTATCATCTGCTAATTTACCGCCTTGTCGACCCAAAAGCGCGGCCATTAAAGACGACGGCAGCATAACTATTCCGATGAAAACCGGTGACAAGTGGTTTACAGAAGAAAGTAGCTGAGGTGTAATGAATGGAAAGGCAAAGCCAATCCCGATCATGACGAAAGTAATAATTAGACCGAATGAAAACGGTTTGTTTCGAAATATGGCCGGGTTTATGAAGGGGTTTGGAGTATAGCGTATACGTAGTACGAAAAAAATGAAAATAAGAATCCCGCCTAAGGCAAGCCAAATACTTCCGTTTGTTAAAGCCAGTAACAAAATGGCTACGGTACTGGCCAGAAGTATTCCGCCAATATAATCCATTTTTCCGGAAACTCCCTTTTCATCATCTAAATATTTTCGATACATCGGCAAAGTAAGTAATGATAAAAGCGAGATTACAAATAGTACCCGCCAGTTCCATGTACTGCTTACCACGCCGGCAATGATCGGACCAATGGCTAAACCCAATGAAAATCCGATTGCAACGGTACCTAATGCACGACCGCGCCTTTCAGATGTAAAGTAACGAACTGGTACAATCATAGAAATCGCCGGAATGACTGATGCACCAGCTGCCTGTACAATTCGCCCCACAATGACCATCCAATATTCACTAGCCACTAAGCCGATGACAGACCCAATTGCAAAAAGTAGTAGGCCAAACGTCAATAAATTCTTCAAGCTGTATCTGTCAGTCAATTTACCGTAAGTTACTGAGCCAATTGCGTACACAATCATATAGCCTGTGATGATCCAACTCGCTTGCGATGAAGAAATTTGAAATTGTTTACTGATATTAGGGAGTACAATATTAAACATGGTTGCATTCATGACGGATATGATGAGTGTAAAGACAAGTAAACCAAGTAATAATTCTCCTTTATTTTTTTGAACGCTATGATTGGTTTGCATTGGAATGCCTCATTTCTATAGGATAAAACTGTATTGATGAAATAACGAGCCTGTATTCCTTTGACGATAAAATTTTTATCTGATTAAGCCGACAATGTAATGTTTTAAATACTTCGCTGACAGAGATGGTCAACGCTAATTTACTGAAAAGTCCTCAATTATGAGGACTTTTCAGTTTTTCTGGATATATTTTAAATTTGACTTTGTTTTTAATCTTGCTCCCACAGCCGCAAATGACGGTATGCTTCAAAATTATAATTGGCTGCTGGCAATTGGGGCACACATAATGATGTGGGTGATCTTTCAGCTTCACCACTTCCTCCGTACTTGACTCCGCATTGCATGGAGTACTTTGCTTTTCAAACCTTGTTTGTGCAAAAAAAAATCGTAAACACGGATAAGATACTCGGGATTTTTCATATCATTCTTTCCTATGCTTCAACATCTTGGTTTACTTGATTTCCCCTGTTGCCATGAGAACTGCTCTCCCTAGCGTATGACTCAGCATGGTGAATCCAAGGAGAGCTGGCGTGGAATTAGGGGCGACACTAATATTTTCGACGTCCAGCGCATGAACGACAAAATAATATCGATGAGGACCGTGTCCCGCTGGAGGCGCTGCACCGATAAAGCGTTCGAGTCTCAAATCATTCGGTAGTTGCAGGGAGCCTTGCGGCAAACCGCTAGAATACTCGTCACCTGCGCCTGTAGGTAGCTCGGTTACGCTGGCAGGGATGTTGATAACGGCCCAGTGCCACAACCCCGATCCAGTTGGGGCGTCCGGATCATATGCAGTTACGACAAAACTCTTTGTCCCGTCGGGTGCACCCGACCACTTCAAATGGGGCGAGAGATCTTTACTTCCCTCTAGTGTTGACATCTCCGAATAATGCTGGGTCGGTAGAGGATGTCCCTCCATAATGTCATTACTCTCCAACTGAAAGACTGCTACTTCTGGCAATTTGGAAAATGGATTGTTGTTCATTGTAAATTACCTCCTTTTATTTTCATTTTCGATAATACATCAAATAATCGATTCTGTAAACTATAATCGTTTTTGTAGTTTACTATCGAATTTAATGTTTGTTTTTTATTGATAACGGTGTAAACTATCTACATACAATTACGTAGAATTATTATGCGTGAGAAGGAAGGTGCTGCTTCATGGCCAAAAGGAATGGTTCGTCCACCTTAAGCGAGAATGTCAGGAAGAAACTACAATCCGATATTTTGACTGGACAATATGAACCAGGCTCTCCATTAAAAGTTTCGGAATTAGCTAAAGGTTTCGAAGTATCAGTTGCTGTTGTTCGCGAAGCGTTGACGCGATTAGCGACTCAGGGTCTGGTACAGCAAAATCCTAACCACGGATTTTCAGTAAAGACGGCGTCGGAAGAAGAACTGAACAACATCATACAAGCGAGGTTAATCAATGAATCCGAAGCTTTACGTCTATCCATCGCCCATGGTGATCTCACATGGGAATCCAATGTAATTGCCGTGCATCACAAGCTATCGCAAACGGCTGAGTACAAGGAAGTGAATGAAAAGCTTGTTGTCCGCGAAGAATGGTCTGAGATTCATCGTCAATTTCATTACGAGCTTATTGCCGCGTGTCCGAATCCAGTTCTCTTGGATATCTGCAGCAACCTTTGGGATTTGAGCGAATTTTATCGACATTGTTCCCCCCCGCAACAGCAAGTCCGCGATGGACTCGCTGAACATAAGGCATTAGCAGATGCTGTTCTTAGCCGCGATGGTGAACGTGCTACACAGATCTTTAGAGCACACATCCAACTAACCGCAGAGGTCTTATTCGACAACCAATAAGTTGTGTATAAGATTCAAAAGTTTACGTCGAAACTTATCGGTTACTTGGGGAATTGGATAGGGACGAGGATACTTAATATTCGCATTAGCGATTTCTTGGTTAATCTAACTATTTTCTATGGAGGTGAGGCTATTGAAAACAATCGGGGTAGGCACACCTAAAATGGGGCGAGAAAACACACAGCAAAAGTAGGGTCTCTGCTCGAAACGCTGAGATCAAATCCTTGTTTCGTAATGGAGTCAGCATAGAGGAGTTGGCGGGTCAGTATTTCTTGTCCTACGAAAGCATAAAGAAAATTGTTTATAGTAAGAACTAATGAAATCCGCTAAATCGTCATATCGACGGTTTAGCGGGTTTTGTGCAAAGTTAGATTAAATCAACTTATACATAGTAACCGCACGTCTACATCGATAAACTCAAGTTAAGGTTGTTGGGATGAAGAACGACCTGCTCATACGAAGGGGTGTAAAGAATGAACGAAATCATGAAGAAGAAGCTACTGGGCAAAAATGAACTGCTGATTAACATGGTTATCGAACGCGCAAAAAGAGATTTTCTAGACGATATCGCCATTATTGGGCTTACTGGTTCATTTAGCACCGGGGACTTTCACGAGAAGAGCGATCTTGATTTGATTATTATCAACAATACAGAAAAGGGATGGGAAATATCCGATTGCTTCATCTTGGATGACGTTGGATATGACATCTATTGCACGCCATGGGATTCAAGAATACAAGAGCAATCCACATTAGAGAGTCCCAACGTATCGAGCCTAACCGAGCTCAAAATACTCTACTATGCTAAACCTGAGGATTTGGAGAAATTGAGTGACTTCAGGCAAAAAGCTCTTGATGCACTTGCGAGCCCGATAGGAGAAGCGTGTCTTAATCGAGCAAAAAAATGGATCGATCTGGCTAAGCAAGCATACAGCGATACGATGCTGGGTGAAGATATCGGTTCAGTGCGACATGCATCTGCCGACGTTCTGTACAATCTAGTCAATGCCTTGGTCAGTATGAATAACACGTGTATCAAACGAGGAATCAAGCGATATTTGGAAGAGATACGCTCGTTTCGCTATGTTCCGGATGATCTCGAATCCTTATACATGTCAATCATCGAAGCTCATACCATTGAAGATATCCGAATAGCATCATTTAAAATGTTGAATAGCGTTACAAGGTTACATAGTACGATGTGCGATAACTTCATTGTTAAACCTGCACCTAACTTTGATAATCTGAGGGGAACATACGAAGAATTATGGTGCAACTACTACAATAAAATCTTGAACAGTATTATAACAAATGATGCTTCCTACGTCTTTCTTTCGGCCTTTGGAGCACAAGGGTATCTTGATGAAATGGCTGTGGAGAAGGGGACCAAGAAATTTGATCTTATGCAGTACTTTGATGCAAGTGATTTACCAGTAATGGAAGAGAAGTTCCTTGAAGTGATGGATGAATATCTAAACGAGTATGATAAGGTCGGCAGAGAAGTCAAACGTTTTACAACTTTCGAGCAATTACATGACTATTATATGAATCGATGACCTATCCTATAAAGGGCCGTGAAGAATTAGTTTCTTTACGGTCTTTTTCATTTTGAGTTTATCTAGATGGATAACGAATCTTGAAGGTTTGTAATAAAATTCATAAAAAGTATAATAAGAGTATTACATATAAGGAGCGTGAATAGTATGCGAAAAAATACTATGACTATACAAAAGGAGAATAATATGAAAATAAAAAGGATGATAACGATTGAGAAATATAAATATAGGGATTCTTGCGCATGTAGACGCAGGAAAGACGAGTTTAACTGAAAGATTACTTTTTGAAACGGGTATCATATCTGAAATCGGCAGTGTAGATAAAGGAAATACGCAAACAGATTCTATGGAAATGGAACGACAACGAGGAATTACCATTCAATCTGCTGTCGTCTCTTTTGCGGTTAATGATGTGAAAGTGAATTTGATTGATACACCAGGTCACCCCGAATTCATCTCTGAAGTTGAGAGGGCTTTACGAGTATTAGATGGAGTCATCCTTGTCATTTCATCTGTCGAAGGTATTCAAACTCAGACACGAGTTTTGATGAAGACACTTGCTAAATTGAAAATCCCTACAATCTTTTTTATCAATAAAATTGATCGTGTGGGTGCTAGGTACGAATCGTTACTAACTGAGATCCATGATAAATTGACACCCCATGCTTTAGCAATGGGCTTTGTTTATAATATCGGCACATCAGCCGCGCATATGGAATTGTTCACGGAAAACAATCAGAAATTTATGGAGGGCCTAGCAAATCGTTTAGCTGATAATAATGAACGCTTTCTCGAACGATATCTTTACAGCGCTAAAGACTTAACCCCCGATGACTTTGAATCAGAGTTTCTAGAACAGTTCAAGCAAGCGCAGCTTTATCCGGTGCTATTTGGTTCAGCAATTACTGGTGAGGGCATTCCCCATTTGATTACAGCTATCCAGAATTGCAATTCTTCCGTTCATTATGAAAATACTCCTTTTACAAGAGGGAAAGTTTTTAAAATTGAACGTGGAAAAAACGATGAAAAGATCGCTTACGTACGAGTTTTCTCTGGTGAAATCAAGATACGTGAGAGTCTTTCCTATTATCGGATGAATCAAACAGGAGAAATTATCAAATTCACCAACAAGGTCACGGGGTTGAAACACTTCTTTTCTGGAAAAACAACAGATGGAACAATCGCTGCAAGTGGAGATATCGTAAAGATTATGGGGTTAACAGACTGCCAGGTTGGCGATGATATCGGTGTTCCTTCCAATGAAACGACTGAAACTCTGTTCTCGCCGCCTAGTTTAGTAACAACGATCAAAGCCTCTGACGAAAACGAGACCATTCATTTATTCAGAGCATTGAAAAAATTAGCCGAACAGGATCCATTTATTCATATCAAACAGAATTCTCGTCAAAGGGAGCTATCTATTCATCTTTATGGTGAAATTCAAAAAGAAGTGATTCGGGATCAACTGAAAAAAGACGCTCAAATCGATATCGAATTTCTTGTGACACAGCCTATTTATATTGAAAAGCCTATCTTTACAGGGGAGGCAGTTGAGAGGATGGGAGACAAGGGAAACCCATTTTATAGTACTGTAGGCTTTCGTATTGATCCGAATCCTCGTTCAACCGGTATTGAATATCATCTAGAAGTAGAGCTCGGCTCCCTACCTTTATCGTTTCATAAGGCAATTGAAGAAACCGTCTATGAGACGCTTAAGCAAGGACTATATGGTTGGGAAGTTTGCGATCTAATCGTGACACTTACGGATACCGCCTATGCAAGTCCAGTTAGTACAGCTAGTGATTTTCGAAAATTAACGCCTCTTGTGTTAATGAGAGCACTAACTGAAGCAACTACTCAAATTTATGAACCCATTCATCGGTTCGAATTAGAGGTTCCGGCTAATTACCTAAGTAAAATTTTATTTAAACTAACTCAAGCCTCTGCAACCTATCAGGATCCAATTCAGAATGACCAGGTATTTATGATATATGGCATGATCCCGATTAAGAATATTCAGTCATTTAAGAACCAACTTCCGGGTTGGACCCAAGGGGAAGGTGTATTGCTATCCGAATTTTATGGCTATGAGCCCTTCGATGGTGAAGTGCCATCATGTACAAGATACGATCATAATCCATTAAATCGGAAGGAATATCTCTTACATGTCTTGAATTCGGTGTAAGCTGATAAAGCGAGTAAAAAGCAGCATACAAGTGGTGTACACTGCTTTTTCGTGGACTCACTTATAAAAGAACTAGACAGTAGAGTGCCTCTACAAACGTTTAACAGTGTTATTAGCAGAGGCGGGATTTGTTATGATAAAAATCTGGAGGCGAATGAGATGCTAGAATTAGAGTTTACTACTATAGAGGAGTGGGATGAAGCATTGTGGGAGCGGATGGAGCGAATCTATCATGAGGCTTTTCAAAGCGGTGCTAAGACAAAAGCGATTCTTCGCAGTATGCTGGACCGGGGGATTGGTTATTTACACACGGGCGTGCATCATGTAGAAGTGGTTGCGATGGCTGTTACTGGACTGGAGGGGAAGGCTGCGGACCGCATCCTGATCATCGATTACCTCGCGGTTGAACAGAAGATGCGCGGGTTGGGCATAGGGACCTGGATGCTAGAGCAGCTCAGAGCCTGGGCGTTAAAGGAACACGGGATCAAAGGTATGATTATCGAGGCGGAGTCCGGGACAACGGAGGCTCATCAGGAACGCATTCAGTTCTGGCAACGCAACGGGTTCATCCTGACCTCCTATGTCCATCAATATAGAATGGTGCCAGAGCCGTATCAGGCAATGATGCTGCCACTGGATAGAAGCACGCATGTGCCTGATGATGGTGAAGCACTGTTTCGTTATATCAATGCTTTTCACAAGGTTGCTTACCGGAAGAGTTAGACTGCATTCAAGGGACCTGCAGGAAATTTCCGTAGAGATTAGGATGTAAAACGATTTATTATTGACTGCATGGTCAATAACTGATATATTAATCTCATGAGCAGACCAAGAGAATTTGATGTCGATCGTGTATTACACCAGTCTATGGAAGTGTTCTGGAATCAAGGCTTCAAAGCAACTTCTTATGAGGACCTTACGCGTACTACAGGAGTCAAAAAGCAAAGTTTGTATTGTGTTTTTAAAGACAAGCGATCGTTGTTCCTGAAGGCGCTGGCACTTTACCGTGAACAGGTTATAGCGAAACTGAAGGAGATTGAAGCCCTTGATTCGTCTCCCGGTGATAAACTGGATGCCTTACGATATTCCCTTTTAGATGATGAAACAGGCTGTCAAGGGTGTCTAATTGTGAATGCATCACTCGAATTCGGAACAGATGACGAGCAGGTCACACGCGAAGCTGAGCTCATGGTAGAAGAGATTCAACTGGTATTAGAGAAGATCATAAGTAGTGGCCAGAAACAACAGTTAATTTCCAACCGGTATACGAGTATAGAGCTTGCATCTTATCTAAATAACACCATTCTTGGTGTGAGAGTTATGGAGAAATCAGGTTCATCCCGTGAACAGATCGAGACGGTTCTGCGTACTTCATTTGGCATGATCATGTCTTGATCTTTTTTTTGTGAAATTCTTGACTGCGAAGTCAAAAATAATTTAAGGCGGATTAATACACCACGAAACCTTGAAGGAGGTGGGGCTTTTCGATAAAAATCGTGTATTGATTCATTTGGAAGTAACGTCTAGCTGTTAACCAGGCTGGTAGCTGTTTAACATCTCCTAGGTCAACTATATAAAACGAAATATGTGGAGGTTATTATGAATTATTCTCAATCCATAGAAGCATTGTTCCAACCTATAGAGTTAGGTCACTTGAAGTTATCCAATCGGATCGTGATGGCGCCGATGACGCGTCAATTTTCTCCGGACGGTACCCCGGGGTCAAATGTTGCGGGCTATTACCGCCGCAGAGCAGAGAACGCAGTGGGGCTTATTGTGACGGAAGGGACAATAATTAATCATCCGGATGCATCCAATCAAGCCGATGTGCCGCACTTTTATGGCGAAGCTGCAATGAATGGTTGGGCACATGTTGTATCTGAAGTACATGAAGCTGGCGGTCGAATTATTCCACAGATCTGGCATATGGGAGCCAAAGGTCATGTTAATGATTATTCGGAAGCTGAGATTGCTACAATCGTTCAGGAATTCGCACAAGCAGCCTCAGAAGCAAAACGCGTTGGGTTCGATGGTGTTGAAATCCATGGAGCACACGGCTATCTGATCGACCAATTCCTGTATGAGAAAACCAACTCTCGTACGGATCGTTACGGTGGAGATATGATGGCTCGCACACGTTTTGCAGTTGAAGTGATTGAGGCTTGCCGTGAAGTAGTGGGACCGGAATTCCCGATTGTACTGCGTTTATCTCAGTGGAAGACAGATGATTATCAGGCTAAATTGGCTGAAACACCGGAATTACTGGAGCAGCTTCTCGCACCGTTGGTTCAAGCTGGAGTCGATATCTTCCACTGTTCCACACGCCGTTTCTGGGAGCCGGAATTCGAAGGGTCTGATCTGAATTTTGCTGGATGGACCAAAAAACTGACTGGCAAACCGACAATCACTGTTGGATCGATTGGTCTTGATGGTGACTTTACAAGTCTGTTCACAGAAGGTAAAGGCGCAAGTAACGTCGGTATCGATGGATTGGTACAACGACTTCAGAATGATGAGTTTGATCTGGTTGCTGTAGGACGTGCTCTTCTAGTCGACCCTGAATGGGCTAAGAAAATTCAAGAAGGACGTACCGATGATCTGGTTCCATTTACAAGAGAGGCGATGACCGTACTTACTTAATTGCAGTTATACTCATTAGGAATATGTATCTTATAAAGAAAAGCAGTGGCAGACCAAGATTAGCGGTCCACCACTGCTTTTCTTTGTTTCCAGTTGCTGTTGAACCTCATATTACAATCCGCCCAATCTTAAAAAAGAAGAGGGCTGCTTTTTTTTCTGTAAAAGTTCTTGTCCCATGTAGAGGACAAGAACTTGGTTCCTTTGATATCTTTTATCAAAGAAACCATCATTCGGTTTTACTCTTTGTACTCTTGAAAGGAGTGCGACTCTAAGCCTATTGCAAATAATGATAACTCTAAATTATTTCAGTGATTTTCTCTCCAGAGAATCTACTTTCTAGTTCTTCTATATTTAGTAATACATTTTTATGTGGGTATTTAATATCGATGTGTTTCTCTCCCCAATTGCAAAGCGCGTCTAAAATATCTGAAAGGGTTAGCCCATACTCAGTTAGTGAGTATTCAACTTTGGGTGGAACTTGATTATAAATTACTCTACGAATGATACCATCTTTCTCGAGCTCTCTTAATTGTTGTGTCAGCATTTTTTGTGTGATACCAGGCATCAAGCGCTTTAACTGCCCTGTTCGTCTTGTTGACTTAGTTAAATAACATAAGATAACGACCTTCCATTTTCCACCAATTACCTCCAAGGCAGCTTCTACAGGAATATTATATTTAATCATATTGAGATCCTCCCTAAGTTTAATCGGTGGTATCAAGTTCTTAAAGGACAAATCTACTGGTTTTAAGCAGAGTATCTTGCTCGTTTTGATCTATATCTATCTGGCCAGCCAGAGTAACCCTGCTGGACCAGATTTTATTCGAAAAAGAATCTCTAATAGCTCTTGTGGATTCCCCTATTATATGCTGTAAAAATCAAGATGTTAGTGAACTGGACCACATTCAATCAATGGCTAGCCATTGATTGAATGTGTTAAATTCTTTCAAACCCTATTTTCAAGTGGTAGAAAGTGAGGCAATACGTATTCTCCTAATTCATGAATGACCTCATCAGCTGGTCGAAGACTGTCAAATAGAGCAAAAAAGAGATGATTAACCCCGATCTTTTTATATATTTTAAGAAGCTCTAACAATTTATTGCGTCCGATTCGAAAACCCAACCGAATGGGGGTGGCGTCTTCATCGGGATCCTCTGCTAAATCAAGATGCATAGGCATAGTGAAAGGGCGAAATGCTGATTGATATTGTCGAGCTGCAGACTCTCGCCATGCATTAATAACTTCTAACTGTCGTAGTGGTGCCTGTGGGTAATACATCCATCCGTCACCGTTCACTCCAAGCCAGTCCAAATCTTGCTGGGCAAAGCCGGTTATCATTGTAGGAATTCTTTGCTTGAGTTTCGGTACGAGTGTCGCTTGCTCAATATGCCCATAACGAGAGTCGATTGTAGGATAATGCTCATAAAGTGCCTTTTCCAGATAAGATAACCCTTCGCGGAACTGAGCGCCCCGACTCAGATGTTCGACTCCTAGCCCTTTAAAATCAGCCAGCCTGTCTCCGGAAGAAACACCCATGATCAGCCTTTCGGGAAAAAGCGATTCGATGGTGGCAACTTCCTTCGCCAGTCTAAGTGGGTGGCGAAGAGGGAGTACCAATGCAGAGGTTCCAATAGCGATTTGTTTGGTCTGGCTAAGCAAGTGTGTCCCGAAAATCAGAATATCATAAATCTGACCGACAGCAGGATCCCCGAAGTTGGGATCTTCCAATATAGCGTCTCTGAGCCACAACGATGTAAAACCGTATGTTTCAGCAGTTTGAGCTAACTCAATTTGATGTGCCATCGTCGGCGTTTTCATATGATAGTTTTCTAATGGAATATGAAGACCGAGCGTTAATTCACCTTCTCTGTATGTTCTTTGGTAAGCTTGATGATGCTCATACATACAAACTCTCCTTTCATGATTTTCTTTCTAACTTGGCAGAAATACCTGTGAGTACGATTGCTAGGATAACCATTAGAGCACCAATCCAAGGAGTATGCACAAGCCCCATAGAATCAATGACTATCCCGCCGATTACCGAACCCAATGCAATTCCGATATTGAATGCTGCAATATTAATTGCTGAAGCAACTTCGACAGCTGAAGGGGCGTACCTTTCAGAAAGTTGAACAATGTTTAACTGCAAACCAGGTACGTTCATGAAGGCAAATAGCCCCATTAAGATGACACCAATGACACCAGCCACTTTAAATGGTGCGAGGAATGTCAAAAGGATTAGAACTGCCGCTTGAACAACAAACATCCAAAATAGTGCACGTATCGGATTCTTATTGGCAAACTTCCCTCCAATTGAGTTACCAAATGCAACAGCAACACCATAAGCGATCAAGATGATATTAATCATCCCTTGGCTTACCCCGGTCACATCGTGAAGAAGTGGGGTTAAATAAGTAAAAGCGACAAATGTGCCTCCATAACCGAGGGTCGTGATCAGAAAGCCCATAATCAATCGTCGATTTGTGAGCAGTAGGAACATATCGGAGAATTTGGCTGGAGGAGATTGTTTCAGATTTTTAGGGATCAGTACGGCACTGGATATGATCGCAATAACACCAAACAATGCAACACACCAAAAAGTTGCTCTCCAGTCAAAGACTTGGCCGATAAAAGTCCCCAAAGGAACACCAGTAACAATAGCAATAGTAAGACCAGTGAACATGAGTGCGATTGCACTACCTTTTTTTCCTGGAGGTACTAACTGAACAGCAATCGTCGCTCCAATAGAGAAAAAGACGCCATGAGAAAATGCTGTGATAAAACGTGCAATTAAGAGTACTTCAAATGACGGTGAAAGTGCTGCGACAACATTACCGATAATAAAAACTACCATCAAAGACATAAGCAAAGACTTGCGACTCATTCGATTGGTTAGAGCTGTGAGTATAGGAGCTCCCACAGCAACCCCAATCGCATAACCTGAAATAAGAAGACCAGCCAGAGTGACACTGATATTTAAACTATTGGCAATGGATCCAAGAAGACCTACTGGAACAAACTCAGTTGTCCCAATGCCAAATGCGCTAATAGCAAGGGCAAGTAGTCCCCAGGAGCCTGACTTTGACTCTGCTTTACGCTGAGATGCTGGCTTATCAATATTTTGATTCATGATTCCTCCTGAAGTTAATTTATTTTGAATAGAAGTAAGCTTAGCGTTCCTTCGCTTCATGAGTGTCAGTATATAGCCATTAAATTATTTTGATAAGTACGTACTTTTTAGTTATATAGGTACTCAAAGGTACCTATTATCTGAAGGAGAGTGTAAATGGTAAATAGTAATATCAATCAAAAATCACACCTATCTGTCCGTATTAAGAAGTCTAGTATGATTTGAAGTTTTGTTATATTTAGCAGGGTATGGGGAATTGATTAATTTATGCTTTACTAGGCCAGGTATGGTGAATTGAGTGACATGTCCGCAAAAGTTCATGGGATACTCATGAGCATTTTTCATTGAACATTAGGATAATAGCGATATCCTAAAATCTTGAATAGAAGACGACTAAAAATCACTATGCGAAACATCCACCAATGACGGCATACTTAAAATGGCTCGTTGTTATTATAGTTTTGAGCGATGGATCAAGAAGTGTCGTCGGGATGTTACTATTGCACTGCAAAATAGCTGGCATTAAGAATACGGCAGTTTTCTTTAGACGTTAATAGAGTGAAAGACCATAGACTAACCAAAACTGCTGCTCGACTAGCTCCTCTACGTTCATTGATGCGTCTGAATAGGATTCAGTTCATTGGTCTATTCTTGATATCGATTGCACGCTGCTTCAATAAGATTTTTGAGAGTTACATTTGCCTACTTCTTTCGTTATATGCTGTCACAAGACTGATCTGATCCATTACAAAGGAGTTCAGTATCAATTGAATACCTTTATTTGCGGAGACCGCTTCTGAAAAAGGCCAACAGACACTTTTAAGTACCTATAGCACTAAAAAGTACGTACTTTTAATATGTATTGTCATGTAACATAATATTTCTTGCCGGCAAGGTTAGACAAAATTCGAATAGTAACATCATTAGCGCTAATGGTTTGGTTATATTTAAATCCATGAAATTTTCTCTCTAAATTTAGATGTTCATGGTTTGCTTACAACAAAAGGTTTTGAAATATTACTTGAAGCTCGTAATGCTTTCACCTTATTTACATGGTCATTAGCCTCTAAAATCGCTAGGGATATCATTCCGAATCTATCTGTTTTAAAACTAAAATATTATACAATTTTGAAAATTCACTCTAAGTAAGCTTATGAATTGCAGCTTTTAAAAACTTAGCGACTTGTAAGATTTTGATGATTAAAACAATATGCATAATCCATGAGGAGAAACTTTATGAGCACCACATATTTTGAACGAAAAATGGAAAGTATTAAAAAAGATGAGATAATGCTGCAATTCACTTCTTTTTCTAACGAAGATGCCCTTCTTTTAGGTTTATCGATTGTTGAATTGGCCAAACAAGCACGAAAACAAATTGCCGTAAATATAACAAAAAATGATGTTCAATTGTTCCACTATATGATGACGGGAACAACTCAGGAAAATAATGAGTGGATCCAACGGAAAAAGCGGATAGTTTCAATGTTCGCTCATAGCTCTTATTATATGCAAATGCAATGCGAAATGAGTGGAATGTCATTTCATGAAGTACATCTTCTGGATGTTAATAAATATGCAGCGTATGGCGGAGCATTTCCTATTATGCTGAAAGACACTGGGATAATTGGGGTCGTTACGGTATCCGGATTAACCCCTGAAGAAGATCATGAATTGGTTACAAAAGCAATTCGTTTATTTTTAGATAAATAAAGTTCTTGTGGGATCCCTATAAGATAGAGCTAATCAATTTTGTTCAAAGATATGTAATCCAAAGCAGATGGATAGCTTTTTTCAAACAAATTAATTCATGTAGATAATATAGGAGGAATTTTCAGTGATAAATAATTTACAAGATACAATTACTCTACACAATGGTGTAAAAATGCCAGGATTCGGTCTAGGAGTATTTAAAGTAGAAGAAGGTCCAGAGCTGGTAAATGCCGTTAAAGTAGCCATCAAACATGGTTATCGTAGTATCGATACAGCAGCGATTTATGGAAATGAAGAAGGTGTAGGTCAAGGCATCCGAGAAGGACTACAAGAAACTGGTATCTCAAGAGAAGAGATATTTGTCACTTCAAAAGTATGGAATGCAGACTTAGGATATGAATTGACCATCGCAGCTTATGAAACAAGTCTAAAGAAACTGGGATTAGAGTATTTAGATCTTTATCTTATTCACTGGCCAGTTGAAGGGAAATACAACGAAGCGTGGCGTGCATTAGAAACCCTTTATAAAGAAGGGCGGGTAAAAGCTATCGGTGTAAGCAATTTCCAAGTTAACCATCTCGAAAACTTGATGAAAGATGCAGAAATTAAACCCGTGATCAATCAGGTGGAATGTCATCCACGTTTAACACAAAAAGAGCTTCAAGCCTTTTGTGAAAAACATGGTATTCAACTAGAAGCTTGGTCGCCATTAATGCAAGGTGAACTATTGAACAATGATGTTTTAACAAAAATCGCGGTTAAATATAATAAATCTGTAGCCCAAGTGATTTTACGCTGGGATGTACAGAATGGCATTATTACCATTCCAAAATCAATCAAAGAGCATCGTATTGTAGAAAATGCTGCTATTTTTGACTTCGAACTAACAAATGAAGATATGAAACTCATCGATGAATTGAATCAAAATCACCGTGTGGGTCCAGATCCTGACAATTTTGATTTTTAATTAGTAGTAAAGAGCTAGACACATTTAGTTTGTCTGTCTAGCTCTTTTTTTATTAATAAATACCTATTACTCTTTTTTCACCCTTTGCAGTGTCAACTCAATATATGGAGGAATGTAAAATGAAATTGAATTTACAAGGGAAAATCGCACTTGTTACAGGATCAACTGCAGGTATTGGCAAGGCTATTGCCTTCTCATTAGCCGCTGAGGGTGCTACGATTCTTATTAATGGACGACGGGAAGAAAAGGTGCTTGAAACCATCAATGAAATTCAGAAACAATACCAACAAGCCACTCTAAAGCCAGCTGTTTATGATTTAGGAACGGAACAAGGCTGTCAACAGATATTCAATGAATATCCAGAAGTAGATATCTTGATCAATAATTTGGGCATATTCGAACCCGTTGATTATTTTGACATACCAGATGATGATTGGTTTCGTTTTTTTGAAGTGAACATGATGAGCGGTGTCCGGCTAACTCGCTCATACCTTAAGAAAATGATTCACAAAAAAGAAGGCAGAGTTGTCTTTATTGCAAGTGAGGCAGCTATTATGCCATCCCAGGAAATGCCTCATTACAGTGCAACAAAAACCATGCAATTGTCTCTTTCCCGTAGCTTAGCAGAGTTATGTAAAGGTACAAATGTCACTGTAAATACAGTAATGCCAGGCTCAACTCTAACCGAAGGTGTAGAGACAATGTTAAATAGTCTTTATCCGAATGAAAACTTAACAATGGATAAGGCCGAAAAGCGTTTCATGAAAGAGAACCGCCCTACTTCTATAATAGAACGATTCATTCGTCCAGAAGAAGTTGCACATTTTGTTACGTTCTTAAGTAGTCCACTTTCCTCAGCTATTAATGGCTCTGCGTTGAGAATAGACGGTGGATTAGTACGTAGTGTGTTCTAAAAATAAAGTCTACAAGTAAAAATATGGACTTATTCGTATTCGTTATTTATCCATCTTTGAGACGGTATATTAGCATAGCAGGAACGATTAGCCTGTCTAATTCGATATGATCCTATTAAACTTATTCATCAAATGAGTGCGTTCGCTAGGCGTACAGGCTCTCATCTGCCGCGCCGAACTGGAATCCCCAGAAGAGATCGACGCCATGTTTGATACATTAGCAATGGTCAAGTCATCGATGCCGACGGTTGCCTGATGCTTCTCGCTTACGGGTCGTACGGCGGGTAAACCGTAGAAGTTCCTGAAAACTATCCTTAACTTGTTCTATCCGAATACCAAACTAAACATGAAAGACACGCTGTAAATGAATATAATGTCGAGACAATCTGTTTTTAAACGTTTCAAGCTTAGTTCGATAGAGCGTAGGGGGGCGTTCGCGCTGTAGTCTTAGGTTGACTAGTGATCCTAATCGCGATGCTCGGAGTTTGGAATTTCATTTGGGTACAACTAATGCTCTTAAGCAGATACTGAAAAAAGGTTACTTATTTCAGCGGAATCTGAGCAACAGGGGGTCCTATATTACTTTTTAGTTCCTATATTACTTTAAAGTGCGTACTATTTTTTTCTGTTTAGATGTTTCATAATCAATTTTGTCAGACGACGAAATGACATTTGTTAATTTTGTATGTCAGTGTTTTCTGACATAAAGAATTTAAATATAATTTTAGGAGGGTTTATTATATATGAAAAATATACTGCAAGGGAAACTAGGTTTTGGTTCTGCACCGCTAGGAAATATGTACCGCGATATCCCGGAGGAAGAAGCTATTACAACGGTAGACGCGGCTTGGGAGAGTGGCATTCGTTACTTTGACACAGCTCCACTTTATGGATCTGGCTTGGCGGAGATGCGTCTTGGTGAAGCGTTGTCGAAAAGAAATAGAGATGAGTATATCCTAAGTACAAAAGTAGGTCGAATTATTTCGGATGAATTGGAAGATCCATCTACACGCAATCTTGGTGAAAAAGGCGGTCTTTTCGAATTTGGTCGTAAGAATAAAATTATTAATGACTATAGCGCAGATGCAACTCTTCGCTCCATAGAGGATAGTTTGAAACGTCTAAAAACAGATCGTATCGATTTTGTATATATTCATGATGTAGCACAGGACTTTTATGGTGATACGTGGATCTCGCAATTCGAAGTTGCGCGAACAGGAGCGTTCCGAGCGCTTACGCGTTTGCGTGAAGAAGGTATCATTAAGGGTTGGGGGCTCGGAGTAAACCGAGTTGAACCCGTTGAACTCTTGTTGGAATTGGAAGAGGTAAAACCCGATGTAACTTTGTTGGCTGGACGTTATTCCTTGTTAGACCATGAGCGTGCACTGCAAAGACTTATGCCTGCAGCTGTAAAACATAATATGGACATTGTCGTTGGAGGTCCGTATAGCTCAGGTGTTCTTGCTGGAGGAACTCACTACGAATATCAAAAAGCTTCACCGGAAATCATGGCAAAAGTTGAGAAAATCAAAAGCATTGCAGACCGTCACCAAATCAGCATCAAAGCGGCTGCTTTACAATTTTCCCTAGCTAATTCGGCGGTTGCCGCCGTGATACCTGGTGCAAGTAAACCAGAGCGGATTGCAGAAGATAAAGCTGCTTTGAACACCGCAGTTCCAGTAGCGTTTTGGGAAGAAATACGCGAACAAAAACTAGTAGCGCCTAATGCACCACTGCCAATCAACACTAAATAAAAAAGGAATAAAGAGGGGGAAACCAAGATGGCACAAACGACTACGTCAATAAAAATTTCTGCTTCACCTGAAAAAGTATGGCAGTTACTAGGAGGCTTTGACTCTCTTCCAGACTGGTTGCCTTTTATCCCAAAAAGTGAAGCAAGTGAGGGCGGACGTGTACGGCGTCTGACTAACCTTGATGGTGATGCAATTGTAGAGCGCTTGGAAGTATTCAATGATAAGGAGTGTTACTACACCTATTCAATTATGAAAGCACCTTTTCCGGTTACTGATTATTTATCCACAATCCACGTTATGGAAGGTACTGATGGTGAATCATCGTTGGTAGAGTGGTCTGGCAGTTTCACGCCTGTAGGTGTTAGTGACGATGAGGCTATTGACCTGTTCCATGGCATCTATAAAGATGGTTTAGAGGCATTACATCAAGCATTTCTTGATTGAAGATTTATTAAATAAAAAAGGAGTGTATCAAAGTCCGAATTGGAACTTTGATACACTCCTTTTAGGTTTGTTACAAGACAAGAAATTACATACTTAGAAGTCGGATAGCCAAAAGCTTTTTTCGATATCAGAAAAAAACAAAAACTATTGATTAGGGATCGCCGAGGGAACCTATTGGTTTTCAAGTTGAAGTTGTTGCACTTGATTCAGGTAACTTAACTACTCGATCTGTCGCGGTTTACAAGACCGTAATATTGCCTGGCGAAACAGGGGTAATCCCCTGTTTTTCTCATGTGATGGCCTGATTGACGTAAAGAAAAGAAACCCATGTCTCAAAAAGACAGGGACTCTCGCCAATCTGAGGATAGGGGGTTCCCCTTCCTTTTTTTCTGTATGCTCAGGTGTTTTTTTGTCCTTTCATCCCCGATACATCGGTTGTTGTTTGAATATCAAAGAATGATGAACGAGTTAAAGAATATATCTTTAGAGGAAATGGAACGTGATCATAGTCGTTATCCCATAACTAATATGTGACCCATGACAATACCTAAACATCCACCAACTGAAAGTTTGCAGTTATCAAAGGTACTTCATGCACTAAGTGACCCAAATAGACTAAAGATTGTTAAAAGCATAGCTAGTAAAGGTGAAGAAGTGTGTACGTATTATTCTTACGAATTTAACATTTCAAAGTCTACTGTTTCACATCATATTAAAAAATTAAGGGAAGCGGGGATAATACGTGTTCGTGTAGATGGATCGCAACATTTTTATTCTATTAGAACGGATGATTTAAACAAAAAGTTTCCTGGATTATTGGATTTTATTTTCTCCGTCAATCCAGGAGGTTACTAAATTTTGAGACAAAGAATTGTATCAAATATGTCGATCAATACGTAAACAGACTATGTTTAGCAGCCGCCATGGCTAAAACAAATGAAAATTTCAAAGTGGGTAAAAAAAAATACGAAAGGCCAAAAGCGCGTGAACTATCGCTTTTGGCTTTTTTTAATTCATAACAATTACGAAGCTAACGGGCAGATTTACGTGACTTCCAAAAGTCAGAAAGGGGCAAAAATGTGAGGATGTATTCTAAAAGCAATAATAGAATATTTATTGGTATGATTTTTGTCCAAGGACAAGAACTTGGTTCCTTTGCCGAAAAGGACAAGAACATTGTATTATTGCGGATTAGATTGTTATCTAAATATTATCATGACAGAATTAATGTGGCGAGATAAAAGCACAAATCGCTCTCTAAAGGCAAAAACTCCATTCCATTGCTGAAAAGAGTGGGAACATGATATCAATGTCGAGTATACAACAATGAATTTGTTAGGGAAGATCAATCTGCATATTCCGAAAAACCTTTGAAATAGGCAGAAGGGGTACAATGCAGTTGGTATTCTACCGTGTGATCGGTCCCCCAGCAATAACTGCTCATTCTGATACATGTTAAATTTCTCTGCTAATCATCTTATGTCTATTTTTCTTAATCTCTTGTTTCTCCTGAAGTAACAGGTGATTGTTAAACTTAATTGATTTAGCAATATTATCGAAATCACCATAGATACTTTCTAAGTTCACACCTAGAAAAGGAAGTATCGACGAAAGAACTCATATCCCTTTTTAAAATAAACAGACAGAGAGATAAGTGGGATAGTTGGCTTGACGGTAAGCCAACATGGAGATTTATTAGGCGTACCCATAAAATACAAAAATCAAGTATATTGTGATAAAAATTATTGTTCATTGCCGATAGTCCCTGAAAGAGAATTTAATGCAGATGTTAATCCCAATCGAAGAGAGGTAATAGCACAAATTGACAGGAAATGGATGAATGGTACTGTGTTACATTATTTTTTCTTTGACAAAGAAACGGATGGTGAATATGTATTCATGACATCAGATGATGTACTTGACGGAAAACTTTTGCTTTTGAGAATCAAATGCCCCTCCACTTTATTTTGTGGAAGGGGCCAAATTCAAAATTAAGAGCGTCGTCTTTAACATGAACTAATTTGACTATACGGGATTTTTTCTTTTCTCTGAAGTCTCTGGATAAAATCAAAAAAGATCCTGAACCATTGTACTTAAAGCATATTGCTGGAACGGAAAACGGCTTCAGGACGGAAGGTTCATAGCGGTCTGAATGTTTTTCAGATCGAGCTGGATTTGCTCTGGAATATGGTAGGGATGGTATAAGCCACTCTGCATCATGTAAGTGGATATCTTTTCATAAGAGTCTATGGCCTCATCGAGCTGTTTCATCAAAATTTGCTTGATTTCTGGGGTGGCACATTCGGTCACGGCCATGGCGTAGTTTCTGACACCGCTCTTGGCGTTCATCAAAAAATCCATTGCGATGACGTCATCGGTCAGCGTATGAAGCCCTGTCATGTGTTCTAATATTGGGTTCATTTTTTTATCTCCTATAAAGTCGCTTTAGTCAGCACTTCACCGAGCTCCTGAAGCTGCTGTTGTGATAATGATGCATCTTGTTGCAAAATTTGCTTGAGCTCCGGGTTGGTAACTAGAGCTTGCATGGTCTTAGATTTAGTCATGCAAACCGTCTTGAACGCAGCTATTTCATGCACCTCGAGCATCTCATGCAAAGCGTAAGTGGAATTCATTCAGATTGTCCTCCCATGTATCTATTCATATTCAAGGCTTTAAGATGACTTTAATGCAATCGTCCGTTTTCGTATCGAACACTTCATAGCCCCGCTTGGCCTCGCTAAGCGGAATAACGTGCGTAACAATGTCGCCAGGGTCCACTTTGCCAGACGTAACCAACTCGTACATATATGGCATGTAGTGAATGACCGGAGCTTGTCCGGAACGGATATTCACGTTTCGCTGCATGATGTCACCGAGCGGGAATCCGTTATAGCGTCCGCCGTATACCCCAGTGACTTGAATGGTGCCGCCTTTGCGGACCGCCTGAGATGCAATGATAAATGCGCTCATGGTTCCGCCTTGCAGTTTCATACCACTGGCTAGAAATTCAAGATCGCTCATCTTGCCGTCCATTCCTACCGCATCAATCACGACATCGGCGCCACCTTTGGTCATTTCCTTGAGATTGTTTCCAATATTCTTATCCTGTTCGAAGTTCACGATTTCCACATTGTTCGTTCGCTTCGCATGCTTTAAGCGGTAATCGACATAGTCGACGGCTATGACCCGCTTAGCTCCTTTCAGCCAACAGAATTTCTGGGCCAGGAGTCCGACCGGACCGCAGCCGAGCACGATGACTGTATCTCCATTCTTTACGCCGGCGTTATCTACGCTCCAGAATGCTGTAGTCATGGCATCGGCAATCAAGCTTAGCTTTTCGTCCGGTTGTTCGCAGTTTTCAGGAATCTTAAAGTGGGTAAAATTGGCGAACGGGACCCGTAAATACTCGGCTTGCCCGCCAGGATATCCGCCCGTCGTTCCAGAGTAGCCGAAATATGCGCCCATATCCCCGTGTTCGTTTGAATTGTCACATTGGCTTTCCAGCTGATTTTTGCAAAAAAAGCATTCTCCGCATGCGATGTTGAACGGGATGATCACACGATCGCCTTTTTTTACCTTTGTCACGCCAGGACCTACTTCTTCTACGATCCCCATCGGCTCATGTCCGATGACATAGTTCTCCTGAAGGTTAGGGATCATCCCGTGAATAAGATGAAGGTCAGAACCGCAAATGGCGGTACTGGTGATCTTTACGATCATATCGTCCGGTTTCACAATCTTCGCATCAGGCACCTCTTTGACCACGACATTTTTAATCCCTTGATACGTTACCGCCTTCATGCTTTATGTCCTCCAATATGCTCATCTGGGGTCCGATCAAACATCCCTTTACGCGACGTATCATCCGGGAACAGATTCATCTGCCCGATCATCACCGTATTTTTCGCCGAAAGCTGGTCGAGTTGGTACTGTTCATTTAGCTCGTAAGGATGGAACCATTTTTTGCGAATCATGAGCTCCGAGATTTCTTGGTGCATTGCAATTCCCAGCTTAAGGTGATTGTGCAGCAGGGCTCTTACATCAGGTGAAGCCGTTTCCGTCAGGGCGATGGACAAATTACGCACACCCTCCTTGGCACGAATAAGAAAGTCCATGGCAAAAGTCATGTCAGCCATTTCCGGCATATTTAATGAATTAATCGGATCTAAATAATCGGTATTCATCTGAGTTCCCCTTAATGTGTTATAGGTGTCGGATTATTCGGAACGGGTGCTTGGAAAGGAGCCCTTGCATATATTGCTTGCAGCTCAGCGATCTGTTGTATGGATTGAGTTACGTCTTTCTGCATTAAGGCTTTTAGCTCTTGGTCAAAGACCAGGCCTTGCATAAGTTTCGACTTAGCGAGGCAGAGCGTTTTGAAGTTTAACGCTTCATGCAGTTCCATCGATTCGTGCGGCGCTAGCGTTGGATTAGCCATTCAGAGATGATCACCTCCTTTTTTCATCAACGTTAGATTTTCCAAAGCATTGGATCTTATACTAAAATGGAATGCCTGAGAAGTAAGATCCGAATATTCCCATGCAGTCGCATGGATATAAACAAAATCTCAACCCCATACTTATTTCTGTTTAAATGAATGATCTTACTCATGGAAGGAGGACTCACGGTGCCCAATAAAAACAAAATTGATCTAGCCACCGAAAATGCAAGAAAAGCGGCAGAAGGTGCACTTAACTCGAGTGGTAATACGCTGGAGCAGCATGCATCTAACGCGGTTTCTGAGGTGCAGACGGCTTTAAATCAGGCAATAAGCTCGATAAGTGAATCTAATGCGGCAACCAATTCACAAGCGTTGGAGACAGCCCGGCAGCAATTGACCCGAGCAGAGGAATTTTTAGATCAAGCGATAACTTCAGCCAATGCATTACGTCTGCCGGACCAACAATAAACAGTTTGTTTGGCAGAGATTGGCTTTCTTTTTCGTATAGAAGTGGAGTCAGGCTCCCTAATGTCGAGCTATGGTCGTCTGTCTATATTGAGTAGACGAGGCGGATGATATTTCCTGAATTTACGCCGATACTCTCCGCATGGGCAAACGAACTGCGTTGACGCTCGTAAGAATATATTTGCCATAGACACGCAGAGTGACCGTCAGAAGGCTTCGGCTTGTGCCGAAGCCTATTTTTTTTGAGATGTTCAGGTTAGAAAAAGAATGATTAAGAGCCAGGTATTAGAAAATGCCTTGAACATATTATAGGTAATATCTATTCAAAATAAATGTTTGGGGAGGATATCATAAAACCTATGTTGCCAATGGAAGAATATTTCGGTAAGTTAGAACTCGTTTATTCATTTTATGGGGCTATGCCTACAGGTGTTAGTTTGTCAGAAACCGGGCGTATCTTCATTTGCTTCCCGAAATGGGGAGATGACGTTAGATTTACGGTAGCGGAAATTGTTGAGGGGCGGTTGCAGCCTTATCCTAATTTAGAAACGAATTTGATAAACCCTTTGAATATCACTATGTCCTTCATCAGTGTCCAAAGTGTTGTTGCAGATGGAAGGGGAACCCTGTGGGTACTGGACACGGCTGCACCAAATTTTTCTGAGCCAATTAAAGGAGGGGCAAAATTAGTCGCGGTAGATTTAGAAACAAATACAATAAGAAAAGTATATACATTTACAGATGATGTAGTATTGCCGACAACGTATCTGAATGATGTCCGATTTGACTTTCGTGTAGGAAAAGCAGGTTACGCATATATAACGGATTCTTCTTCTAATGGTCCAGGTGCTATTATCGTCGTAAATTTAGAAAACGGAAATGCGTATAGACGGTTGCATGGAGCAAGCTCAACCTCACCCGATCCGTATTTTGTGCCGAAAGTGGAAGGTAAAATTTTGATGAATCGAAACGCGGACGGTTCGACATCTCCCTTTCGATTGGCCTCGGATGGTATAGCCATTTCCCCTGATGGAAAAATGTTATTCTATTGTCCATTAACCAGTCGCCAGCTATACTCGATCTCAACAGAATCGTTAAGAGACAGAACGATACCAGATTTTAAGTTAAGTGATCTTGTGCAGTATTGGGGAGAGAAGGGTGCATCTGATGGGATGATCACGGACGCAAAAGGTAACGTTTATGCTGGAGATTATGAAAACGATAGTATTCGAAAGATATTGCCGAATGGAATCATGGAAACCATCGCCCATGATCCCCGAATTTTATGGCCAGATACGTTTTCTATTGGTCCGGATCAATACTTATATGTAATTGTGAACCAATTACATAGACAGGCAAGATTTCATTATGGAAAAGACCTGCGACAAAAACCGTATAGTTTACTTCGTATAAAAATTGATGAATTACCCGCTCCTACCATTTGATAAATATCCGAGGAACGATAACTTATTAATAATGCATAACAGCCGATCATTCGATCGGCTGTTTGTTTGACAGCTCTCTTAATGAACAATCAGGACATGGCAACTGGACAGATGAATGATATCCGTTGTAATTCCCTCAGACATGGATCAGTTAATGTTTAGCCACGTCTACTAATCGGTTCCAAGCTGCTCCCCATCCAACAATAAATAGCACGATCGAAGCGCTAACCAAAATAAGGAGCGGTAGTGTCCAACTGTTTGCTGCATCATGCAGATATCCGATTAATGCCGGACCCATTGCTGCTAAAAGGTATCAATGGACTGCGCCATGCCTGACAACTCTGCAGCTTGATGAGCATCTTTGGTAAGTAATCCGAAAAACATTATCGACAAACCAAAAGCGAACCTCCTCCAATCCCTAGGGTGATGATCCACAAGAGGAAGATACTTGGACTTCCATAAAGCAACCCAAGTGTTCCAACCAAAATAAAACCGATGTGATGCCAATTAACGAACGTTGACTAGACATACGGCCAGTAAGAACAGGAACGATAAATGTAAAAGGAAGCAGCGCTAACTGCATAATCGATAGAAACCAGCCGGATTGACTGGAGTTCATGCCTTGTTCTTTTAGGATTTCAGGCAACCATGTAAGGAGCACATAAGAAATTGTTGATTGAATCCAAGAATGGCCGTTCCAAGATACAAATTAATTGCGCTAGATAATGAGCGTAGTACAATGCCAATCGTTAAAAATATAAGGGAAATCAAAATGATAATCTCCATCCCAAACTTACGACCTAACTTAGGTACAAGAGATGATAATTTGTTTATTTTCATCGATTTCCATATGTATTCGCCCTTCTTCACAGCACTTGTGGTTTTGTATACTGTCTTTCACATATCTTTTCAAAATTAGACGAATGAACAAGGGATGATTTATTTAAACCAAGGTAACTTTGTATTTGAATAGATGAATAGTGAGCGTTGCACAAAAAAATTTAAAGGTAGTTGACATCCGTTGCTACTCAGTGTTACGATGTACTGGTAATAAGTAATACTAAGTAGGGTTCGGTTTCCCAATTGAGTAATAATTTCCCCCGGAACTGTGTTATACCGAATATAAGTGAGACTGATTAGGGGAGGGACAAATTAGAGGAGGATCTGAACATGGAAAATTTAACTGAAATGCTGAAGGGGTCGCTAGAAGGCTGCGTACTGGAAATTATCAGCCGCCATGAAACCTATGGCTATGAGATTACCCGCCAATTGAACGAGCTTGGGTTTACCGAAGTAGTGGAAGGGACGGTCTACACCATTCTTGTGCGATTAGAAAAGAAAAAACTGGTGAACATTGAGAAGAAACCTTCAGATATGGGGCCGCCCCGCAAATTCTACTCGCTTAATGATGATGGTCGCCAAGAACTCGAACTATTTTGGGAAAAATGGGATTTTGTAACATCTAAAATCAACGTCTTGAAGTCAATCTAACATCATAAAATATTCCGCACCAACATTTTTGGAGTGTCTTGTTGGCTTTATAAAAAAGGAGGAGAAATAATATGATGGAATTATTCAAAAAAATGATTGGTGATAAAAAAGAGTACAAAATGATGATGGCACGTGTTGAAGTACTACCGGAGGATTACCAGTTCGTATATAAGAAAATTCAAAACTACATGTGGAATTTCGCGACGGGTAACGGGATGGATATGCTTCACATTCAGTATGAGTTAATCGAGTTGTTCGAAGCCGGTGCTGCGGAAGGCAGACAAGTGCTGGAAATAACCGGGGAAGATGTGGCGTCTTTCGCCGACGAACTAGTCGCAAACGCTAAAACCTATGTCGCCAAGTATCGGGAAGATTTGAATCAGAGTATCAAGAACCGATTGGAAAAAAAATAAATTCAATAGATTATTTTGACTGATTAGCTGGTTACAAATGTAAATTGACGCCTTCGCTATTCAGTTAAATTTTTACCCAGTACTAAGTGATACGTGTTATCAGTCAGACTTAATAGTGTAAGGAGTATTGTAGTCAATCTAGCTCAGCAAGGTACTGGACCATATTTCCGATTTTCTCAAGCACCCTTGCTGCGCATTTTATAAGGAGGAAGAAGCATGAGTGATGCAGCGATATCTGTAAAAGGGTTGAAAAAATCCTTTAATGAAAAGGAAGTATTACAGGGGGTGGATTTTGAGGTGCGGCGTGGCGAAATTTTCGCACTTCTGGGCGCCAATGGAGCCGGCAAGACAACGACGGTCAACATCCTTTCTACACTAATGAAGCCCGATGGCGGGCAAGTAGGGATTTGCGGCTTTGACGTCCAGCGTCAACCGGATCATGTGCGCCAGAACATTAGCTTGACAGGGCAGTTCTCAGCTTTAGATAACATGCTCACCGGACGGGAAAACCTGATGATGATCGCCAAGATGCGTGCTGTATCCAATCCAGCTCAAGTCGTCGACAATTTGCTTGCAAGATTCAGCCTGACCGATGCGGCAAACCGTCGGGTAGACAAATATTCCGGTGGGATGAAGCGTCGGCTTGACATTGCCATGAGTCTGATCGGTATACCAGCTGTCATTTTTCTCGATGAACCAACGACAGGGCTTGATCCCGAAGCGCGGATTGAAGTCTGGAATACCGTCAAGGAGCTTGCCGGCGGCGGCACGACCATCTTGTTGACAACCCAGTACCTAGAGGAAGCAGAACAACTGGCAGACCGTATCGCTATCCTGCATGGAGGAAAAATCATCACGACCGGTACCCTTACTGAACTCAAAGAGCTGTTCCCGCCTGCGAAAGTGGAGTACATCAAGAAGCAGCCGACATTGGAGGAAATTTTCCTAGCCATCATTAGTAAAAAGGAGGAGCTGTGAATGAAAAACATAACAGGGGTGTTACTGGAGCGTTTAATGCGAAACATCATGCGTAGCCCGGATACAATTATCACCGTAGCGATTACGCCGATTATGATGATGCTCCTGTTTGTCTACGTATTTGGCGGCGCCATAGAGACAGGCGCGGACAATTACGTCAATTATTTATTGCCCGGAATCTTGCTGATGGCTATTGCATCCGGCGTCGCATATACTTCCTTGCGGCTGTTTACGGATGTAAAGAGCGGGTTGATGGCACGTTTCATCACTATGCCGATCAAGCGCTCCTCGGTATTGTGGGCTCATGTGTTGACTTCGCTTATTTCCAATACACTTACTGTGGTGGTGGTTATCCTTGTCGCGCTGTTGATGGGTTTCCGCTCCAGCGCTAGTATTTTGGATTGGCTCGCGGTAGCTGGGATACTAGCGCTGTTTACGCTGGCCCTGACTTGGCTGGCGGTCATTCCCGGATTGACAGCAGGGTCTATGGAAGGGGCGACAGCCTATTCGTATCCGCTGATTTTCCTGCCGTTTATCAGTTCGGCCTTTGTCCCGACTGAAACCATGCCTAAAATTGTCCGTGCGTTCGCTGAGAACCAACCAGTGACTTCAATCGTGAATGCGATTCGTGCCATCTTGTATGAAGGGTCTGTTGGTAACGATATCTGGATTGCACTTGCCTGGTGTGTCGGCATTATGGTCACCGCTTATTTCTTCGCCAGTAAAGCATTTAAACGCCAGTTAGGGTAAGTTGAACGAGAGAATGGATTAGGGTTATTCATAAACACACCAAGGTTGATACGACCCGGGTCAAGAGTTGTCGAGGGACAAGAACATGGTCCCATTGAAGTCGCTATTTTAGCGGCTTTTTTATTTTATCGGTACAAGTTCTTGTCCCAAGCCAAGGACAAGAACTTGTACCGATTGCCGGAATAGACAAGAACATATTCCGATTTCTGATTAGATGCATATCTAAACATTTAGCGAATGTACTTAGAACTCATTAAGTACTATAATACATGAAAATGTTTACATTATTTTGGAACAACTGACACGATGAGACGTAAACACAGCTTTTATACGGCACTCATCATCCCTTTTCTGTATATGGTGTTAACACATTGTTATGAGAATTATTTATTGATGAACTCCCCAAAGTAGAAAGAACTACTCCGCTTACAATGAGGATGGAACCACCAGCTTGAGAGAAAGTAATCGGGGCGCCGATCATGAAGTATCCAAGGACCATGGCCACGAATGGTTGAAGATTCAGAAAAACGGATGCTTTGGCAGCGCCAACCTTCCGAATTTGATTGTTCCACATGATTGCACATAAGCCTTGAATGAGTAGAGCAGAACCGATTAAGAACGCCCACCACCCCAAGGAATGAGAGTTCTGCTCATAAGGTTCGCGCCATATTGCCAGCGGAAACACGAGTATGCAGCCCAGGAATGTTGAATACGCAGTTGCTCCGAGTGCATCCATTTTTTCTGTTAGCTTTCTCATTAGGATAGTAGAACCGGAGAATGCGAGCATGCAAATAAACATGATTCCCATACCTGTTGTCAGTGATACATGTAATCCTCTACCTTGGCTGACTACGAAAAAAACTCCAATAAGTGCAACCAGAGATCCTAATACCATACGCAGAGTGAATGACTCTTTTAAAAAAAGTCGCGCTAGCAAAGCGGTAAATATAGGAGAGAGCGATAAAATAAGCGAAGCTGTCGTTGCATCTATCGTCTGCAATCCTGTAAAGAAAGATACCTGGTGTAGCAACATCCCAATAATAGCGAGCGGAATTAAGTAAATGATATCCCGTAAAGTCAATCGAGTCATACGTTTGGACAAGATCAGATGGCCAATTAGGAACATGGAGGAGACGGCAAGGCGGTATGCGGAAAGATGCATTGCACGAAACTCATGCAGCAAGAGTGAGCCGAATACAAAGTTGCTTCCATAAAGAGTCGCACAAAGTAAGAGCAGCAGATAAGTTCGCAATCCAATGCGCCTTCTTTCGAAATTTGACTAATCCAATAGCCTTATTGGTTAAGCTGTCGTTTGATGGCAATCAGTTCGATCTCGATGTCAGCGCTACGTGGTAGCTTAGCTACCTGTACGGTAGTTCTTGCGGGATGATGGTTACCAAAATAGTGACTATAAACCTCATTCATTTGCCCGAAGTGATCTAGATTCGTCATAAAAACGGAGGTTTTCACAACGTCTTCCAGGGTGAAACCAGCTTCAGATAACACGTTCTGAAGGTTCATCAGGATCTGTTGAGTTTGTGCAATGATGCCTTCCTTTAATTGGCCTTCAGCATCGATCGGGAGCATTCCAGATGTGTAAATAACATTTCCGTTAGCAATGGCTTGCGAATAAGGGCCGATTGCCGCCGGCGCTTGTGTGGATGTAATCATAGCATGATTCATGGTGAATTTTCCTCCTTTAATGAATACAGAATTATTGTCGTTTTTGTTCGTTTAATAAAGCATCCGCAGCAATAAGCTGCGGATGTCAGATTGTATTGAAATCCACTAATCGCGTTATTATTGACCCGCTGGTGTGTAATTCTCGTCTAGAAATGATTGAACAGCTTGGAACGCTTGAACTCTATTTTTCTCGAGCAGTACCATATGAGTACCTTCTCCGATTTCCACCCAACGGCGATAAGCAGCTCCAGTTAAGGAAGTAAAGAAGTTTTGTGCCAAATCTATCGGTACATCGATATCCCACTCCGCATGAATGAGGAGTACAGGTACGGTGATATCTTTTGGTTCATAGAAGGCTTTGCCAACCGTCCAATATTCACGTATGTCTAGAATCGGTCCGTTGGTAGCGCGAATATGCTCAGGGTGTACGGTCTTGTTATTAGGATCGGAGGCTAGCGTTGCTTCAACCCATTTTTCAAACCAACCCTCAGGGAGCAAGCTGTCACGTTTTCCTTCAGGAGCAGCACTTAACCAGCGTTCTTTAGTACTGCCTGCGGGTACAAGGCGGTAAGAGCCAAGCGGGCCGCCTGTATCAATAGGGATTGGTTTGTTGCTCAGCCACTGAGGAGCAATAAGAGTTAACTTGTTCACCTTGTTGTTATTACTGCTTGTATATGCCCCGGCTACGGTACCGCCCCAAGACATCCCAAGTACATTGACCTTCGATAGATTGCGGTGCTTTAGGACGAAGTCTACGGCTGAGCCAAAGTCACGAACTCCGGTTTCTGTACGAACAAGTGGAGGATTCTGATCAGCAGGTTGCTCCATTTCTGGCGGCCTTGTGGATCCACCATAGCCACGAACATCTACTGCATAGACGTCATAACCATGACTAGCGAGGTAATCAAGGAAGGTGAAACCGTCTAGCTCCACATCATATAGGCTGCCAATTGGATAAGTAGCACCATGAACCATGACTATTGTTTTCTCATTAGAGAAGACAGTCATAGATGCAGGACGTTTATTAAGGACCGATAGCTCAATACCTGGCGTATCGCTAGCTATGTTAAAGTTCTCAGATGCGATGGAGATAGATTTGTTGAATGTGTTGTTAGACATTATATTTTTCTCCTCTCTTCGATGTATTAGATAAAGCGCCAGTTGAAGCCGTCTTCGCTTCGGGTGACGTATCCAGCTGAACTCTCTGGAAAGTGCGTACTAAAATAAATAATCGGACGATCGGCAACATATTCCAAAGCCCAGCGGCGCGAAATTCGGGCCTGATCGCCAAATTCACAGTACATCGAATTCCAATCCGGTCTCATAACTTGGAATGGGTGATGCATGATATCGGCACCGAACAAAGCTTCTTCACCACCCGATGAAAGACGAATGGACATTTGTCCAATGCTGTGTCCTGGAGTCGGAATAAATGTAAATAGTTCTAGAAACTTTCCGCCTTCAGGACTGATAGTTTCCGCCAAGCCCGCCTCAACGATAGGAAGTACACTTTCTTCGTAAACATTGAAATTTGCTTCATTTTCTTTGTTATGGCTTGCTTCGCTGGAGTAATACTCTTGTTCTTTAATAGGAAACACGTACTTGGCATTCGGGAAAGTCGGTATCCACTTGCCGTTAACCAGCTTCGTATTCCAACCGACGTGATCCACATGCAAATGAGTCAGTAGCACGTAATCGACTTCTTCTGGAGTAACGCCTGCCTCTTGAAGTCGCTCGAGATAAGGTAGCTGCAGATTGGCGAGCTCCGGATTCAGTGGCAGGTTTTTATCATTACCTGTAGCTGTATCTATAAGAATGGTATGATGGGGTGTCTTCACGACCCAGGTGCCAATACTCACGATGAGTTGCGAATTTTCGTCAATCAATCCCTCTGGGAAGAATTGTTGATTCTCTTCTAAAAAAGAGGGATCCCACGTACCGGGGAAATAAATTTCTGGTGGAACACCACTGATTACCATTTCGGTGACTCGGGTAACAGTAGTATCGCCTACGGTGTAAATCTTAGGTAGCTTAGTCATATGGCTAATCACCCTCCTTCAAAATTTCGCTGGAAATGAAATGCTATATTTTAAAAAAAACTATGTGTACATGTCCCGGGAACGTATTTGCACATCAGCCTTGTTAAAATCTTAATCCAATAATGTTGTTAAATCAACGTTTTTACACCGAAATTGAACCACCGTAAGAAAGCTTGCTATTGCTAGATATTTTAATTATTATCAAAATATAAATTTCGCTGAGAGCGAAAAAATTCAAATGTTCAGGAGAAATGAAAGATGAATTCTATAGGCGAGGTCATTAGAAATACCCGAAAAACTCAGAAATTAACTCTTAAAGAAGTGGCAAAAGCAGGATCTATCTCATTATCTTTTCTCAGCGAAATTGAACGAAACAAAGCGAATCCGTCGATAAGTGTCCTAAAACGGATTGCCAATGCGTTGAATGTGAATTTTACTGATCTATTTGGAGAGAAAGAGCAAAGCATCGTTGTGAGAAAAAATGAACGTAAACCGTTGGTACATTCTGAAGGCTCACGTATTACATGGTATTCCCTTAGCGAGGGAAGTAGAAATAAGATGGGACCCATCTTGGGGGTGCTTGAAGAAGGTGCGACTTCTGGTGATGTTGGTGTAGGACACAGCGAAGGAGAGGAGTTTTTGTATGTCCAGTCTGGTTGCCTGGAGTTTATGCTTGGGAATGATAGATATACGTTAGAAGAGGGTGATAGTATATATTTCGATGCCAAGACTCCGCATAGCTATAAGAATGTATGGAGAGGTGAGACCCTGGTGATTGCCGTGTCGACGCCTCCAACTTTTTAGGTTCAAGCTTATACAGGCTGAAGGTATTGCTGAAACCAAGAAAAAAGGGTAGGACTTGGGATGACCACAAATGAATCTGAATACACTTTTTACAAAGTTAAGAAGGAATATGAGCGCTCAATCATATGAAAGGCAGGGCAAGCATTAGAAAGTATCGCTCCTGCTGTACACACGAAAAAAAGAATACACAATAAAAACGGATTCTTTTTTTGGAATTGGAACGAAATGGAAACGTTGCTACAGAATGGTTTCACAAGCCATTTCAAACACGCGTTTTTTTCTAGAGTTTCCTATCCTAAAAAAATCACTTTTCCCACTTACTTACGACATAGTTAGATGAAGATGGTCAAATATTGAGAACAACGAAAAAAACAGCGTTAGCCTAGGGCTTGAAAAAACTCTTAGTCTATCGCTGTTTTTGCATTAAACCGGCCAGCCTTTTTGCATAAACCTCTATACCGTCCTTTGAGGAAACCAGGATGATGTCATTATTGAACAGCCAGCTTTTTATGAAACATCTTGTCCAATAACAGCATTTCTCCTTTTTGGCAACGGCATGATTCCCAAACTTTACATCAATGATAAAGTCATTGCTTAGAGCACCTGGCGGTATGCAATTAACATTTTGTTTGGAAATTTGCTTTTCCTTCCAATATTGCATGCAAGAATTTTTTCGACTTTCTCAATCTCTTCTGGAGATCTTCCATTTCTTTGATTTTTTGTTCAACCATTTTTTTCTTTGCCTCATAGCATAAGTTTAGTCGTTCATTTATTAGCAAACTTAATTCTTCTATAGAAAAGTCTACGGATAAAAGTGCCTTTACATCATCCAGAAATTCAACAATCTCCTCAGTATAAACACGATAATTATTTACATCCCTTTTAACGAATCTGTCCGGAATTAGGTTTTTACGTTCGTAGAATCTCAATGTTGATATAGGCAGACCCGTTAATTTTGAAACATCGTTTATTTTCATCGATGTGACCTCTTTATTCATTGTTGCTATAAACCTAGGTTCATAGTTCATAATACGGATATGATAACGAACGACACACATCCTGTCAAATAAATTGAACGTTATCAAAAGGAGAGATACTATGTTTAACCATATTCTAAATAACGATTTCGCAAGTGTAGTCAAGGGACGGCGTTCTGTGCGTCATTATGATGAGAACATAAAAATATCGAAAGAAGAGATGAATGAAATTATTTCGGAAGCCAGTTTGGCACCATCCTCTGCAAATATGCAGCCTTGGCGTGTACTTGTGGTTGATACTCCAGAAGGAAAAGAAAAACTAAGACCTCTTGTGCGTTTCAATACAGCACAAAACGATACTTCATCGGCCATGTTAATCATTTTTGGTGATACCGAAAGCTATTTATACGCTGAAGAAATCTACAATACAGCTGTGGAACAAGGAAAAATGACAGCTGAAGTACGAGATCGTCAACTCGGAGCCATTCTATCGATGTATCCGACACTACCAAAAGAAATCAAAGTTGAAGTTTCAAAAATCGATAGCAGCCTCTTTGCCATGCAGTTAATGTTAGTGGCTCACGCACATGGGTATGATACGAATCCAATGGCAGGCTTTGAAGCTGATCAGATAGCAAAAGCATTTGATTTAGATGAAGAGCGCTATGCTCCTGTGATGATTATTTCAATAGGAAAAGCGATGGAGGAAGGTCATGAGTCCGTTCGATTAAGCTCTGACAAGATTACATTTTGGAGATAACCATTTATAAGCTTGGTTTGTATTAAATTTATAAGATTGGATCGATCAGATATGGTGCTCGACAAAGCAAAACCGATGTTGGTTGTAGGCGGTACATGAACGCAAGGGGTCGGCATACTGCGACGAAAAAATCGCTGATACATTGTCTATGGCAGGTTCCAGCGAAACCGCGTCGGCCAAGTCCCCTAGGATCAACTCTGCCCCCTGTGCAGCCATTTGTCGGGCAATCGCAGCTGTCCAAAAAGTCCTTAAAATAAAAAGTTGGGCGGGAAAATTTAAGTTTTCCGTCCAACTTAAATGTCGCGGGATAAGAACATTGTTCAATTCAAGTCGCTATTATTTTTGTTTCAAGGAACCAAGTTCTTGTCCCAAGCTAAGGACAAGAACTTGGTTCCATTGCCGATAAGGTCAAGAACATTGTGTCATTACGGATATTTAAACAGTTAAATGATGGAAATCAATTCGCGTGACAAAACCAGAGTTATCGGGGTATTTATGCAATGCAGGAAATAGTCGAGAACTAGTGATTACGAATATTTGGGAATGCGTTACATTTATAATTTTGGGAGGGAGGGTTTCAACTGATGGGAAAATCCACAATCTGCTCCATGCAAAGTCTGTTCTATAAACAACGGCGGTTGTTTGTATGGAGCAAGAACGAACGAAATTTAACCGCTGAATCATCTCTGGCATGATGTTTACTGTTTATAGAATGACTTTGCTCCCTTAAATTTTTGAAAAAATTTCAAGGAGTAGAGCTAACATGAAATATGTAAATGCAGACAATATCTTTCCGGAAGAGTTGCTAAAAGAAATTCAGAAGTACATTCACGGCCGCATGGTTTATGTCCCGACCCCTGAAAAATTGCACAAAAAATGGGGAGAAAAATCGGGGAGTAGAGAACAGCTAAATCTAAGAAACGAAATGATCCGTCAAAAATATTTCAATGGAATGTCGATCGGTGAACTCTCGAATGAATTCGGACTTTCATACGAAAGCATTAAGAAAATCATTTACTCTAGAAAATAGATTTACTTGTAAGTCACATCGAGCTTTCTGATGTGGCTTTTTGTGTAGAATTTGATTCTGAATCAAATTCAGTATATTTTCAATCAGCACCTTTTGTTACCATAAAAATAAAGGGGAGAGGTTATATGGATAAACAGATTAAACTACTATACACACAAGATATATTGAGACAATCCGCGCAATGTTTTGGAATACGTGAAGACTCCATTTTCGAATTAAATGGGTTTCAAAATTTCGTTTATTCCGGGGTTATTGGAGATCGAGAAGTTATTTTAAGAATTGCCCATGTCACACATCGGAATAAATTATTAACAAGAGCGGAACTAGATTTTGTCATGTTCCTGGCTGCTCGCGGAATGAAAGTAGCGAGGCCCATTGAGTCTTTATCAGGGGATCTAATTCATATCATTGACGAGTCCTTTGTTGTGACAGCTTTTGAGAAAGCACCCGGCAGAAATGCAGTAATAGCCGAGGAGAGCAATACGTTTTATGAGAATATCGGTCAAATGGTCGGGAAAATACATAAGTTTTCACTTCATTATTCGTCCCAACATTCACGCTATGAATGGAATGATAATGCCCTATTAGCCTCATTTAAGAAGTATTGTCCGTTAGAATTACACGATAACTTTGATCGTTTAATTACTGAAGTTCGCGCTCTACCCAAGGAGAAAGATACGTACGGTCTTATTCATGGGGATATCAGCCCTGGCAATTATCTCAATGATGGGGACAAAGCCTTTATTATTGACTATGACGACGCGGAATATAGCTGGTTTGTTTCTGATATTGCTACACCATTACTTTATGAAATCCCTATTCCGTGTGTTGTGTCTGGAGATGTAAGGAAGGAGATTGCAAAGCGTTACTATTGCAACTTCTTAAACGGCTATTGTAAGGAAAATACTGTGAGTCAAAGTTGGTTAAACAAAATCCCATTATTTATTAATTTAAGGCAAGCTAGAGTATTAGCCGCGTTCTATAGAAGCAGAGATTTTAACGCTCCTGATTGGAGCGAATGGGATGAGCAAGCCCGACGCTTCTACTATGAAAATTTGTTAAATAACACTCCCTATATTGATATGGACTTTTTGTGTTAACGGGTACGATACGTTAACAAAGCCAGAAAAGGATGGCCTTTATATAATGGGGGACATCACGCTAATGTCGAGGAAGAACATGGTCCCATTGAAGTCGCTAATTTAGCGGCTTTTTTATTTTATTGGTAGTTCTTGTCCCGAGCCAAGGACAAGAACATAGTCCGATAACTGATTAGGTATATATCTAAATAATGTACATATGTAGTTAAACGCCCAGTAAGTACCATAAAATGAGCTTTGAAGCTGTTCGAGCTGGTGGGGTTATCAGTCTTGTTGGTGTAACGCATTATGAGGAGTTCTAGTTGGTTTTGTAAATCTTGTTGGCTTATGGCAGCCAACACCAAAATCGATCATAAATGGAGCAATTGTTGCCCCACATCTGGGATACGGATCGAATGATTTCATCCCTCTCTCGCTGTATATTATCCTTTAGGTTATAGACGTAAAGTAGATACGCTCCATTACCAGTAAGAGGTGGCTAAAGGAGCGTATCTAGCTCTTGTTAAAGTTTACTTGGATTCAATTCGACCGATTGGATTTGTATCTTCTGACAAAGCCTTTTGAACTGCCGACCAGCTGTCATGTTCAATATCGAGCGCATGACAAAGATAAGCCCATGAGACCAGCTGAATTAAGGCGACATGTTCAGGATTTTCATCTGTTGTTTCCGTAACCTCATAACCTGGGATTCCGCCAAGTGAGTGTTCTGCACCGAATAGGGTGAGCAGGCTCTCGGCTCCTGGGCTAAAGAAGTAGGGGGCGGACATCCATTCCGGGCCGCGGACGGTCAACTGATACTTTTGCGGGGTGTAGTCCTGATCCCCGACGATCACAAGCGTGGGCGTGGTCATGTGCGTGAAGCTCACGTTCAAGTGCGGCATATTCTCGGCCGCGAACGGTGTCAGGTTGTCTCCACCTTGTCCAGCGGTGGCGAACAGCACGCCTGCTTTGATACGCGAGTCGGACAGGTCCACGTCCTTTTTAGTTTCTGGGTCGAGGACTCGCAATCCCAAGAGATTACCCGCCGTTTGGCCGCCGAAGGAATGGCCAGCTGCTGCTATTCGACTTCGGTCAGTGCGTCCACTGAGGCCTGGTACGGCAGATTCAATAAGGTCTAAATTATCGAGGATTCGCTTCATGTCCTCAACTCGGTAACGCCAAATCCGTGATTTACGAGGATCGTTATGAGTAAGGCCAACCGTTCTCGAATCGAGGAACGTAGGTTGAATGACCACGAAACCGTGAGCAGCCCAGAAGTCGGTCAGAGGGCTATAGCCGTCAAGCGAAGATCCATTACCGTGTGCGAAAAGAATAATTGGCAAATTGCCTCCAGTTGTTGGGGCGGATATTTTCACTAACAAAATGAGAGAACCTGTCGAGGGACAAGAACATGATTCGATTGCCGATTAGAAGTATATCTATTCGATCTCTTCCTGCTAATTCATTAAGCTAACGGGCAGGTTAGCGTAACTAAACTTGCTCATTGCTCGTTTATCAAGATATAGGGCAACCGTATTCAAGGAGGTATATAATGAGAAGATTTGTATTGATGTTTATTTTTGCTTTCGCATTGGCTGCTTGTGATAATTCTGATGAAGATCTACCTGTTACCCAAGATGATCAGGGAATTCAGGATCTTCAAGCGGAAAACAAGCAACTTAAGGCTGAATTAGAAGCGGCTCAGAATACTTTGAATGAAATGGACATGAGTACAGTTAGAGGCCCTTTGAATGCAGCATTCAGAATAATTGACGCTATGAATAATAAAGATTACAAAGCCTTAGCAACATTATCTGTCCCTGAAGTGGCGTGGGATAATCAGGACGATACGTATACTTTACATGATGATGAATCTAAGCAAAATGTTTCTCTCTTATCACCAATTGGGTTAGGGAACCTAGAGTATCGCGGATTTGACCCAGTGAGTGAGAATGAGGTTCAATTATTTCTGGCAAAAGTAGATGATGGAAATGTTGCTATCTATATTGATTTTGTGAAAACTGGGGATCAATGGCTATATAAAGGCCATTTAACCAATTAAACAAGAGAAACATATCAAAATTCAAAAGATATCGTTCAACTTATGGGAAGCGACAGATCAATAAAACCAAAGGAGCTAGTGGATCAACATGATCGGCTGCCTTTATTTAACTACGGGCAGGTTAGCGTGGTATATTTAATTTAAAGTTCTAACAAGGAGGCCGCAAATGAATTCGATAACCTCGAAAGAGTTTGCAGAGTACTGTGCTCATGAAGAGTGGTCAAATTATAAAGCACATTGTATCTCATTAGACGAGTTCATTAGTGACTGGTTACCCAATATGGTGGAGGATCAGCATAAGCTGTAGATCTTTTGGAACAGAGATGATTCTGCAGTTCTTGAGATTCAAGTGCTACTAAATGATTTAGAGAAGGCATCAAATTGATTGCTGCTGATTTCAACTAGCGGACTGACAACCGGGATCGTTGCAGAAATGCTGACGATCCTTTTTTGTATATGTTTACGTATGAGTACTTAAATCACGAAAAGGGCTCCTCCGTAGACCAGGACGCCCCAAGTGCGGGTCAGCGATCACGTACCTGGATATAAAGGGAAACAGTGGGTGTTGCCCGGCAGGGTAGCTTGAAGAAAATGAACCGGAGAATGTTGGGCGAATCGATCAGATTTATGAGATGATCAAGGTCATTTGTAAGATATTTGAGGTTAGAGCCGGATACAGCTCAATAGAAACAAACTCTATATATCTTAAAACAGAAGATTCTATTTTCTGGCATGGGTGCTTGTAGGGGAGAATGCATGTTGGAGGAGATATATTTCATTATTTTCTGAAGATAAGCAGAAAAAAGGCATCTCATGAAGGAGATGCTTTTTTTCTTGAGTAGAAACATTGTTAGGATTGCTACTGGGTATCATTCGTCCTAAATCGAGAAAGTATAAATATATTACTCTCTTTTTTCATTATCTAATCGCCGACGAAATACCAAAGCCGAAACAGCAAATATAATAAAAGATAATGTTGAAGCAGCAGTAACCATCTTCAACACATTTCCTATTGGGGGGTTAAACAACAGAGCAATTGAGATGATTAAAACGGCACCTGTTAAACCCATTCCCAAAATCGAGATCGCTAAAATCTTGTTCATCAAATCACCTCACAGGTAAATTGAAACATGCTACTGCTCCAGTGATACCACCAGCACCAAGAACTGCATATGCACCAATACATGCAGCACATATCGGAGCAGTCACTGTGTCGGTACTGCACACGAACCACCGCACGCAACCGCAATAATATTAGCCGCCGTACCACCAATGCCAAGCACTGCTCCAAGGCAACATGCCACTGCGCCTACACTCTGCGGTTGAATTCCAGAGTTAACTGGCTCTTCTGCAAGCATTTCTTCATTTGTGATATAAGGTCTGTCAGTGTCCACGGATTTAACAACTGATCCATTCAAATACGTCTCAACTCGAAAGTTTCCTGCGTGCTGTAACACTCAAATTTGGAGATAAACTTAAACAGAAAATAGACAAAATCATTAATACTGGCAAAAAGACCTTTTTCGCCTTTAACATAGTAAACCTACTATTTTTTTATATTTCGTCATAATATTTATTCTTCAAGATTGATACCGTCTGTGCGCAATTGCTTAGATACCAGTTCGATAGCATCTGCATATTATAACAAGTTTTGAGGATTTCCCTCACATATAGACACACCGTAGGAAGAAATTCCACATATAAGTACGAAAACCCGTCTCTAAATATCTAAATAGTATCATGATGAAGATCATGTGGCGAGAAAAGAGCGCATGAATTTAAGAATTCGCTTGAATAACGATTTTTTGTATCTTGAACTAGTTTTTTTCGATCAAAGGCAAGAACTAGTTCATCGTTGAAACGGTTAATGTTGATAAGAAAATCTTTATCTGTTCCATTAAGCTAACGGGCAGGTTAGCTTAGTTACTTCACGAATAAATTAATATATCATAAATAATAGGTTGGGAACTATGAAAATCCCTGAGAGGTGAGTATGTGAAAGAGGTAATTAAAAACGTTCTACTGGGTACTGTAGTTTTTGTGGTTGGTTTTGCCATTATTTTTGTTCTTACAAGCTCCGATATTGAAGCTGAACTGACATATTATGCTGGTATAGCATATGCTCTTTTATACTTAGCAAGTGTTATATCTGTTTGCACCGCACTACTCCTTAAAAAGATGACTCATGAAAGTGCATTCAACTTAGAAGAAGCACAAAATTGGCTTAACAGACATCTTAAAAGATATGAAGAGTCAAGAAGATGTTTCCATTTCCGATTAAATGAATATCTAAGTGTAGTAATGAGTCTCTTATGAGCGACTAACAGGCTAAAGGATGGATTATAATCAAGAGACCAACTTCAAATTTGGGAAGTATCTTCATTGGAACTGTTGTGCAAAACTAATGAATAAATTAAGCGGTCCTCACGACAATGAACTCCTGATGAAACATTGGTACTATCTGTTGAAATACTTCAATAACTGATCAATGATGCAACATAAAATTGAAATACATACGGATAAGGAAATTGCGGAGTTGAAAAATAAGACCCTGTTCCTGATCGGTGAATACGATAGATTGTCGAACTATTCAAAAGCTATAAGGAGACTTAAAGACAACCAGATGAACTACAAAATCATCCCTGATGCAGGCCATGCAATTAATCATGAACAGGCTGATCTGATCTAAATAAGGAGGTTATTCGCTTTTTACAATGAACGAGCTACAGCCGAGAGAGGGAGCAAATGATCGTTATTCTGCTTTAAAGTGTGTTTTTTATACTGATGGGAAGTAATAGCACAATAAGAACAGAGAAGAAGCCGATCATTGTGATCGGCTTCTTATTAGTCCTCCGATGAAGAGGTACAAGAATATTGTGTCATTCCCGATTAGATTATTACCTAAATAGTTTAGTAATGGAAATTATATTGCGTAAATAAAGCGAATTTACATAAAAAGTCGCGGGATATCATTGTGTTCCTATGAAAAATTAAATGTTTTGACCACCAGAGATTTCGATTCTCTGTGCATTTACCCATCGATTGTCAGGATCGAGTAGACTGGCAACTGCAGGACCAATGTCGTCAGGCACACCCACACGACCAAGTGGAACCATTGAAGCAAACGCATTATTGTAAGCTGGCGTGTCACGTACAGCTCCACCTAAAAAATCGGTTTCGATTGCACCAGGGGCAATCGTATTAACAGTTATACCGCGGTGGCCGAGCTCTTTTGCCATATAGATGCTTAGAATTTCTACTGCACCCTTAGCTGCCGAATAAGCTGAGAAACCGGGATAAGAAACACGAGTAAGACCCGTTGAAAAGTTAACGATACGACCACCATCTGCAAGAAGCGGCAGTAACGCTTGAGTCAAGAAAAACACGCCCTTTACATGCACATTGAACAAGCTATCGAATTGGGCCTCTGTTGTTTCGGTAAAGCTGATCATTTCTCCATGACCTGCATTATTCACCAGATGATTAAAAGTAGCGCTGCCCCAATTCGTTTGTAAAATAGAACCAACCGTTTCAGCAAAGTCAGCGAAGCTGGATGTGTTTTCTATATCAAGTTGTAGAGCGATCGCTTTTCGTCCCAGAGCTTCGATCTCAGCAACGACTGATTTTGCTTCTTCTGCTTGGCTACGATAGGTCAAAATGACATCACCACCATGACGTGCAATGTTAAGGGCAGTATTACGGCCAATTCCTCGACTACCGCCAGTGACGATTGAAATAGTGGTCTGTGTAGCTTCATGTACGAAATTTTTCTTTTCCATCTTCATGTATCCTCTCAAAAAATGTTTTTTTATTTTACCTTGCTATCATAGTCTGTGAAGTTCACTTTAAGTCAAAGGTTTTTTTTGAATAATAAAAGAAGTATAATAAAACCTGATTTAATCATAGATTTCTTCATTTTTAGCATAAAATTAGAGAATCCAATTAGTGAAGTTGAAGGATTTTCTTTAAAGTGTACTTTAATAGGAGGCGACGAAATTTAATTATGTTGACTATAAAAGAAGTTACTGAAATAACGGAAATAGCTGCACACACCCTCCGATATTACGAAAAAGAGGGATTGCTCCCACATGTTAAAAGAAACGAAAATGGAAAGCGATTATACGATGAAGAAGATCTAAGTTGGATATACTTTGTTACAGCACTTCGGGCAACAGGAATGCCTATTGCCCAAATTCAACAATACGTTTACTTATACAAAGAAGGGGACTCCACAATTTCAGAACGAAAATTAATGATGCTCAATCATAAAAAAGATATCGAACGAAGTATAAGGGATCTCTATTTTAACTTGGATAAAATAAATTATAAGCTTGCTCTATATGATGTTCTAGAATCTCAAATTGAACGAACTAGTATTAAAATTTAGGATTAACATAAGAATTAGCGGTAGATATCTTTATTACAAAGTTCTGCGTGGTAACCAAATATGATGGTTAAATTTAAACTTCATGGTTGAGTGCGCTCTTCAGAGGCGCCCCGCCAAAAGGGGCGTTTTTTCGTTTCTTTTTATCGTTTTTTAGGGAAGTTACATGTACAGAATACATAGTAAACAGGTGTAGGAATCGAAATGAAGCGGTACGATTGATGGGAAGTTTTGAGAATGTCTATAATACGTAAATAATATACATTAATGGATCTGACCCTCAGATTAATACAACTCTCTTGCCGTCCGAAGAAAGAGTTTCACCCCGTGTGAAGACTCTTTAAATGAAGGAACAGCCAGGTGAATCTCTCTCTCGGGTTGCGGATCAATCGTCCTGATGCGAACATTAGGCGGTATTGACGTTGACTATGATCTTTGGTGGAATTATATTGTTAGTTACGGAGACAACCGTTGAAAATTGGACGGATATCACTTGGAATCAGCAATTCATCTCGACATTATCCATTATTGCAATCTTCTGTTCGGCGCTAACTTGGCTAGTTTTCTTTTTGCTTGTTCGATCAGGGGAAGCCGGAAGAATCGGATCGTTTAACTTTCTGGTCCCACTTATTGCAATAGTGATCAGCGTTATCTTTTTGGGAGAAACGATTACTACGAAGAGGGTATTTGGACTTGTTCTGATTATCATTGGAATTGGACTAGTAAATCTTAAAATAAAATCCCAGCGAAATCATAGTAATATGAGGGGATAATTAGACACCTGGGATATCACAACGAATGCTGACTTTACAGTTCAGGGAACTCTAAGCGGATGGAATTGTGAAGAGGGAGGTAGATAATACTGCGCCACCAAAAGTAGAATATTTCCTAAGGAACAAGGGGGGGATTATCGAGTATCATTGATTCTATAAGGGGTTGGGGAAAAGAGTTTCGAACCTAAGTCTGTGTTTACCAAATAAATGATTTTAAAAAACGCGAGCAAAACTATAATTTAAGTTTTGTTCGCGTTCTTTGTTTATGTGGTGTGGTTTCGATTTTTAAACGAAAAAATAGTTCACAAATGACGAAGAAAATTTCAATTAAGAAATCGTCGTCGGATCAAAATCGGGAGGGAATATTTGTTCAAAACATTCCTTTCTCTCATATAATTTATACCAAGCGTTTGCAATAGCATCCGGGTCCCCGGCTGTACCTAGTTGTATCATGGTCCCAATTGAAAGATGTCCGACATACACACCTTTTTCTTTTAACTCATTGTGCAAGTTTGTCGCATAATTACGAATACCCGCCCCAACAATTCCGGCATTCCCTGCAAAAGTTAAAGGGAACATCGCAGATATCCCTGTTGTAAACAGAACTGCGCCAGAACCACTATTGATCATATCGGGCAGCACCTCATTGACGGAAAGAACGGCTGGCAGCAAGTAGCTGTTCATTAAATCTAATACACTTTGAGGCGTAGTTCCAAGCACATCTGTGAAATGATCCCCTTTGGCATAGGGGCTAAATTCCAGCACATCAATCGAACCAAACACTTTCTTTGCAGATTGGATGGCTTGTTTTAATGCGGCTAAATCGGTGATATCTGCGACAAAAGACTGCGTTTGAATATTTAATTTTTGAAGTTCAGACTCGATCATTGCTAATTTCTCAGGGTTACGTGCAATGGCTGCCACCCTAAATCCGTGCTTCCCGAATTTTTTGGCGAGAGATAAACCTAATCCGGGACCTGCACCAACAATGGCAATAGTTTTCATTTTTCATTTACTCCTTGTCTGTATTATATTAAAGTAACATTCTGTTGCTTTAGTATAACTATAACTTTCAATGAAATAATGCAACAATCAACAACCGTGTGCGAATGTTGCTATAACAACAAATATGATAAATTGTCGGGAGAGAGGTGAGGAACATGGCATCAAAAGTAAGGAATTTACGAAACACACATACCAAACAGTCATTAATTAATGCTTTTTATAGTTTGGTATCTAAAAAGGATTTCGAAAAAATCACAATAGCAGATATAACAAAGGAAGCGCAAGTTAATAGGGCTACTTTTTATGCACACTTTAATGATAATGATAAATACGATTTAATAGAGTATCTTATGGGGGATTTTGCTTCGGTTTCTATCAATAAGCATACTTTAGGTATTGTAAAGTTTGATCAGGATAGTATATATCAACTTGTTCTAGCGGTATTGGATTTTTATCAACAACCGAACATTGAATGTCGCAGCAGCTATGGTGGCTTGGTGTTACCTCAAATGAAAGAAAAAATAATAAATGAATTGAAGGTTTTTTTGTCGAAAAGTTTGGAACATATGTATAAAGATAACGAAACGAATATGTTTATTCCAATTTTTGTACAAATCATCCATGAAGGGGCCTTGCAATTGGCTAGTGGTAAAATCACTATGAATAAGGAGAAATTTGCCAATAAGATTGCATTATTTGTAACAGGTAGATCTGGTATTTTTGAGGAAACAGTACGCTAACAAATAACACAGGATGGAGCTGTGAAAAGGACAGTTCCATCATTAGGTCCCCGTTTTCGTTTGTAGATACAATGATTTCAAAAAATAAGTACAGCGAAAGTTAGGATTAGCTTTACCAACGTTTTTCAATACGATGAGTTACGGTTAGTCGCCATAATGGAGTGAAAAATTGATTTATTAAAAATAAATTTTCAACTTAGTAGCCATAACATAAAGGTTTTTATGAAATATGATTTGCATTATAGGAAAAGATAACATACAATATCAACATGTTAGTGATTGATCAATCACAATCTTTAAAAACAAAGGAGCAAGTAGACCAAGTAGGGACTACAACTCATCCAATAAGGCCAAACGCTGCCTCTCAGAGCGCATTTCGTGACATGACATCCATCTTCTCAGGGAATCAGGTTTACTGATACTTCACGACAAACATTTGATGAGAAAGGCTTGATTGGAGAAAGGTCTTTTACCATGATTTGAGGCAGACAGCTCCTACAGATTTTCCAGACAAAATAATATTTCATTTAATGTGATTGATCAATCAATAACTACTATAGTGCTTTCAAAATGAAAGGAGACATCCCTATGAAACATTTAATTGTGTACGCTCATCCGAGAAAAGAAAGTTTTAACCATGCCATTTTAGAAACTACCGTCCAAGGCCTTCGCCAAAAAGGACATGAAGTCACCGTACGCGATTTATACGAGATGGAGTTTCAACCCGTCATTAGCAGCAGTGAAATTTTGGGTGGAGTTGGCGAAGACATTGAACAGGAGCAGGAATATCTGAAGTGGTCGGACGTCATTACTTTCATTTATCCGATATGGTGGACTGGACTGCCTGCAATTGTCAAAGGCTATATTGAGCGGGTCTTCACTTACGGATTTGCCTACCGTTACGTGAATGGGGAGCAGAAAGGATTGCTGAAAGGCAAAAAGGCCATAATCATCAACACGCAAGGAAAATCGCATGCCCAGTATGCTGCCAGCGGCATGGATAAGGCGCTACTCCTGACTTCCGACAAGGGGATCTTTGAATATTGCGGCATAGAAGTGTTGCATCATGAATTTTTCGAGTCCGTACCGAGTTCCGATGAGGCAACGCGAACAGCTTGGTTGAAACAGATCGAAGAGATGGTAGGCAAAGCGTAAGTAAAATTTATAGTTAAGGATGACAGAACACCTCTTTAGAGCCATTTTTCGGTACTTTTCTTTAAGATGATTTAACAATTGTTGTTGGCTGGTTGAGGAATACAAACTGTAGTAAACATAAATTAGAATACCGATTATGAATTATTCCAGATGCGATTCTGGCTATAGGGAGAGAATTGCCCATCAATAGTAATTGATTCATTACTAACAAGTGGATGATAGCTTTTTTAAACGAAAACCTGTGCCGGATAATAGCCAATTCGAGCAGCCGGAATTAATTCAGGAGGGATTAGGACTTCATTGGTAATATTAATGAGCGTATAAGTGCTTCGCCGTTGTCAGCCCTTCGCGATGCTGACGACACCTTCATTGATATTCCATTGGGACTGCTGCATGATTTTTTTTGCTAAGGCAGTATCCCTTTGCGCAAGGGCTTGAAAAATAGCTTCGTCAACGAGTGCTGTTTGCCGCGGAAGAATCCCGTTTGAACCGGGGTAAATCGATTGATTTAAAGGAATAAGCAAAAGATATAAGCAAAGATTTACTAGCGATTGCTTCCAGGAATGGGGGAAGCAATCGCTATGTTTTTTTGCGGATATTTTTATTTTTTGTCCGCCACATGTGTACAATAAATAAAAAAGATGATACATTGAAATTAGTTTAATTCCTTTTATAACAGGGTTTTTTGGAGAATATTATGTCTCCTGTACGAGGACATTCGTATATCGAGGAGGGAATGGAATGTCAAGTCAAGCATTGGACCAATTTTTAAGTTCGAACATCGAAGATCTAAAGACTAAAGGTCTATATAACGTCATCGATACGCTGCAGGGTGCAAATGGTCCTGTTATTCGTATCGACGGAAAGTCCCTAATCAATTTGTCTTCCAATAACTATTTGGGACTGGCAACAGATTACCGCCTGATTGATGCTTCAGTTAAGGCGTCGCAGACATACGGTGCAGGCGCAGGGGCTGTGAGAACAATTAATGGTACGATGGATCTTCATATTGAGCTTGAAGAAAAACTGGCCCGTTTCAAAAAAACGGAAGCCGTTATCGTGTATCAATCGGGATTTAACTGCAATATGGCTGCTATATCCGCGGTAATGGACCAGCATGATGCGATTTTATCAGATGAGCTGAACCACGCTTCGATTATTGATGGCTGCCGCCTGTCGAGAGCCAAGGTGATTCGCTTTAAGCATTCGGATATGAATGATTTAAGACAGCAGGCGAAAGAGGCCAAGGAATCCGGTCAGTACCATAAAATTATGGTCATCACCGACGGGGTTTTCTCCATGGATGGTGATATAGCAAAGCTGCCCGAAATCGTGAAAATAGCAGAAGAATTCGATCTGATTACTTATGTGGATGATGCCCACGGTTCGGGCGTTCTCGGAGCAGGTGCGGGAACCGTGAAGCATTTTGGATTGTCCGACCGCATTGACTTTCAAATTGGTACTCTTTCCAAGGCGATCGGCGTTGTTGGCGGTTATGTGGCGGGTAAAAAACAACTGATCGAATGGTTGAAGCTGAGAAGCCGTCCGTTTCTGTTCTCGACATCGCTACCTCCGGCTGCAATCGCTTCTTGCAGCGCTTCTGTCGACATTTTGATGAATGACAAAGAGCTGATCGAGAAGCTGTGGGAGAACGGTAATGATTTGAAAAACGGCTTGAGCCGGCTTGGATATGATGTAGGCCAAAGCGAAACGCCGATTACACCTTGTATCATTGGCGATGAAGTAACCACCCAACAGTTCAGCAAACGGCTCTATGAAGAAGGCGTTTACGCCAAGGCAATCGTGTTTCCGACGGTTCCCAAAGGAACCGGAAGAATACGCAACATGCCGACAGCTGCCCATACCAAGGAGATGCTCGACCAGGTGATCTCCGTTTATGAGAAAGTTGGCAAGGAAATGAAGCTGATTTAGCTGCATTCGCGGGAGTATATTTCGGGAGGAATGTCTTATGAACAAGATTTTGGTGACCGGAGCACTGGGCCAAATCGGTTCTGAGTTAGTTGTTAAATTACGTGAAATTTATGGTGCGGATCACGTCGTTGCTACGGATCTAAGGTCATCAGCCCACGAAATTACCCGATCCGGACCATTCGAGCTGCTGGACGTGACGAATGATAAGGCGATGTTCGAAATCGCCAAGCGGTACGAAGTTGATACCGTCATCCATTTGGCTGCGCTGCTGTCGGCTACCGCAGAGGAGAAACCGCTGCTTGCCTGGAATTTGAATATGGGCGGATTGATGAATGCACTTGAAGTATCCAGGGAGCTCGGCTGCCAATTTTTCACTCCAAGCTCCATTGGATCTTTTGGTCCCTCGACTCCGAAAGACAATACCCCGCAGGATACGATCCAGAGGCCCAATACAATGTACGGCGTGAACAAAGTGTCCGGCGAACTGCTTTGTGATTATTATTTTCACAAATACGGCCTGGATACTAGGGGGCTGCGATTCCCGGGTTTGATATCTTATATGACGCCTCCCGGCGGAGGAACGACGGATTACGCGGTGGAAATTTATTACGCAGCCGTGACGGCTGGCCGGTATACATCTTATATCGCCAAAGACTCAAACATGGACATGATGTATATGCCGGATGCCCTGAACGCTATCATCGAATTGATGGAAGCGGATTCTTCCCGGTTGATGCACCGAAATTCATTTAATGTCACCGCAATGAGCGTGGATCCGGAGGCGATTGCTGCAGCGATTCGGGATGAGTTTCCCGGCTTTATCCTTGATTATGACGTTGATCCGAAGAGACAGGCGATTGCCGATAGCTGGCCGCATTCCATTGATGCGACTGCAGCGAAAACAGAATGGGGATTTCATGCCCGCTACGACCTGAAGGCCATGACGAAGGATATGCTTTCACAGCTAAGCGAGAGACAAATGCTTCGCAAAGCTTAAAGTTATTACGAATTCGCTGTGCAAAGCGAGTAGAAATACAAAAGAAGCTGCATCAAGAGGTTTTGCGTTACCCGGACCTTTGGTTGCAGCTTCTTTTTTCATCCTCCAGCCCAGACACGTGTCTGTGGCTTATCAGATAAAGAACATGGCATAAAGTTTGCAACAGGACGGACCGAGGTATGCAAAATTAAAAAACACAGATCGAGGGACAAGAACATGGTACCATTGAAGTCGCTATCTTAGCGGCTTTTTTATTTTATCGGTACAAGTTCTTGTCCTCAATTCGACTATTTTCCAAATCCCTAATAAATCTTCAAAGAGCAGTGAGTGAGGATACATCTTTAAAGCGTCACTTAGATAGTCATGGTATACAAATTGATCTTACCAATTATGAGATGAAATACGGGGCAGGCAATGTTTTTAGCATTTGATCTGGTAAACCTTATAATGATGACAAAGAGAGTTGACTCTGGCGCGTGAGTGATAAACTCTTCAATGTCGAAGAGTACCCTTTCAATATAAACATATTCCCTAGCACACTGATATTTGGTTTTACCCCATGTTTCGTTCGATACGCAAAGCAAATAGCCCCCACGAATGGACGGGGCTAAGATTTGAAAGGTTCAATTTACACTCCATAGTTATACGATCCTGCACGTTCTACGATTATATTCCAGTCTTCTTCTTCAAAAAGGATGTTGTTCTCATCCTCGGGTTCGCCGATCTGTACTTCAAGGAAGACCAACCTGGTTTCAGCGAAAATAGAATAGACGCTCTCCGAGATCATCGCGAACTGAGTGCCCAGAGTCATCTGTGTGACCTGTCCGTTGATAAGCAATTGACCGCTGCCTGCAAGTACCGTCCACGCTCTACATCCTGCCCGGTGCCAGTTCAACCCGATATGTTTGCCCGGTAGAACCGTTATGTTTAATGTGGTTACAGTTGTATTCTCATCTTCTACCGAACTCTCAATGACACGATAACTGCCCCAGGTTGCTTCACCATACATCGGTTTTAATGGCAAGCTACCTAATTGCGCTTTAATTTCATTTGAATTATTTTTGTTGGCAATGAGTATGCCGTCCGGACTTGCGGCAGCGATAATACCTGGTACGCCAATGACTTGGATGGGGTAGGGAAGCTCGTTAATAATATAGGAGTCGGAGGAAGAGCCTGAGATTCCACCGTGTCCGATTACATGGGAATCTAACTGTGCGCACAGCGTATCCCAGCTTCCGATATCCTGCCATACTCCCTTATAAGGTAGGACTACGGCCCGCTGCGCCTTTTCTGCAACATGCTTGTCAAAACTACGTTCAGGCAACGCTTCATACAGGGAAGACAATTGATCATAATGAACCGGAAGCCCCATTTTTTTAATATGGGATATCATAAACTCGACGGTGAACGCGTACACACCGCAGTTCCATAGTGCCCCACGTTGTAGCAGAGTTTCAGCAATGGTGGCTTCGGGTTTTTCTATAAATTGTGTTATGGGCGCATAAGCATTACGTTCTTCCCCACCCGGCAGGATGTATCCATACTGTTCTGAAGCATGTGTAGGCCTTGTCCCAATTAAAGCGATATCGGCTTGAGAATGTTTCAAGATGTCCGGCAGTAATTGGAAATTGCTGAAAAAATCTTCACCTGCGAACACATCAGCTGGCGCGATACAGATCACATCGTCATCTTTGGCCATCCGGAAGGATTGCAGATATAACGTCGCTAAGGCCGCCGCAGTAAAAGTGCCTCGTTTATAAGGTTCCCCGATGACTGGTATTTTGCCTTGAGTATGTCGAGCCGTAATATTAGCCTGATCCTGATGTGAAATAATGAGCGTTGAATCCGTTAGGTATGAACTGTCAAGCTGGCGGTATACTCTGCTGATCATGGATTCTCTACCTCCAGCGGGTGTTGGAAGTATATCTATGAACAGCTTGGAGCGAAGCTCATTGGATAACGGCCAGAGCCTTTTGCCAGAGCCGCCGCACAGCAGTACGATATGCATGGGCTTCCTCCTTAAGCTCAGGGAGCTTTACTATAGATTTTCCGTTTATGAAAGGAAAGAGAACGGTATTTAAGAGCCAGATTACGGATTTGTTGCTCTTTTAACGAAGAAGCGTTCACATTCAGACTTTTATTCATGGAACTTCTAAGGACCATGCTGCCTGGGTTCTTCGTATACATAAAATTGGCATACGTTTCATACTCGGAGAAACCAAACTGCTTTTTCTTATTGATATTGGAGATGATCGCTTTGTACCATGGCAGTTTATGAACCGCTTCAATTTTCTGTTTCAAGGCAGAGAGTTTAGATTTGTCGAACAGCATATAATGGGTGACAAAAGAGCGGGGACGCGGAGCTTTCATGCCTAACAACTTGCTGTAGGTATTGAAATATTCCGGCTGGCTCCAGTCACGGCAGTAAAATACTGTTTTGCCTTCTACAAGAAATGAATGAGGTTTAATCAGTACGGTATCCGCATCCATGACTAGAAAGTATTTTGCCTTCACAATGGAATCTCCGTTCATTTTGAGCAACTGCTGATATAACCAGCCTGACCGATCCCACCGGGAGGACTGGTAGTGTATCTCGTTTTTGGTTATAGGCAGGACGGATCGCTCATTAACAAAAATGCAGTTTTTACGGGAACAAAGTTTTCTGATTTTGGTGCTGACCGGAGAAACAATATATATGCTTCCAATGGGATGTTTTACATAACGGCGAATGTTATCGATGACGAGGGGAAGGGTAGTCAAATCTTTCTCGATCGCTGGTATAAGAACATCAATCTTAGGCGCATTATTCAACCGGATTCCACGCTGGACGGACATCTTCTCAACTCCTTGCACAAATCGTGATGACTTATTATATGGTATGTGTGCAAAAGTGTTTTGGTCAGGGCATGTGCAAATATACATTTTTTACGAATAGGGGCTTTTGTTGAGGGTTCCTTTATCAGTATTACATATAATGCATGCAGGATCTTGATCAAACAGCGAGCTTTGATGCGGTTGCTGAAGGGAGAGTTTACGACATGGGAGTTGATAAATTGCAGCCGTTAAGAAGCAAGTGGTTAAAAACAAAATTGATCATTAATAATGAATCAATTAAACCGTTTATCCCCGACACACAGAAATATAACAAAACGAATCTGAAATCCATGATCAGCAAATATGGAATGGTCTATGTCAAACCCGAGAGAGGTACTTTCGGGATGGGTGTTATTAAGGCCGAGATGGACAGTCATCAACATTTTGTCTATCAGATAGAGCAAAAACGCCTGACGTTTGACAGCTTTGAATCGTTTTATAGCAGTCTGACTCGTTTGGTGCATAAAAGAAGTTATCTGATTCAGAGAGGAATCCATCTGCTTAAGCACAATAACAGACGTTTTGACATCCGAGTCATGATACAGCTAAGCCCGACCAAACATTGGGAAGCTACCGGAATCATCGGCCGACTGGGTCATCCAAAGAAAATCGTAACCAATTATCATAGTGGTGGTACACCGATGGATATTCACAAGCTGCTACAATCGCATGCATCCACAAAACGCAGGAATGCACTGGTTCAGGAGATGAATGAGCTTAGCCTGCGCATAGCTCGTCATATGAAAAAAAAGTACCCTTATCTAATGCAAATCGGTGTGGATATCGGCCTTGACCACAGTCTGAAACCCTGGATTATAGAGGTAAATGTCAAACCGGACCCATTTATATTCAATCAATTAAAGGACAAGACGATGTATCGCAAGGTAATACGATATTACCGCCATAAAAACCAAATTTGATTTTCAAATTAAGCCTATTCACATCTGGTGAACAACTGCTCTCGCACTACAGAGATACTGGGGATACATTTCATATTCTCATCTTGGATGTGGAGATGGGCGGAATGAACGAGATTCAGACCGCTAAAGAGATCAGGAACATGAAGTTTCTGGATGTACAGATTATGTTCTTGACCAGTTACCCGGAATACATGGTGGAGAGCTTCGATGTCATCACCTTTCAATATCTGATTAAGCCAATTCAGCCGCAAGTTTTCGAGGAAAAGATGTTGCTTTGGGAGTTATTCTTGATGGTCCTTTGAAAGATGCTGTAGTTAGTAGAGAAAGTGACTTAGTGTTGAGTATGAATTACAATAAATGATAGGGAAGTTTAAGGAGCAGAGGTGGAGTGGGCATGAAGAAGTGTAGAAGAAAATTGTCGAGTGACATGAACATATTCCCATTGAAGTCGCTATTTAAGCGGCTTTTTTATTTTATCGGTACAAGTTCGTGTCCCGAGCCAAGGACAAGAACTTGTACCGATTGCCGGAATGGACAAGAACATAGCCTGATTGCCGATTAGATGTATATCTAAACGTAGAATCTTACTTCAGCACAGTTAGGAAGTAGAGGGAAAAACATGCCCGTGTTTTTTGCTTGGTTTGAAAAACTCAGCTATCAAACCCTTTGTGTAGTAGAAAAGAGATGCCAAGCTAAGGCGTCAGAGAACGATGCCATTGCCAGGAATCGAGTGACCAAACAGATCTCAAGTAGACGAAACAAGTATGCAAAATCATGAGAATACTCATCAAAAAAATTGACAGAATCAAGATGTTTTTGTATAACTAAAACAGTTATAACTATTGTGGTTATAATTAGAAAACAAAAAATTGGAGGCTAACATGAAAATCTTAAATCATTTTATCCCCGTTTTTACCGAGCAACTTGAATCAACCGTTGCTTATTATGAATCTCTTGCTAACCGATCTATGGATCGGACGTGGGACATTCCTGAAGCTGGCTTATCTTTAGCCACAGTCTATCCTTACGTTATTGTATCTGGAAGTCCCGATGCCATGGAGCCTGCTAAATCACTCCGTGCCGTGGTGTATGTGGATTCCATGAACGAATTGAAGGAAGAATTAAAAAAACAAAATACCCTTATAATAAGGGATCAGTGTGGTCCTATTGGTCCAAGCATTTTTGTGCAGCATCCCGATGGCAGTTTTATTGAATATGTAGAGCCTGCGCAAGCTACTGTTTGATTGGTGAAAAATTAAAAAATGTAAAATAAAGCTACTCCATACACCGTAGGAGCAGCTTTATTTTACATTTTCCTCTGTTCGTATTTGCTCCACAATTTGAGCTAGGGTAACAGAAGCCAGTTCATGCTCCATTACCTTCTGCGCATTAGAGAGTTTTGGTAATAGTATCGATTCAATGTTCATACCTACAGAGCAATTGGGGTCAGTATTCTTGTGAAAATTGAAAAGCTGATTTCCTTCCACAGATTCGACCGCTTGAAAGATATCCAGCAGAGTTAATCTTTCGGGCGATACCAGAAGGGAGGCCCCCGCAACTCCTGGTTTTGTTTCAATATACCCTGCTTTTTTGAGCTGGGCCATAATCCTTCTAATTACAACAGGGTTACTATTGATGCTACGTGCAATTCGATCACCTGTACTATATATGGGATTCAACGTAATCATCGAGAGAATATGGACTGCCATCGAAAAGCGACTGCTTATTTGTTTCATCTACTCACCTTCTTTGCTACAAAGTATAGTTCCATTTATAGAACAGGTCAATCGACAGTTTTTCAGCAGGAAAACAAGAGGAACGTTTCGGTTACTATTGCATCATTAATGATGGCCTTGTCCCAGAAAGGACCAGCAAGCCTTTAGATGACCTGATTAGAGATACAAAGTACTTCTTTGTAATTAAAGCTGAAGAAGGACAATTCATTCTTAATGCAACATAATAAGAACATATTAATATTCGAGCCCCACTTTTGATTATTTTTAGAGAAGAGCATTTGGAAATTATAAAAGTAAAATATTCATTCAACTAACGGGAAACGATAGTCAGAACTACACAGCGGCAGCTGATCAGAAGATTAACTGCAGCTTTTATCTCGCTTTACTAGAGATACATACTCATTTACGAAATACTTCATTTAAATAATCAAACAATTTTTATTCGCCAAATTGTCTACCGAAGTCTTCCATCTTTTCAAGGATAGGTAGTAATTTGGTTCCCTTATCTGTTAACGAATATTCTACTCTAGGGGGGATTTCCGGATAAACATCACGTTTAATGATTCCACTGTTCTCCAATTCTTTAAGTTGCTTCGTTAAAGAGCCTTGAGATAGATCTCCAAGGAATTTTTTGATATCCGAGTAACGACGTGTTTCGGTTTTTAGATACCACAAAATAAAATACTTCCAGCGCCCTGATAAGATATTCTGGGTAAAGGCTATCGCGTACATATCTTTATTTTCATCCATGAAATTTTGATCAAATCCTTCATTACAAACCCTCATTGAACCCACCCCTATCTAAAGGTACAAAAAGATGTACTATGTTCATCTAAATTGCCCTCTTTGCAATCGAAACAAATACGCATATGATTGATTGTAACAACAACAAAACAAAAAAAATCAGTTTACCTGAAATGTGAAATACCCATAATTTCATTTGTTATAGTTAGCATGCTAAGTAATAAGTATACTTTTTGAGGTTATAGTTAGCAAGCTAATTATTAAAGAAAGGAGTTAGTGTTAAGTGAGTACAGGAAATAGACCAAGCTATCAATTTTGGATTTCGTTCATATTTATAAAGGAACTGGAGCTACAACAAGTCTTCAGAATGTGACGGAAATGGTTCAACTAGCAGAACAGTGGGGGTTCAACAGATATTGGTTTACAGATATGGGTGCGGGGCGGGAATCTGAATAACCGAGAAAAGGAGAGATTTCAATGAATCACACACTTGAGTTGCTTCATAACCATTCGTTCGTACACATCTCAACCCCTGACTGAGGAACAAATCGATGCAATTTTTAAGGCTGCGAGTCAAACTTCATCGTTTAGCCTCCTACAGGCCGTCTCCATTGTTCGTATCACTGATCCTATTCTACGAAAAAAGGTAAGACAACTCTGTGTTGATCAACCTTATATCGAAGAAGCTGCAGAGTTTTGGATTTTTTGTGCAGATTTCAACCGAAATCATCAAATTGCTCCGGAGGTAGATATTGAATATATTGAATTTCTATTGATTGGTTCATTCGATGCCGGGCTCATGGCACAAAATGTTAACAGCGGCCGAATCTATGGGACTTGGCGGTGTGTTCATTGGTGGAGTTAGAGCTAATATTGAAGAATTATCGGACGTGTTGGGTTTACCGAAGTATGTGATTCCCTTGGTGGGATTATGCATAGGTAGCCCTGGTGGAGATAAACCTGAACTGAAACCTCGTTTGCCTCAATCTATGGTGCTACTAGAAAATCAGTATCAACCATTTGATCAAGATAACTTGGCATTCTATGATGAAACCATGTTGAAGTATTATGAAAATCGTCCGATAAGAGCCCCTTTCACCGTGAAAAAAGTAAAAGGTTGGAGTGACCACATTCAGGATCATCTCCAAAGAATTGTTCTGCCCCAAATGATGAACTACTTGAATAAGCAAGGATTCGCCAAAAAGTAATAATTAATCATTGAAACTTTTCCGTGTAGAAATATTAAATAGGAGTGAAAAAAATGAGATTTGGAATAATTGGCGCAGGACCCATTGCATTATCTATTTCAAAAAAGTTGGTAAATAATAACCATGATGTAAAAATTGCAGATGCTCGTGGTATAGAACGGCTGGAAGGAAAACCACTTAACGCGACTCCTGTAAAGGTAGAGGATGTAATTTCTAATATTGATGTTCTTATCGTATCTATCCCTCTTCATGCATTACCTAATATTCGTAGTGTTGTAGAAAAAGCTGCTGATGAAGTTATTGTAGTAGACACTTCCAATTACTATCCTCAAATGGGCGTAAAAATTGATGAAATTGAGAACGGAATGGTTGAAAGTGTCTGGGTTACAAAACAATTAGGTAGATCAATCATCAAGGCTTTTAACAATTTGTTAGCCTATACTTTAGAACATGAAGGTACACCTGAAGGCAGTAGTGGTCGCATTGCCGCAGCCATTGCCGGTGATGATCTTCAACAAAAGCGAACAATTATGAGCATAGTCAATGAATTAGGTTTCGATACAGTTGATAGCGGGAGTTTAAGTGATTCATGGAGACAGCAGCCAGGAACACCGGCATATTGTACAGAACTAAACAAAGAGGAACTAACGGTAGCACTTGAAAAGGCAAATAAAGAACAAGCCCCAATGCTGCGGGATAAAGTAATGGAAAAGCTAATCGCGGCTTCTGGTGGGTATTCGCATAAAGAAACCGTTAATTTAAATAGAGAAATATATAATTCCTAAATCAACAATTTTGAAACTATCTAGAGAGCGGCAGATGAGGACACGAAATAATGTCTGTCTGTCGTTTTTTTAGAAATTTTGTCACATCCAGAATAATCTTTAGTGAAGATATTTGCTATAAATAATGTACTTCAAAATACTGGAGATACCCCGATAAGCGTGTGCTTGAAGGTGAATTGACACTTTAATATCGACATGATACATTTAGTCTGCTAAATATCATCAGGGAGGTATAAGTTATGACAGATGCAGTAGATTGTGACATTCGACAGTCTTTAGATCGGATTTCCTCCCAAATGCGTCGAAATTATAGCGAGTCTCTGAGGGAACTTAATCTTTATGTAGGACAAGATAATTTGCTGTATCGTCTGTGGTTGGGTGACGGAGTAACACAGATGCAATTATGTGAACACTTAAAATGCGAGCCACCAACAGTAACGAATATGGTCAAATCACTGGAGCAGAACGGATTTATATATCGTAAACGTGATGTACAAGATGCAAGGATAATGCGTATTTTTCTAACCGACAAAGGAAAAGAATTAGAAAAACCAGTTGAAGTCAAATGGAGGGAGCAGCAAAAGAAATTGCTTCAATCCATATCTGCAGAAGACCGTTTGTTATTAAGAAAGCTAATGCAACAAATGGAGAGGAATATAGTATAACTCTCTATTTGTACGATATGTTACTTAGCTTACTAAATATAATGCGATTAAAAATTCCACGAAACTAAACCTAGTTCTATAAATATAAACAAAGGTCGATGCTTGCGGTATCAGAAGGCAATGATGTTACCCCGTCCAAATTGGTTATTGAAAAGAAAATCCAATCCACTACCAAGAACTGAGATATCATCTTATAGTAATCCGGAAGTTCAGATTGCCTAAGTTATGCTAGTGAGAGGCGTAACTGTCGAGGGACAAGAACATATTCCCATTTAAGATTAGATGCATATCTAATAATCAATGAGTAAGTATAGCCCAAAATGCAATAAGTATGACGTTAGAATGGTTATAAGCCAATTTCCGATTGGATTATTATCCAAACATTTGCATGGAGAGTTGGAACAGAATAAGAATATTAGTTTTAAAACGGATATTTACTGTTTGTAAAGTAACTATCCGCAATTCATTTTACTTAGTAAAGACAGGCGTTTGAATTTTATGGATCCAAAAACTATTCGGTGTTGCATTGCAACATATAAATGAAAGCGTGAGGAGTCTTTTTTACTAGAGACAAGTGTGCCTACATATCGAAGAAACGGATCTTGTGTGCGCTTAGAGATCTAGAAGACGTCCATATCACGATTCAAAGAGAATTAAAAGTACAGTTATATTTGTTGCTAAAATCTTCAATCGGTCGGTCAATCAAGTATACTTGAATCGTTTATGTGCTTTAGAATAGACATTGAGTACGGGGTTTCGGTTATATCTTAAAAATCTAGTGATCGAATCAATCGCTGTAGGAAGTAGAGACCTCTCATCTGAAGTTTAATCGTTTTGTTCAGATAAGTTCGGATATTTTCTGCAAGCTTCATCGCCTGTTCGATGTTTTGGAATTCTACAAGTGCAATTGATTGCTTTAAGATTACGGTCTCCTCGGAATAAACAGCGCTTTGTAATATCTGGATCATCTTAATTTTAAATAGGTGAGCTTCATTATATAGACGGTATTGGTTATCAGAGTCACGCGCAGTAGTGAAAAGGCCACTTGCCTCCCAGTAACGGATCGCTGATTTAGGGACTCCCGTCCGTCTAGAGACCTCGTTGATGCGGAAGCATTGGTTAAATTCGTAAGTTTGACTTCCGTCGGCATATGAATTCAATTCCCTTACCAGCTGATCCAAACTTCCTTTCTCCCGATGCAGCATGACCTCCCTTTCCCTAACGATCCACAATGCATCGTCCAACTCATTTCTTTGGAGACCATGAAGCACCTCGGTGGTCACTTCCATTCCGAATGCAGGGGCCATGGCTTGAATACATGCTAGATAGGCCTCATGCTGTTCCGTATACATACGATATCCATTGGCAGAACGCTCAGCAGGGGGGATTAACCCCTTCGCTTCGTAGTTTCGCAAAGTGTTAGCGCTTATCCTAAATTGATTCGCAAGTTTTTTTGGTCGCATGCCTATGTAATCCCGCCTTTCTAATGAATAAAAGAACATTAAAACTATTGTAACGTTTATCTCGTATTTATGTTGATTTTATTTGGACATTTCCAAAAAACCTTCCAATTCGCTTGTATGTTGTATGATGAAGATAAATCGAATCAAGGAGGAATAAAAATGACTTTTAACCCAGTATTCCATTACGAGATGACAATCGAGGAGATTGGCCAAGTAGGAAATCGGTATATTGAATCGGCTTGGAAGCCCTTGTACGATTCGATGCACGATCAACTAATGGTCGCTTTTCGTGAGATCGAAGATGCTGCCTATGGGCTGTATTTGGACCAGCTGATGCCAGCACTATTTGATGGCCTTGAGGACGTCGGCTTCGAAGCAACCGAACCCCTCAAGGACGATGACTTCGTTATCGGCAAATGTTTACTATTCCGAAATTCGCTTGAAAAATGGGGATCCGAGGAAAATAGATCCAGGATCTTTTGGAATGTTGTGCGTAGTAAAAAAAGCCAAAAGCCTATTGGAACTTTATTGATGGAAATTCCTCATTCTCATCTGAAGTTTGAGATCCCTACAGCACCTGTACTCTATTCGTTGAGGGAGAGTAAGAGGGAACAGATCATGCAAGAAATCCGACTTATCAAGGGATAGATTGAGGGAATTATGGATGAACGCAGTGCTGGCATAATATGATCTATTGGAAGGTGGGGTTGATTGGGAACGATGTATGGAAAACTAGAGTTAGTGAGCGGAAGATGGAAGTTAAGCGAAGTTCATCCGCATGTTGCGATTCGCTTGAAGCAGCTGTTTCCACGGGTTTCAATGAAACAAGTGGGCACATTTCTGTTTTCGAACAGATCGAATATATGCGCGGATCTAGCCTGGTTTATTCAGCGATTTCCGATGGAGATAACTTCTGAAGACAGGGCTAAGCTATTGCGTGGCAACAATAAGTTCTTTGAGAATAAAGCGTACATGGAACAGATACTCACTCCAGATTATGATCCCATCCTGCGCACGGGACTTAAACTTGGACAAAAGATTCGCCACTATCAATCACAGGCTATCGATCTGTGCTTAGAACGCCGTTCTCTGCTTCTCGGTGATGATGTTGGTCTTGGAAAGACATACGCAGCGGCTGGCATGCTGCTGGAACCGGATACACATCCTGCTGCTGTTGTCATTCAGGCGCATCTCCAAGACCAATGGAAAGAGAAGATTGAATCCTTCACGGAGCTTATTGTTCATAAAATTGAAAGAACAAGACCGTATTCGCTCCCCGTTGCAGATGTTTATTTGTTCAAGTATAGCCAGCTTGCCGGTTGGAAGAACTTTTTTGCAGACGGTAACTTCCAATGTGTCATTTATGACGAAATTCAAGAACTTCGAACAGGTCACACCAGTAATAAAGGTGAGGCCGCGAAAATTTTGTCCGATGCAGCAGAATTTCGGTTGGGTCTTTCGGCAACACCGATTTACAACTACGGTACTGAGATCTGGAATGTATTACAATTCCTCGACCCCGACCTTTTGGGAACCTATTCAGAGTTTATTCGGGAATGGTGCCGTAATGATCGGAAAGTTCATGACCCGGTTGTACTAGGCAGTTTCCTTCGCGAGCAGAATATCATGCTCCGGCGGACGAAAAGCGAAGTTGGACAACAGTTGCCCTCCATCAACCGGATTGTCGAGATGATCGAGCCCGATCTATCAAAGTTAAAATCAGTGAAAGCACAAGCAAAACAACTTGCCTTAAAAGCTTCCCAAGGGACATATCTGGAATGTGGTCCAGCAGCTCGTGAGTTGGACCTTTTGATGAGACAGGCAACTGGTGTGGCTAAGGCTGCAGGTGTTGCGCAATATGCGAAACAGTTGTTGGAAGCAAACATCCCCCTGCTTCTTGTCGGATGGCATCGTGATGTTTATGAGATATGGCTTAATGAATTGGCAGATTATCGACCAGCTATGTATACGGGCAGTGAGTCAAATATGCAGAAGAACGAATCAATTAGGCGGTTTGTCCAAGGGGCAACAAATGTATTCATACTATCGTTGCGTAGCGGTGCAGGGTTGGACGGTTTGCAGTATCGCTGCTCGACTATATTGTTCGGAGAGTTGGATTGGTCGCCTAAGGTGCATGAGCAAGTCATTGGTCGATTAAACAGGGAAGGCCAAGAGGAGAAAATCACAATAGTATACTTAAATGCAGAGGAAGGTTCCGATCCGGTCATGTTAGACGTATTAGGCCTGAAGCAAGCCCAATCGGAAGAAATAATCGACCCTCACGACCTATCGAACACTAAACCAGTTCAGAAGTTAAACAGGACCCAAGCGCTTGTGAATCATTTCCTATAAAGGAATGGTATACATTCCAAAGTATTATTGAGAGGAATAATTGTAGTCTTTATTCAGACGGTCTTGGGCTTAGATAATTTTTTGTTTTATTAGTACAAGTTTTTGTCCCGAGTCGAGGACAAGAACTTGTACCGATTACCGGAATGGACAGGAACATGTTTCTATTTCAGATTAGGCCTATATCAAATCGCTTTTTGCCTGTTAACTCATTAAACTAACGGGCAGTTTATTTGAACAATCGTCAGTAGATCTTTTTCAACAATCGGGCCAGATTGTAGAATGAGATTAACAAACGAGTCAATGGGCAGGATGTTTTATCGAAATGTAGAATCTTAAACAGATTGATTCATTTGTTAGAAAGGTCTTGTAACTATAAAGGAGGAGAGGACTTTGCAACGAATTGACTTGCTTTTAAACGTCCTGGATTCAACTTTCGATAAAGAGAGCTGGTATGCCCCGTTTAAACATGCAATAGAAGGACTTACAGCCGAACAGGCTAACTGGAAACCATCTGGAAAGGCAACTAAAACAATTTGGGAGAACGTTAACCATCTCATTTATTATAAAGAGAGACTTGCTACAAACTTGGAAGGCAGAGAATGGACAAATAATCTTGACGGTGATGAAACATTCTCTCTGACCAATCAGCCTAATGACGATATGGAATGGAAAAAAGTCGTTGAACGTGCCGAAAACGCTCAACACAATTTAAGAAAGGTATTAAGTACAATTTCCGATGAAAAGCTTGACCAAAATTCACTTGAGGGTAAATTGCTTGACATCATGCTTCATGATGCTTATCATACAGGGCAAATTATTCAATTAAGAAAAATGCAAGGGTCTTGGCCTTCAATTCGTTAATTGAACAATTTTTTAGTTTTGGTGAATTACTTTAACTAGTGGGAAACGATAGCTCAATAAAACCAACAAAGCAGCTGACCAACGTGATCGGCTGCTTTTGTTCAACTAACGGGCAGGTTAGTTCAAACATTTTACGGAATATCTAAAGTACGATGTATTTCAATGTTCACGAAAAGAAGTAAATCCTTGTATATGTAAATAAACGAGTACAAGGAGATAGAGCCTTTAACAGCTTACCTTGAAATGTTTCTTGATAATCATCTTTCTTTTCTTCACGCCAATTTCTAGAAACTTTACCTATAAAGAAAACCGTTTTTAACCCATAAGTGTGCAGGGAATTGCTTAATTTTCGTTGTTTCTTTGCTTTTCGGAACACAAATATTGCTGCGAGTTGAAATTGGAAGCATAGAGTTGCCGTGAATCCCCATTAGAACGCTTATGATACAGCCATATAATCAAGTCAGCTTTTTTTCGTTAAGCTAACGAGCGTTAGCATGGCGACAGCACACTATCTGTTCTTCAGGCAGGTTAAGCGATAATGTAGTCCCTTTACATTTCAACAATAGGGTGCTATAATCACTTCGACACTTATAGAAATGTAGAATGACGCTTAGAAAGGAGATTATGTTCCCGTGGCTGAAAACGAAATGGAAATGGAAATGGTTCAGGCGGTCAAAGTATATAAAGCTTTAGGCGAACCCACACGTTTAAAAATCGCAGTGATGTTAGCCAAAGAGAGTAATCAATGTTTTACAGCTATTGGTGAACGACTAAAAACCGTTGCTGGTTCAACATTGTCACACCACCTGAAGCAATTAACCGACTCTGGCTTAATCAATTCATCTAAGAGTGGATCATTTGTCCACTATAGTGTTAATCAGGAAGTGGCAGAGAAATTTGCGCCTTATTTGCTGGCGTAAATTTTTTTAAGTAACATTTCTACATTTCTAGAAGTGAAGAAATGAAAAAGGAGCGAATGAGAATGAAAGAAAAGTCAATTATGGAACTAGGAATCACCACCTTTCTCCATACAAATCCAGAACATGGTAGTGTATCCCCGGCAGAGAGGCTACGACAAGCGATCGAGGAAATTCAACTGGCTGATCAGGTTGGGCTCGATGTGTATGCTATTGGAGAACATCATCGAATCGACTATACAAGCTCATCACCGGCGGTCATTCTTGCGACTGCAGCATCTACAACTAAGCGGATACGGCTATCTAGCGCTGTAACAGTGCTCTCTTCGGATGATCCTGTCCGTGTATATCAGGATTTCGCAACACTGGACGTTCTATCTAAAGGGCGAGCCGAGATCATGGCTGGACGTGGCTCTTTTGTTGAATCGTTTCCACTATTCGGATATGACTTGAACGATTATGAAGAGTTGTACGAAGAGAAACTTGAACTATTATTAAAAATACGAGCTGATGAAAAGGTGCAATGGAGTGGTGGACATCGTCCAGCTATAAATAATATGGGCGTATATCCCCGTGCTGAGCAGGACCCATTGCCAGTATGGATAGCTACTGGCGGCAGTCCTGAGTCGGCGGTTCGAGCTGGTAAGTTAGGACTTCCTGTTATCTTCTCGATTATCGGTGGAATGCCAGAACGTTTTGCACCATTGGTGGAGCTATATAAGGAAGCTGCTAAGAAAGCTGGGTATGATCCCAGCAAGTTACAGATTGCATCCCATTCCCATGGTTTTATTGCGGAATCGTTTGAAATAGCCGCTAAAAATTACTTTCCCGTTATGGCTGAACAGATGAATAAAATTGGACGAGAACGAGGGTGGGCACCTTACACTCGTGACACGTTCAAAGAAGCTTGCAACCTGCGTGGTGCTCTATATGTTGGAGATCCAGAATATGTGGCGGAGAAGATTCTACTTGCTCAAGAGAAATTAAGTTTGACCCGTTTCCTTATGTACGTTGATTTCAGTTCACTGTCTCATTTGGAATTGCTGCGGACGATCGAGTTTCTTGGTACAAAAGTTGCACCCATTGTTCATAAGGAGCTAGCAAGAAAATAAGAGGACTGTAAGTAAGCCAATAAGGTACAGCTCAATATTAAACTTTAGTTCGACAGTTCTAAAACTGAGGAAATGAATGTGAGGGATTTTAACATGAGAAATTCTTGGAAAATTTATGTTCTGGCCATGGTCAGTTTTTTGGTAGGAACATCTGAATTTGTAATCTCAGGTATATTGGATAGGGTAGCAGGCGATACCGGGGTGACACTGGCAGCAGCTGGGCAACTCATCACTGTCTATTCACTTGCTTACGCAATAGGCACTCCAATTTTGATCGCAATGACTGCAAAAATGGATCGAAGAAAGCTCATGCTGGCTGCTTTGACGCTATTTTTCATAGGAAATCTAGTCACGATTTTAACAACTGGCTTCTCTATGCTGCTGGGAGCTAGAATTATACTGGCAGTTGGCACGGGTGTATTTATGGTGGTGGCCCTGACCGTAGCTGCCAACACCGCTCAACAGGGCAAGCAAGGAAGTGCAATTGCTACAGTTCTTTTAGGCTTTAACCTTGCGCTAATTCTTGGTGTTCCTCTGGGAAGAGTGATTGCTGGTTCATATGATTGGAAGCTCATTTTCACGGGGATCGGCGTGCTCAGCTTAATCGCAATGTTTGTTCTTCTATTGACAATTCCCAAGTCTAAGGGAGAGACTCCTGTACCCCTACGGGAACAGCTATCCCTGCTTAGAACGCCTCGAATCGCTATCGCCTTATCTATTGGATTTTTCTGGATAATGGGTTATACAATCGTTTACACGTATATCTCCCCATTCCTTCTAAACATTACTGGAATGAGTGACCGAATGATTAGTATTGGGCTCTTTGCATTCGGTATTGCCAGTCTTCTTGGTTCCCAAGTTGGAGGCTATGGTGCAGACAAATGGGGTATCCCTCGTACAATGATTGGCGGCCTGCTTTTCCATTCCGGAATTTTGCTTTTAATCACAGGATTCGCCCATACTTCCGTGTACTTTGTGTTGCCTTTACTTATGTTGTGGTCCTTTTTTGCCTGGTCAACAGGTCCTGTCCAACAGGTATATTTGATTGCTATGGCACCAAAAGCCTCGGGAATCGTCTTGAGCTTGAACACTTCAATCTTACAATTGGGCATGGCTGGTGGTGCCGTAATTGGGGGTATAGTAGTGGAAAACATATCGCTTCAAGCCGTAGGTTTTATTGGCGCCATCGGTGTTGCGCTTGGAATCATTCCAGCAGTATTATCTTTATCTATGCGGAAAAAATCTGATATTAGTGTACAAGGATAATTTAAACCAAAAGTCTGAGGTACTGGCGATTTGAACCAAGCGATAATCGCATAGTAGGAGTATACCTATGCAAGAAAAATTTTCCTGTTAGTTTTAAAAAAAGCAGCCGATCATGGTCATAGCCCCGTCAAGTAGACAATAAAAAAAGAGAAATTCCATTAAGCGGCGACTTTTTCCCTGAATTCAATCGGGGAGAGGTCGTCGAGTTTGTTTTGGAAACGTTCCTTGTTGTAAAACAAAATATACTCTGTAATTTGGTTCCTTGCTTGCTCCAGATTCTGAGGCTTCTCCAAATACAACTTCTCCGTCTTTAAGTGGGAGAAGAACGACTCAATACATGCATTGTCATAGCAGTTCCCACGCCGAGAATGGCTTCCTGTTAGCTTCTTCTCTTCAAGCAACTTGGCATAGCTCTGTGTTGTATACTGGAACCCCTGGTCGGAATGGAGCAAGGCAGGTCCACATTTCAGTTTCTTCACCGTGTCCATAACGAGTTTTAAGTCATTTCGCTCGGAGAGTTCCCAAGCTACAATCTCGTTGTTGTATAGATCCATCACAACCGAGAGATAAGCAAAATCATGCCCAATCCGGACATACGTAATATCCGTCACGAGCTTCTGCAAAGGAGCTGCCGCCGAGAATTCTCTATTTAAGACATTACGGAACAGAACGGACGGTTTCCGGCCAGCCAATGGACGTTTCTTGCGAATCACGGAACGAATCTGGAGTTCTCTCATTAAGCGGCGTACCTTTTTGTGATTCACCACGAGGCCTTCCTTTCCTAACGCGGTTCGCATACGTTTGTAGCCAAAATAAGAACGAAGCCGGTGAATGCCTAAAATATGTGCTTTTAGATCCGCATCCCGATCTGCTCGTTTGTCTCTGAGGACGATGTTCTTCTTCCATTAGTAGTAACCTGCACGAGAAATTTCAGCCATTTTACACAACCAAACCACAGGTGCCCACTCGCTTATTTCTCGAACGGACTGGCACCGGGTTTCGAAATCCAGCTTCCCTCTCCGTGCAAATTCGGATTGAGCTTTTTTAGATATTCTACCTGCGCTTTCAGATAAGCATTTTCTTCTTCTGCACTGCTAAAATGCTTCTTCGTCCAACGTCCTCGATAATCCTCAAAACTCTCTCCATTTTGGCTTTTCCGAACCCAAGTAATAATCTGGCTCTCACTCTTAATACCAAACTTCTCCATGATCCGACTGTATGTCCAACCTTCTTCCAATCGCAGACGAACAGCCTCTTTCTTCGTTTCTTCACTATATTGATTAAAGGTTTGGCCTTTTTTAGCTGGCATAGCAAAAACCCCCTCGGGTTTTCAGTGTTGAGTTCATTTTAACATGACCTCTTTTTTCACTGTCTACCTTGAGGGGATAATACCAGAATACCAAACGACTCAGGACCTTTTTTGTTGGAGAGATATTAAGCTGCTAACTTGGATGCATCTTTTATATTGGACTTACGGGTAAGAGGTATAAATAATAGGATAGATAAGAACCCAAGTAACAAGAAGACAATTCCTACCCACATGACGCTTTGAATACCCATGCCATTGATAAATGCACCACTAACCATTGTACCAATGGTAACTCCAAGATTTGAAAACGCTACGAACAGACCGTTAGAGAAGTCTGGTGCTTCGGGCGCGGATGAAGTGATCATGTACTGGGAGATATTAAGGCCAAAAGTAAACAATACGCCCCAGAAAGCAATAAGAAGTATCATGGGAACAGTAAACGATCCGAGCAAGAATAGTACCAAATAACTACCAACAAACACGAGTGGATAGACAAAGGCAGTCTTTAACGCATTATTTGTAAGTAATTTACCTGCGAGTAAATTACCTATCATCCCTGTTAAACCAAATAGAATAAGCATTAAGCTAATCGTATTTGATGACATTTCCGTTACACGCCCAAGGTACTCTGCAAAGAAGCTGAATGTTGCATACATACCAGAAAGGATAAAGATTGCACCAAAGATGGCTGCCCAAACAACACCTTTCTTCAAAATACGAACCTGTGAGCCATAAGACTGTTTTTGTTTCACGGGAAGGGAAGGGACAAAGAGAAGAATGGCCAAGAATGTTAAAGCATTTACAACAGCAAAGAATAACATCGCTATCTCAAGATTCGCATAGTCCGCAATGAAAGAGGCAATTGGAATTCCAATAATCATACCCGCGGTGAGACCCATGAATACACGACCGATTGCTTTTGGAGCCATTTCTGGACTAACTGAGGAAGCAGCTGCAGTAAAGGCAACAGACACGTAAACCGGATGTAGGAATGCAGGAACAATTCTTGCTATTAAGGCTATTGAAAAATTGGGGGCAAACATAGAAACAACGTTACTAACCACAAATAGCCCGATAGCAAGAAGCATAACACCTTTACGGTTAAATCCTGAGAATAACAATGGCAAGATTGGACCTGAAATTGCAACTGCGAGTGCGAATAGGCTAACAAGCAGGCCTGCAGTTGAAACGCTAACTCCAAAGTTTTCAGCAATGAGTGGCAATATCCCGATAATACCCATCTCTGTATTAATGATTCCAAAAATCCCTAAAGCTAGGATGGAAATAAAAAATGCTTTTGATTTGGTAACAGACACGATATTCACTCCTATTTATATTATTTTGTATAACTACTGTGAAAATGAAAAAAGATATACTGATATTTTTCTATTAGGAATCAATCTATAATCAAAGATTCATCAGAGCATCTTCCCGATTTGTAAAATTAGCAAAATAACAATGGTAGGCTTAATCCCAGGCAAAGTAATATTCCATATTTTACGAAGCCTGCTCGCCAGCCTTTCGTCTCCGAATGGTCCATTCCGCCGCCAAGAAAAGAAGTACGATCGTTCCTATAACACTCGCCGTACCTCGTAGCTCATTCCCAGCGCGTTGATGAAGAGAAGCATAAGCGTATGTATTATCTGATTTGTAAAGCAGAACGCGTAGCTGCGGATCATCCAGCGGCGGTGGTTTTCAACCCGTCCTTGTCGAATATGCAAGTATGCGTTCACTGTTATAAATATCTAAATGATATTAAGCAAATTGAAGGCTATACTCACGACCTTGCCTCCGGTCGCAAAAGGAGCCATATAGCCTGATGTGATGCATACGGCCAGTACGGCGACGACATAGACGTAGCCGAGAATACGATGCATCTTCCGGTACTTACGGAGCTTGGCACTAGCAAAGTTTATGACTCCCGCAGCGATTGCGATGCAGGCGAAGATGACGTGAACGTTCAGCATAGTTAGCCAGACAGGTAAATTCATCGGACGGATGAGCTTGGTCTTGTGGCTCAAAAAAACCGACGCATCCGGATCCAGGGCGAAACGATTCAAGAGCGTCCAGAAGACGAAGGATGCAGCAACGGTAATCAGGAGGCGGAAAGCACTTTTAGTGTTCATCAGCCTGGGCGCGTTACCTATCAATCTGCGAGAATCACGTTGACTGCGCAACCCGGCAAAATGGAAACCGGCGAATGTGAACAGTGAAATGAAAAAACAGCAATTAAGCGAGAACAAGAGACTGCGACTAATCGTCATGGCGCAACTCCATTACATGTTATTTAGAGTCATCAGCGCGATCCGGAATATAAACCTGTAATGAAAAGGGATGAACAAGGAGTAGAGTGAAAAGCCTCAGTAGAGCGCAAGCCCATGCATGGGCTGTAGATAGAATAGAATAAGCGGGGACCGTTGTCCCCGCCCTCCATATTGAAAAGTAAACTATCCGGGCAAAATGGCTTCGATTTGCTCCAGCTCTTCTGCACTAAGTTCCGGTGCATTCAAGGAGGCGACCGCATCCTCAATTTGGCTTACCTTGCTGGCTCCAATCAGGGCGGAAGTCACTCTGCCGCCGCGAAGCACCCAGGAGAGAGCCAACTGCGACATTTTCTGTCCGCGAGCAGCGGCAAGATCGTTCAGTTTCCGTACTTTACCGAGGACATCATCCGTAAGCTCTTTTTCAGAAAGGAAGACACTTGGTCCGGCGGCACGGGAATCGGCTGCGATGCCGTTTAGATAACGGTCAGTCAGGATGCCTTTTTCCAGCGGTGAGAACACGATGCTTCCAATACCTTCTTCGTCCAGTACATCCTGCAAGCCGCCTTCAATCCAGCGGGACAGCATCGAGTAATTCGGCTGATGAATCAGGCATGGAGTTCCGAGCTGGCGCAGGATTTGCGATGCTTTGCGGGTATCTTCCGCACTGTAATTCGAAATGCCGACATACAGGGCCTTGCCTTGGCGAACAAGCAGATCCAATGCGGACATCGTTTCTTCCAGCGGCGTGTTAGGGTCTGGGCGGTGGTGGTAGTAAATGTCTACATAATCCAGTCCCATCCGTTGCAAGCTTTGATTCAGACTGGATACGAGATATTTCTTGGAGCCCCATTCTCCGTAAGGGCCTGGCCACATATAATATCCGGCTTTGCTGGAGATAATCAGTTCATCACGATAAGCGGCTAAATCCTTCTTCAGGATTTGTCCGAAAGTCTCTTCTGCGGAACCGGCAGGAGGCCCGTAGTTGTTTGATAAATCAAAATGGGTGATTCCCAGATCAAAGGCTCTTCTCACCATCGCTCTGCCGTTCTCGAAGTTATCGATCCCGCCAAAGTTATGCCACAGACCTAGCGAAATAGCTGGCAGGAGCAGGCCACTGCGGCCAGTACGGTTATATGTCATCTTGTCATATCGGGTGGAGCTGGCATTATACATGAATGTTCCTCCTAAATGTGATTTGAAACGTGATCCTTTGAAGCACTTGGAAAAGCCGTTTTTTCCGGAAGCGCATACTTTTGTTGGATCTAGCGCAATCTTCATCATAAAGCTGCATTCGTTTCAAGTTTGGTTTACGCTCTTATTGTAGCGAAAAGGCAGGTCCAAACGTATGTCAGCAAGGAAGTAGTTTGTTTGGTCACCCTTTCTCTAGAAGACTTGAACGACTTCATGAATGCCATCTACTTCTTCAAAAATGGCACGTTCTATGCCAGCCTTCAATGTGATCGTTGCACTAGGACAGCCGTTGCACTCTCCCAAGAATTTTAGTTTAGCCACTCCATCCTTAACTTGAACCAATTCGGCATCTCCACCATCGCGGTTTAAATAAGGACGCAGTTTTCTCAATACATCATCTACATCTTTGAACAATTCCTCAGAATCTCTCATTTCATGACTCCTTTCATAGAGGCTGTGCTATCAGCTTCACCGTTCGCATTTTCTCTAATTCATCAATCATGTCTTGATAAAACTTAACTCTTAACCTGGAATAAATTTCTAGAAATCGGAAGTACCGATCTTGCTCCTGCTTATGCAGCTTTCCGTACAGTGCATATAAACCCTGCTCTTTTGATGCTTGCAGCTAGGGTAAAGAAGAACTGCAATGATGTTACTTGGCGAGTTTTGCAAAGTATTCTAATGTTCTAACCAGTTGCGCGGTGTAAGACATTTCATTATCGTACCAGGCAACAGTTTTCACCAGTTGCTGGTCGCCAACGGTTAGAACTTTTGTTTGAGTGGCATCAAAAAGAGACCCGAATGTCATTCCTCTAACATCGGAAGATACGATCTCGTCCTCCGTGTATCCGTATGTTTCTGGATCTGATACTTCTCTCATAGCGGCGTTAACTTCCTCAACCGTTACCTTAGTGTTCAAAATGGCTACGAGTTCTGTTACGGAGCCTGTTGGCACAGGTACACGCTGAGATGCACCATCAAGTTTGCCCTTCAGTTCAGGAAGAACGAGGCCAATGGCTTTAGCAGCACCGGTGGAGTAAGGAACAATGTTCTCTGCTGCAGCCCGTGCTGCGCGGAAGTTCCCTTTTGAATCTGGCGCATCAAGGGTATTCTGGTTGCCTGTATAGGCGTGAACGGTTGTCATCAACCCGGATTGAATTCCAAATTTATCGTTCAGAGCTTTAGCCATGGGAGCCAGACTGACCGTTGTGCAAGAAGCACCGGAAATGACGGTTTCCGTTCCGTCCAGTGTTTCATGGTTTACGTTATACACGATGGTCTTCATGTCGGCTGTTGCCGGAGCGGAAATAACAACTTTATTTGCTCCGCCTTTCAGGTGAAGCTCGGCCTTTTCTTTGGTGGTGAAGAAACCTGTACATTCGAGTACGATATCTACGCCAAGCTCGCCCCATGGGATTTCTTCAGGGTTGCGGTGAGCCAGCACTTTAATTTCTTGACCGTTAACAGTAAAGGCTCCATCATGAACTTCGATGTCTCCATGGAAAGTGCCTTGCGTAGTATCATATTTGAGCAGATGCGCCAGCATTTTTGCGTCAGTTAAATCGTTTATCGCTACAACCTCGATATTTTCTACCTCTTGAATTCGACGGAAAGCGAGTCTACCGATTCGCCCAAAACCATTAATGCCTACTTTTATACTCATTGAATAAACCTCCTGTTTTCGTTCGAAATCCATTCCCCATTTTTTTGTCCAATTTGCCTTTGGAATGGTTTGTTTTTTAAAAAAAAGATACCGATCGGTACCTTTATTATATCAAGATTTATGACATTGGCAAGGTTTCGGCCGTAAAATTTGATATAATGTTAGATTAGAATAAGAACATTCGGAGGAAGCTATGAAAAAAGGAGATCGAACAAGAGAGCACATTATTATGAAATCGGCAGAAATCTTTAATCAAAGAGGTTATGCCGGTACATCGTTAAACGATATTATTGCCGACACCGGGATTAAGAAGGGGGGCATCTATCGACATTTTACAAATAAAGATGAGATTGCGCTTGAAGCCTACAACTACGCCGCCAGTATAGTTGTCAGCAAATTTGCTGAGGCGGTCGAACGGGAGCAGTCTGCGTCAGGGCGGTTACTTGCTTTTTTTAGTGTTTATGAAGATGTTGTTGGTAATCCACCATTTGTTGGCGGATGCCCTATGCAGAATACAGCAGTAGAAAGTGACGATACTCATACGGAACTTCGAGATCGGGCAAGACAAGGGCTGCATAACCATTTGGATATGATAAAGAGTATAATTCTTAACGGAATATATAGTGGGGAGTTTAAGGAGGATATGAATGCGGATGCACTTGCTTCATTTGCCTTTTCCTTGCTCGAAGGAGGCATTTTACTCAGCAAGTTAGATGGGGATAATAAACATATGCAAATGAATACAGCATGCTTTGCATTCTATTTACAGAATTGTTGTTTGAAAAATAGTTAATCAGTTGTGCTTAGAAGCGTAGAGAGAATATGATGCTTTATGATCTCCCTCAACATTTTGGAGGTATATCGACATAAAAGTATTTGTAGCTGGTCAACCGGGGTTATTGACCGTATGCAGACTCAACCGGTTTTTGGAAAGGGCCTTGTTTTTCCCTAACTGGCAGATCAAATCTTGCTCAATGCTTCCCTAAGGGACGTTCGCATACCCGTGGCGTTGGAAGGGGAAAGGTGGTATGATCGCGGAACCGAATGACAAAGCACTACCGGTTTTCTTGTTTCTGGTAGCGGTCAAACTGTTTATGTTTGCCATATGACCGGTCTGCGACTAGGATGTACTCCGGGTCCAGCAAATGAGGGCAACGTTTTAAATCGGGCTTATATCCAGTTGTTTCGGAACATTGACTGCTTCATATTCTTTTGCAAAACACAGTTTCTGAGAGTTCGTTATGTAATCTTGTTTAAGCTTCTCAAGTTCACTAAGAACGTGATTAATTTTCAGATCGTATTTTGAGTTATGTGCCTAGAATAATTTGTAATTGCTCCAGAGTACCTACATAGACTTGATATGATTCTTGTTGAACTTGCTCATAGAGCTGAACTATTATCTTGTATTTAGAAGTTTTTAGCACCCATTTATGTAGCCTCTTGTTTTATTTTTTTGTGGACTTCAAAGGGATCTCCCTTATCAAAATAAGCCTTATTTTGCATATAGCGATTGATAAAGCTTTTGTGTTCTTTAAGGGATATAAATTCAGCATTTGTATCAAGTCTTTACTAATCGATTAGCTGTTTTTACGGAACCATCTAATGATTCAAGATATGTCTACGTGCAATCAATAATTTGTTTATCCTTGGTTTATAAAATAAGCCAATTGAGTTGAGAATATGTCCATTTCTTGTTCCTTTCGTATGTAGCCATGGGAACTCTTGAGGAAGGCCCCGTTGTACTATCTTTTGGTGATGACAGTTTTGGAACAGAAGAAATTTCTAACATTGTTCGTGGGATAGGTAACGTCGAGGAGGAAGAGCTTTAATGTCTAAATATAAGGTTTTGAACAAGAGTATCATCTCACTAATAGTTGCGTCTATAACGATAGTACTAACCTTTTCACCTAACGCGCACGCTAACCCTCAATTACATCACAAAGGGAATGACTACAGTTCTTATATTGGAGGTAGTACTCAAGCAGTTAATGGTTGGAGTACAGTAGTTCTCTCAACTTCGACATTAATGGATGAAAACAAAAGACTTGGAAGAACTTATGTTCAAGCATGGGCCAGACTTGATACGATAAAAGCGCACTATGGTAATTATTATATTCCTACTGTCGCAGCAATCGAAACTAAGATGAAAACAGTAACTCATGATAGCAGTTTTGTTTTCGATATACAAGGTACTAATCCAGGCGAAAATCTCAAGGAACATGAAATAGATACAACAATCTTTGATCTACTGGATTATAAAATATCTGGAGTAGGTGTGATAGGTAGCCTTCTTAATCAATATTCAAATGGTATTACAACAGGGACAGATCAGGATATCTCTAATAGCAAGAATGGAACATTAACGTTCCTGTGGCCTACAGATGCGAGTTTACCAAATACAATTAGCTGGAAAGATGCAAACAAAGCGATTGGAGCTTATAAAAAATCAGGCGTTACTGCGGAGTTTAATTTCAGAATAATAGACGGTTTACAAGTTCACGTCGCTCCACAAGCAAGAGTACAATACGGATTGTATACTGCTAAAAGCATCACTCCATTAAAAATCTGGTCTGCTGAAGCGTATGTACAACATACGATTAATTAAATTATGAAAAAATACTATAAAAAAACCACGCTATTTGTCGTCGTGTTCCTTATTGCTATATCTGAAATTCTAATTATAAATAATGCTAGCAATAAAAAAGAGAATCTAACAAGTTCAAACTACTATAACAGTTTTGTTTCGAGTGTTAATAGTCTGGATTTGGTTTTAGCGCAAATAGATGAGAAGAATATTAAAGATGATACGGCCGTACTAATGTTTGATGCATATACTTCTATTGTTTTTATAAATCACCGTATGGATTTGATGTTAGATCATTCAGCAATCAAACTTAATACACTAAGCAATGATTTTTTATTATTGGAGAATTCTTATGCCTCACTTGTAAGAGATCAAATATCAGATGAAACTAAATTCAACTCTCAAGAACACAAATTATTCAAGCAACAGATCCATCAATTTTTAAATGATTTACCAAAGGAATATGAGGATTCTGATAATTTTATTAATCAGCTTAATGAAGCAGGAGAGCAAATTAAACCACTAATTCATTAGATAGTCCGCTGATCATGTAAAGTTTGATAAATCTCTTACTCTAAACACATAAGTTGTAACCTAATGCTTAAGTATGACCTCTGACACATAGTCGGAGGTTTTTTTTGTTTCTAAAAATTTATTTAAAATGAGTTGTATTCTAAGCCTAGAAAACTCCTTATAAGTGAAGGCGAGAATGAAAGGTTTGAGGACAAGAACATAGTCCGATTGCCGATTAGATGCATAGCTAAACATTTATCACATGCACTTAAGACTTCATTAAGTACCATAACACATAAAAATGTTCATATTGTTATGGACAACTGAATCAAAGAGAGGTTAAACATGGTTGAATGGGTATTAAAAAAGCGAAAGCTGTTGAAGACAAGAACATGTTCCTATTTCCGGTTAGACGCATAACTAATTGTCATCTTGCCCTTCAATTCATTAAACTAACGGGCAGGTTAGCATAATAAATTATCTTCATTTAGTGAAAACTACCCTTAAAAATCTGGGGATGAGGGTTTCAGAAATGAAAAGATTTATGGGATCATTGCTAACAGTCATCATTTTCTTGATGGTAATCCAGCCCATTTGTGCAAAGCCAAACGATGAACCATTGAAACGGCTTGTACTTACTTTGTTAGCTCCAAAAATACAGGAACAGATTAACCAATACTACAAAAATAAATTAACTGAATCACCTACGTTTACGCCTTTTTTGGATGGAACTGATGTAGACGTTAAATATCATTCTTCACATATTGATGTTCAGGTTAAAACTATCCCGTACGTAGGACCTCATTTGGATGTTGGACTCGACTCAATGAGGTTTAGTATAGATAACTCGGGATCAATAGTGGTTCTTGAGTATAAGCACATTAGGGATTATGACTTGCCTCCTAACTGGCAAGAAATTATTAAAACTCATTGAACTAACGAAGAAACTATAGCTCAATAAAGGCCCTTGTTACGACGGGCTTTTATTGAGCTTACCAATGGCATTTGGCTAGGAAAATATCAGGGTGCTTCTTTTACTTTCTTTTGTACAAACATCTATCTTGTGTTTTTTGGCGAGTATTTTATATGGATCATATGTTCAAGAGTGCTTTTTACCTCAGGCCAGTCGTTATCCGTAATGCTATAAAAAACATTGTCATGAAATCTACCTTGAGTATCCCGCCTATGCTTCCTAAATATGCCTTCTTTAGTTGCCCCAATCCGTTCTATCGCTTGCTGTGACCTTATGTTATAGCCGCTGATGGAAAATTGCACGCGGACTAACGCTAATTGTTCGAAGCAATAATTTAACAGTAAAAACTTACATTCCGTATTTACACCTGTACGCCAGTAGGTTGGTGTTAGCCATGTCCAGCCGATTTCCGCATTTTGATTGATCATATCGATATCTCCGATTCTTGTGGTTCCAATAATTTTTTCCGACATGAGTTCGACGATGACGAAAGGGAGTTGGGTGCCATGAAGCTGGTTTTGTATGGCTTGTTCGATTAAATGCTTAATATCATCATATGTTGCATTTTTTCTCCAAGTAAATTCCCATATGTATGGATTCATCAGTGTTTCAAGTAAATCTTCTTTATGTTTAGATTCTAGGGGTAAGAGTTTTATTGTCTTGCCTATTAAAGTAACATTTTGATTCATGTCATTTACACCTCCGATTCCGTTGTGATTCATTATCTTAACGTGGTGGGATTAGTATATATGTATTGGTATCGACGTTGAATGCATTAACCGTTGAATTATTGTACTTTCATGCATCACAAATTCCCTACAGGTGTTCTATTAAGTTCAACTAACGAGCAGGCTAGTTTAGCGAAGGTGGAGGATGACTTTTAATATTGATTGGGATGAGGCTGAGGTACCCTCAATTCAAAATGGTCTACACCATTTTGAATTGCAAATTGGAGAAGAATATGATTGCCGAATGGTAAAAGGTGGTGGACATTCAGGTCATGCTTTTACTAATTATGCCAGTGATTAACAGTTCTTTTCTTAAAATAACTATCCCCTTTAAATGGGGTTAAGGATTGTCCGATCTTAACCATATACTCTATTGCTTTATGTTTACTGATAACACTGATTGGATTAGCATTATTGATTGATTTAACATTCTTCTTTTCAATAAGAATCATGTAATTTCTACCTTTCTTATCAAAATTCAATGAATAAAGGAAATGGTTTTCCTTATACTCAGCCTTTGTTTTATCATTTATGGTGATTGTCCTACGCATGCTAAAATCTGACCGTTCTATTTGTGGATTAACATGAATTCGAACTTTCAGATCTCCACCTACGTATTCCGTTGTTAGAACATCACCACCACCAAGAATGCGTATACTTTCCAAATATGATTCACTGGGTAACCAAGTTGGTATTAATACAGGATTTGTAGATGTTAATTTTTGATATTCTTTAACTGCTTCACTTAGTGAAGCAAAATACGTAATTGGATAGTGAGCTTCCTTATCAACTTTAGGTAATACAGCTTCAGAATAAGTACTAATGGAAGGGATTATCCCTGTTATCCCAAACCCAATAAGAACTAATAAGCACTTCTTCATTAATCTTTTCATAAACAACCTCCTTGAAACAAATCAAACCTTTGTTTGAGTTATTTATCTGCTTATCTCGACTTTTTATTCAGGTTGCTCAATAAAAGATTAAATACCTGCTAGGCGATTCCCAGTCATAAGCCGATCCAGAAGTAATGCCCAATTTAATCGGCTCAGGTCTCCATAAGTATCACCGATAAGAAGTCAATTACAGCAAGATGAGCCGAATAATAAGGAAGTAATTCATGAATATTCATCTGTTACCATCTAAGGTTCAGATACTCTGGAGTTTAAGTTTAGTTGGGAATGACGGTGATGAAAGGAGAGCAGCCATAAACAGTTCAGTTCATCGAGAATGGTTTTAACGGCTATAGGGTAGATGATAACTATCTAGGGACAAGATTAAGCTAACGGGTAACGTTAGTTGAAAAAGAAAAGAGTATTCTGTAGTTTAGCATGCTACTCACTCTTTTGTTGAGTTATCGTGTCATAAGTAAGTCTTTTAAAATTTGCTACATGAAGAATCAGATTCAAAGTAGCTATGGAGTACTGGAAGCATACATATACTTTTGATAAACTCATCGGTTCGATGACATTAATCCATTGTGTAAATGTCCCAATCGAAATTTTCAATGGAAAAATAATCATTTGTTACTAGTAATTGAAGATTTATAAATGAGCAGTGTCTCTGGTATACTCATGAATGCATTTTAGCGATAATTCCAAGATATAGTTTTTGATTCAATACTTTCTTTTCTTGGAGAGTTATCCGCATATTACTTTGTTCGTCGTTATTTTAGCTATTATCACTTTTTCAATGGACCCACATAGTGCTTCTGCCGCATATGAAAAGTATTTTTTTAAAAGTTTTGTTATGAAACAGGGATTGGTGAGATAAATTTCAATCCTCACGGAACAATACAAGAGAACAACGCTGCTACAAGTGCTGTTTCCAGTTCTGTTCTCTATGATGGGTTCACAGGTAAAGCGAGACTTAAAACTTACACTCGTAATGGCATAGTTCAACAGTGGTATAGCCGTAACTATAAAATGCCAGGTGACATAAGAGCTACAAATGTAGCAAATTCCAAAATCGTAACGACGTTTAAGTCGCAAACTGCTGTCGATAATTTTATTGCACCTGCCAATATATTACCGAAAGAATCTTCTAGCACAGCCATTCCTAGTCTAGGATGGTTAGCTGAAGGACTTCAAATACCGTTTTTAGGTGATGTTATTGATACGGCTTTCTTTTTCCTAACTGAGGCACCAGGTAAAGTTAGTTATAACATAGATGACTTAAATCGTTCCGCATCAATTTACCTGACAGGAGTCTCAAATGATAAAACAGAGATACCGCCTAGCGTTGGCGTTGCAAATGCTGATAAATATACCGCAGGCGTTTACGATTCTGCAACAGGAACCTATAAAGAAGGTTACAAACCCAAATCAATCGGAGCACCTTCGAACTTTGTATTCTATTACGATGTTCCTGATGGTGTCACTAGAAATTTACAAGCAAGCGCCAAAGCTTATTACACTGTTTATACAACAAATGATATCTCTTATTACTATCCTGTCGATGTGTATACGCGTCAAGCTACGCACTACTTCAAAATTACTGGAAAAGAGTAGGGTGAACCATGAAAAAGAATATCTTAATTGGGCTGGTTATTGGGCTAACAATAATTGTTGGGGTTTACTCATTACTTACAGCGAGTAAATATCATGCTCTTACCAGCAAAATTGAAGGTCTACAACAATCGCAGCTTGCCGGTATAGACGAGAGAGCAGCAAGTATTAAATATCGATTCTCAACTTTGATTAATGATAGTAAAATTACGGATAAGGAAATAATTAATGTAGCTTTTCTTATTGAAGAGTTCAGGAATTTAACAAAACCTTATGGTGCGCTTACCCCTCTCGATGAAGATGAGGGTGCAATCGTAGCAATGCAAACTGTTTATGGGAAGGCTTGGAAGGTTATAAACATCAAACCATCTGACATCACAGTGAACGATGTTAAGAAAATAGAGAATGCAATAGACCAATTTAGAAATGATGTTAAAGCCTTAGGTCATTAACTAGTAACAAGAAAAGCCGCTTTTGTGAGTAACTAAATAATTGTCGCGGGACAAGAACATTGTTCCATTCAAAGTCGCTTATTTAGCGGCTTTTTTGTTTAAAGGAACTAAGTTCTTGTCCCTTGCTGAGGACAAGAATATTGTACCATTGCCGAAAAGGACAAAAACATTGTGTCATTCCCGATTAGGTAAGTATCTAAACAGTTTCATGGCTGGAATTCATGTAGAGTGACAAAAGAAAATAACTTAAAATGTCGCGTAAATATCGTTTTTGTTTAAGGAACCAAGCTTATTTCCCAAACTGAGGACAAGGACATCGTGTCATAGTCGATTACACAAATAGGTAATTGCCGGTTTCTATACCGGATTGACCCTGATTAACAAATTTATTCGTGGTCTAGACGGTTTGGCAAATACACTTTTGCAGCTAGGATTGTCAGTAATGATTTTAATTTCATTTGTGTTGATTACAGAGGGCATAAATGTCAGTTCGATGGATTGTAACAATGTTATATTGATGCTTGTACTTGGTATCGTTCATGGTGGATTTGGTTTTTATCTTTTTTTTGCCGGAATGAGAGGACTTAATGCCCAGAGTATAGCTGTATTGAGTTATATAGCCCCCCTAACCTCTCTTTTTATTTCAATACTAATTATTGGAGAGAAGATGACTTTTCAGCAACTTGTCGGTGCTGTCTTGCTATTGTGCTCGATTTGGACAGGAGAAGCTGGTCAAGAAGAAGTTGCAGATTGATTATGAATAACTCTGCGGCTGACCAATATCTGCTACCTTTATTCAACTAACGGGAAACTTTAGCATAAGAAATGCAATCAACAGCAGCCGTATTTTGGCTGCTGTTTTTAACTAACGTGTTGACTATAGAGTTCGTTGCAGAAGTGCTGACGATCCTTTTTTGTATACCTATTGAGACGGGAGACTCCTAGGGCGCCTTCATGAAAACTCCAAGTATGTTAGTCCACTATTTTATAGATTAAAAAAACAGAAATCTCACAACTTCCCAGTAATTTACTACGTTATATAAGTACACATAAAGAACAATTGAAAAATAACTATCGAAAAGGAGCTTCGATCCATGAAGAGAGAAAATTTAGTATTGCTATTACTTGCTGGAGTTGTTGCCGGTTCTATTTTAGTAACATCAACTACAACCGCAGAAAGAGTCGTTGCTCAAACTCCGATGGAGGCAGCAACTGAATACTATGATGCTTACATTGCTAAGGATGCAGAGGGAATGATGTTATATTCAAAAGATATAAACTATTTGGATGAGAAAAGTAGGGAAAAAGGATATGAAAAAGATTTCAAAACCAATCCTACTACTGGGTATGAAATTGTGGGAAGCAAGCAAATCAACAGTAATGAAGTTGAAATTTCAGTGATCGAAAAGTATGCAGGACAAAGCTACGAACAGTCACCACCACTCCCTTATAAAGTTTTCAAAAGCGATAATGAATGGAAGGTTTTGGTGGAACCGTTGGAAATCAACACAGTGACAGGTGAAGTAACTAAAGGTACGCCGGTTCACGCTCGGCAGTATATGGATAATTAGTTTTTTTCAAAAATTCACGTGTCCTGTTCTATTCACGTATTACTCGTATTCTGGATGGAACATATCCGAATACTTCTCGCTTTTATGGATACACCAACAAAAGCGTTTTTACATTATAAATGACACTAGTTCTTGAGTTTAACGGTAGCAGTCTTCTCGAAACTTCATTGCCCACTCCAGATAGGCGAGGAGAGCTCATCCCGCGGTGAACTGATCGATCATCTCTTCTCCAGATGCTCTAACAGGTCGTAAATGTCCCGGTGACCGGCCCCTTGCCTTCTAAATATAAGTTCTTGAATTCATTGCTCAGACTGACGGATCCGACGGTAATTCGAGCGACGAGCCCTCGAAGACAGGCTCTCAGAAGCGTCGTGTTGATCAATAGAAGGAGATCCCAGACCCATGGTTGATCCATTGGATTTTAGAAAACATGTACCTGTACTAATGTCCGTCGAAGGAGGGAACTTCTTTTATACTTTAAATTCAATAAGGCAATATAGTAATGCAAGTGTAGTGACTTTTAATATTGATTGGGATGAGGCTGAGGCATCCTCAATTTCCAATGGTCACCACCATTTTAAATTGCAAATTGGAGAAGAATATGATTGCCGAATTGTAAAAGGTGGTGGCCATTCAGTGACAAGAAGACGGGAACAAAGATTGTCTTTAGGCTGGAATAGCTTCATCGAGCATCGATTAGGTTATCCGGAAACGATAGTTATAAAACCAAAGGAGACCGCCGATCAACAGGATCGGCGGCTTTATTCGACTACCGGGCAGTAAAGTTTAGTTATAATCAACTTTTATCACCACAAAATAAAGTCTACTTGGTAAAATTGTGAATTAAAAATCACATTAACTGGAGTGGATACTTTCCTTTCTGAAGAAGACTATGCGAAGGTGGCGAAAGAAGCTTTATATCAATACCCAAACATTTGGGAAAAACTTGTGTATCTCGGAAAGAGTGATAATGTTACATTTCAAGTTCAGACCAGCGATGATAATCAAAAGTTTCTTATCAAAATCCATATCTCAACGATTTCCATTCAATCAAAAGGGTATATCGCATCAGAGCTTATTTGGCTTGAAGCCTTGGTTAAAGATACAAATCTCGGCTCAACAGTTTCCGTACGATATCGAATCGTACATCAACGGAAAAAACGACCTTGTTTTGGAAATCGAACGAAAGGCACTGGAATGGAAAACTTCAAGAAACCACAAAGTAATCGAGTAACCCTATGATTATGCTTACGGGCGACAAGAGCGAGGCGATGGAACGGAATCTATCGCCTCATGAATCTGGTTAGGACTGATACTATACACAAATGGGCAGTTATTTATCATTTTATTACGTCATAAGGAGTTAAACACATGTCAAAGCCGTATTTAATCGTTGTCACTGGTAGGCCAGGTTCAGGGAAAACAACATTTTCTAAGGAGCTTGGTAATGAGATTTTTATGCCAGTAATCAGCCGGGATCAGATTAAGGAAGGATATGTGCATACTTTCGCCAAAAGTCATACCGAGCTTCCAGAGGAAGTAAATTTAACGGCCACGGAAATCTTCTCTGAGACGCTCATGGGGCTGATAACAAACAATGTATCGGTAATTGCTGAAGCAGCGTTCCAGCATAGGAGATGGTCGACCATGCTTGAACAGTTCATGGGAAAGGCGCGGGTCTATTTGTTGATTTGCAAGGTTGACGACAAGATCGCGCTCGACAGGTTTGTCCGACGGGGGCTGGACAACCCGCTTCGGGAATACTTCCATGGCGATAAGGGAGTCGACATGGCCAGAAAAGGAATTGAGCTGAGCGTGAGCCCTTACGAGGAACCCCGGATCGACGTACCTACATTCTCTATTGACACTTCAGGGGAATACACCCCCTCCATTGAGGAAATATGCAGGAAAATTTTCGGTGAATAGGATAGGTGATCTAGAACAAGAAAGATATTAATCAACGAGAAGCCAAAAGACCCGAAATCTGAAAAGCTATTCCATCGTCAATAAGAAATTTACGTTAAACTCTAACGAAGAACTTTAGTTCAAATGAACAAAAATGCAATTGGTTTTACTTAAAAAAGAACTTTCCATATCTCCGGAGGTTTCTTACATTTCCATATTCATTGCCCCTGGTGACAGCTACACTGGTATTACCCCAACTTGGCGATTCGGCACGTCATAATGTCTAGGCATTTAAGCGGAAACTATCATCGGAAGCAAGGATTTATTCCGATACTCATCATTTTAGAAACTTTCGGTGCTGAAATTGACGATATAGACATTGTACACATCCATGGGTCATTGAATAATGGTCCATTCGGTGATGACCCGATATTGGAGCATGGTAATATTACAAGAATGGAAGAGATCCAAGAACAAGCAGGTGAAGCAGAAGAGAAGTTTGATGAAAAACTGTTGAGCATCTGTGGGGCAATTCAACGTTATTACGAGGAGACCTATAAGAACATAAAAGACTATATGTACAAACTGGATAGATTACGAGGGAAATGTATCGATGAAATTATCTCTATCGGTCATTCTATCGCCGGTGTGGATCTTCCTTATTTCAGCAGTATAGATGAGCTTTCACAGGAGCAGGCTAAGTGGATAGTTTATTATTATTGGGAAGGTGAGAAGCAAGCTATGTATAATAGTTTTGTACAATGACACAAAGTTACCAACCATGATAACCTTTTAGAACAAGGGTTTTTCATTTTTTAGTAGGCAACTTTGTGTCAAAACAATTTTTGCGGGTAAGTTGTCGACTCAGAATGCGAAAATTGTTTTAAAACGATCTGACAAAACAAGTAATTGATGACATGAAAGGACGCGGATGGGGATCAAGTCACGGATTTGGTAATTGATTATTTAAGGGTGAAGCATAAGAAAGTTCTAAGAGATTAAAGACTCGCCACTTTTAGGCGAGTCTTTTTTGTTTGTTAGTATTTAGTTGTTCCATCTTTTTGCAGATGATGTATAGCTACCATCACCACTGATATTCAAAATCAATTCCCCATTAGTAGTTTGAGGGTTTAATTCCCAAATCCCAAAACTAGCTTTCATCGATGAGGTTGCACGTATTGTGCCGCTAACTGGTCCCGGACCGACCCCAGGAACTTCACCATTCAAGTTCCAAACACTCCAAATTGGACTGTAGAAACTTGTCGAAGGTACAGAATTGTACCAAGTGATCTTTTTACCATCAGTAATGTACTCTTGTTTTAACGTATAAGACCAAAGCAATAAGTTATCTCCAGTGATTGCGCTATAAGCACTTAATGTGACATCTGCTTTCCAGATCCCCTTGGAGGCAGGGGCAATCAAAGATGACCGGGAACTATTGCTACTTTGTGATGCTGACGATGTTAGCTGAACGTAGCTACCGTCATCAAACGTATATGTAGCTACTGGATTAGATTCATCAACAACTAATCCAGATTCCAAAGCCTCATCAATCTTAGCTGGATCGTTAGCTTGAAGGAGGCAGGTGGGTATGGAATACAGCATACGCTTAGCAGAGAAAGAAGATATCAGAGTTTTACTTGATGTGAGAAATAACAAGGATTTATTTATAACGTATTTGAACCAACAAGAAAAAAAGGAAGTGTATCTCCTTGTTGCTGAAATGGATAGGTCAACAATTTTGGGGTTCGGTCTTTTAAAACTTAATAGTAACTTATCGCCCGAATTGAGTGACTTATATGTAAATAAAAACTTTCGTGGCAATGGTATTGGTTCGAGTTTAATTAGACATCGTGAAAAACTTGCAAGGAAACTCGGCTATTCTGAAATATTCGTTAGTGTTGACCCAATTGGGAATCCGAAAATGATAAAGCTTATAACCAAGCTTGGATATAAAAGAATTACTGAACCATACTCAAGAACAGCTCTATTCCACAATGAAGACGGGACAACATATGAGCAAACTTATACAAGGGTTGATTTAAAGAGGTCATTGAACTAACGGGGAACGATAGCGTTATAAACCTAAGAAAGCAGCTGATCAATATGATCGGCTGCTTATGTTCAACTAACGGGCAGGTTAGTTTAAGGTCATGCGAGGTGAACCATATCATAAATAAGGGCAAGTTTTAAATATGCTCCCCTTTAAGTAGACAGGATTACTAAATAAACCGGCTGTTCAGAGGAGCATATCAGTTGCCGTGGATGTCGAATTCTTTGGTATCCTTTAAAATTGTTTTACCACTTCACCTGAATCAGTGGAGTAAGCCAGCTCTTTCTGTGCTTCCAGAGCGGCCAGTCTGTCCAGCAGAGCTGCACGGATTTGCTCATAGGCGTCACTGCCCAACGCCATACGTAACGGACCTTCTCCCTGGTCGACACGACGGATAATCTGCTGTGCCATTTTATCCGGATCGCCGACAACCATTTGATTGAACATGCTCATATCTATACCAGGCAGTTCTCCCTTCATCAGACTAACGAATTGTCCCGCTTCCGTATCCCGGTATTCGTCCATCCGCTCGCCGAATACGGCGTTGCTTGTAAGGAAATTCGTTCGGATTCCGCCGGGCTCCACCATAGTGGTCTTAATATTGAACGGAGCCACTTCCTTAGCTAGCGCTTCAAAGGCTCCTTCGACCGCCCATTTCGAAGAGCAATACAGTCCCATACCCGGAATAGAATAATGACCCGCCATACTCGAAATCTGTACCATGTGACCGCCGCCCTGCTTACGGAAAAAGGGCAGGACTGCACGCGCTGCACGTAGGGAGCCAAGCACATTGGTCATAAACTGATGCTCAATTTGCCTGTCGCTTGCTTCTTCCACTGCACCATACAAGCCATAGGCTGCATTATTGACAAACACATCGATCGTGCCCAGTTCTAAAAATGCACGTTCCACCACTTCAGCAATTTGCTGAGAGTTTGTCAAATCTAAATTAGCCTGCCAAAGTTGTGAACCATACTGTGCCTGCAGATCATCCAGCACCCCCGGCTTGCGTACCGTTGCGGCTACACGGTCCCCTCTAACCAGCAACCGGCGAGTTATACGTGAAGCCAAGCCTCCTGACGCTCCTGTAATGAACCATGTTTGCATGCTAAATACCCTCCAATCGTTGTCTTCCACTGAATCATACAAGCAACTGGAGGGTGCTAGCCACAGCACGTCTATTCTATTAACAGGAGTAACAGTCTACGGTAGCTGCCTGTCCTGCTCAAGTAAACGCAATAATCTCTCCTCCGTGCCTGAACCGGGCACCGGAACAAAGAAACACCAGTGCAGTCCCGGGTCATTATCGATTACAGCCGCGGAATGGAGCTCGAACTCCATCTCCTGTGCGTCAGGAATATGGTATAGAGCGGTGGCTACGCGTTTTTGTTTGATTTCATATAGCTCCCAGAAATGTACGAACTCCACGCTTTCCCGTCTCAAGCGTTCAAACCGTTCCATATATAACGGGTTGTTCTTGTAAAGATCGAAGCCTGCCCGCAGAACGGCTACAGAGTAACGGGCAGCGCTTTCCCAATTCACCAGTCTGTTGCGGTAATCAGGCTTTAAAAACATAATTTCCATCATATTCCGTTCGTTGTCCGGCAGACTGCCGAAATCGGCTACGATCAGTTCAGCCGCCCGATTCCAGGCGATAACATCCGTACCTTCGTCTGTGATAAAAGAAGGATAATGCAGTTGATTTACGATTTTCTGCAGAATTCCCGTATCCGGCCCACCGTTATTTGGCACTGTGACGACGCTCGCCACAACTACATTGGCCAGATCGAATAGATGCTTCTGCTCGTCTTCGTCAAGCTGAAGCGCTTTGCTGATACTTAGCAGCACTTCCGGCGAAGGATTAACCTCCTTGCCTTGCTCCAGCCAGGCATAGTAAGTCACGCTTATATTAGCAAGATAAGAGACTTCTTCTCTTCGAAGTCCCGGAGTGCGTCTTCGTCCGGGCAGCGGTTGGATCCCTGCCTCTGAAGGATGCAGGCGTTCTCTGCGCGATTTTATGAACTCACCCAATGCGGATGAGAAACGTTTTGTTTTCAAGCATTTCACCTCTAATTACTAATATGAAAGATACGTATCGTAATTAACCAAATGGACTCAAAGCACTTCGTATACGATCATTATAATCGTTGTTAAGTTTCGTTGCCACAAAAGAGAACCATAACGAGAACCGATGCGGTTTCTCCCGTTAATAGTATAGCTATGCTGTGGCTAACCACTTCTACCGATAGTACGATTAAGATAATTTACATCAGTGCAGTGTTATCATTAGGAGGCTTAGTATCGTGAATAAGTATGCATATAGAAACAAGCTGGCTGTAGTCACCGGAGTTTCATTTGAAATCGGGAAAGCGTATGCCAAAGAACTGGCGGCACAAGCCTGTCATGCGATTCTGGTAGCGCGCTCCAAGGACAAACTGGATGCAATGGAAAGGGAAATCAACGTCATTACGGCGTGCAGGCTTATGCACTCGCTTGCGATTTGTCCAAAGCGAATGCCCCGCGTCAACTGGCCGAACAAATATCCGAACTGGGCTTGTCGGTCGATATTCTCATCAACAACGCAGGCGCTGGCACATGTGGACGTATATATGTCTGAGATTTGCTTCGATTATAAAAGTCAAAGGTAAACTTTCTAAAAACCTTGACTTGGGAAATGATGTTTAGTATTATTTCCAATAACTTGAATATCCTGAAAAGCTAAGAAGAGAAAGAGGTACCATGGCAATGTCTTTTTACAGAGAGCTCCGGTAGCTGAAAAGGGGTAAAGAATAGCCTAGCGAACATGGTCTCAGAGCTGCGCATCGAAACCTCATGTGGTTTTAGACTGCGACGAAACCCGCATCCGTTACTGTGCTAGGGTATAAACGCGAAAAGCGTCGTACCTGAAGAGGTGAATGCCGTGAGGCATGTATAAAATTGGGTGGTACCACGTGAGCACAACTTTCGTCCCTTTGGGATGAGGGTTTTTTTGTTTGTCAAAAATGAGGGAGGGAATCTCATGGCGCAGGTATTTATTGGTGGAGCGTGGCCGTATGCGAATGGTTCATTGCATCTGGGGCGATTGGCAAGTTTATTACCGGGGGATGTAGTGGCACGTTTTTTCCGTGCAAAGGGAAATGACGTTTTATATGTGTCAGGTAGCGATTGTCATGGAACTCCTGTTGCCGTTCAGGCTATTCAGGAGGGAGTCTCACCAAGTGATATTGCAGATCGATATCATCAGGAATTTATCGAATGTTTAACTCGCTTGGGATTCACTTATGATTTGTACACGCGCACCGATCAAGAATTTCATCATCGCGTAGTCCAAGATTTGTTTTTGAGGCTTCTGGAAAATGGTCATCTTTATAAAAAGACCGTTCTACAGACATATTGTGAAACAGATCAAAGATTTTTACCAGGCACTGTCTCAATTCCAAGATGTATTGACCAAATACGCAGAAAAGGCTCAGGGATGGAAAGTAAATGCTATCCATTTGACTCAAAGGTACTTAGATGAGGGGCTTCAAGATCGTGCGGCGACTAGAGATCTAACGTGGGGTGTAGAAGTTCCGGTTGAAGGATTCGACGAAAAGAAAATCTATGTCTGGATTGAAGCTGTTAGCGGGTACCTGTCTGCAAGTAAGCAATGGACAGTTCAGGCAGTGGTAGTTGGGAATCCTTTTGGTCGGACGAAGAGAAGAATTTAACCGCTTATTATGTTCATGGAAAGGACAATATACCTTTCCACACACTTATTTGGCCTGCTCTGCTCTTGGGAGTAGGAGGGCTACATTTACGGGATCGAATTATCTCATGTGAGTACATGACACTAGAAGGGAAAAAGTTTTCAACAAGCCGCAACTGGGCAGTCTGGGTGCCGGACATTCAGAAAAGGTACCAACCGGACTCCATTCGCTACTTTCTGATTGCAAATGGACCAGAGAAGCGCGACACGGATTTTTCATGGAGGGAATTCATTTACAGTCACAATGGGGAGTTGCTTGGTGCGTTCGGAAATTTTGTTAATCGAACGTTGGCCTTTATCGACAAATCCTTTGGAGGATGCGTTCCTTCAGGGGAGCTTAGCGAGGGATGGAAAAGGGCAACTGAAGAGATGTATCGAAATTCTGGAATTCTAATTGAAGAAGGTCGTCTAAAAGAAGCGATCGAGTTGATTTTCACCTACGTACGTCAAGCAAACAAATATTTTGATGAGCAAAAACCTCAAGGGAAATCGAGAAGCATGTGGACATACACTAAATTCTTGAGTACAGTATAGCGGCTTATTTGTTTTAAGGAACCAAGTTCTTGTCCCAAGCTGAGGACAAGAACATTGTACCATTGCCGAAAAAGACAAGAACATTGTGTCATTTTGGATTAGATTGTTATCTGAATAAAGTGTGGTGGAATAATGTCTCGTGACAAAAACACCAATAGCATCAAAATTCGCTAAAATTGAGGTTTTTTATTTTGGTGAACAAATTCATTTTCCTGAGCTGAGGTTAACAAATAACTAATGGACAATAGGTGCAGAAATGGGGTATGTATGGGCACAGTTACACTTGAACACGCCACAATGAATTTTCGATTATTATATTGAATTGTCTAGCAGTGGAATCAAGCAGCAACATTGAGAAATTTTGTCCAGTGGGAAATATGAAGAGAATCATCTGATTGCCAAAGACTTAGAAGTCACTTAGTACGTGCATCATCTTCTTCCAAATGGATTTCTATGCAGAAGTCTTCCTAGTGAATCATCACTGCTCCCTGTTTTGTAACCATTTAACCGTCCCAATGAGTCCTATTAAGAATACCAGTAAATAACTTAGTCACAAAAGCAACTCATCTTCTGTAGAATTTAAAGATATAGATGTATCCTATGCAGCAATCGAAATTAAAAAGCTGCTGAGATTGGTATCATTGAAGGTAAGGGAGTAGGGGGCGATCGATTTTTATTGCACCAAAACTATCATAACTGATTGAGCTTGCTTTCAGGCTCTTCACAGTTTTGTACACGTTTTATATTCTCTATAAAGAAATCATATCTTTTTTTATGAAATTTCCGACCATCAGGCATTCCTGCTGTATGGGGAGTAAGTATCACATTACCCAGATTCCGGAGCTCGCTGTCAATAGGAAGCGGTTCAGATTCAAACACATCCAGGCATGCGCCTGAAATATCCCCTTTTTTTAATGCATCAATCAAGTCTCTTTCGTTGACAATCCCGCCGCGAGCTGTATTGATAAAAAGAGTGGTATTCTTCATTTTCTTGAATGTCGCTTTGTTGATCAGCTGTTTGGTGTGCTGATTCAAGGGTATATGTACACTGATTATGTCCGATGTGCTTACAAGAGTATCGAAATCCGTCATTTTCACAAAACCGTCCGATTGTACAATGGCATTTCTCGAATAACCCAGCACATTCATATCAAAAACCCTGCAAAACGCAGCTACTTTTTTTCCGATTGCGCCCAAACCGATAATCCCAATTGTTTTGCCCTGTAATTCACTCCCTGTATAGTCCAATTGATTTTCATCCATCTTGTTTTTCATGAAAGTATCAAGATACGGTATGTTTTTATAATAAGACAATATCAGTGCCATTACGTGCTCGGCCACTGCCTGTGCATTCACTCCTGCAGCATTGGCCACCCAAATGCCGAGCTGTGTACAGGCAGGGACATCTACATTATCAAATCCTGCACCCGTCTGGACCAATTTTAATTTTTTTGCGATAGAAAGCAGGCTGTGATCCACTTTAATATGTTCAGGGATGATTACCTGGCAATCTTCAATATGATGCAGCATTTCTTTTCCGGGCGGGACAACTACAACGTTCCAGTCTTGAGGAAAATACCTTGCAATATTTGATTTTGAAGTCTCGCTAAAATAGCCAACTATGAGAATCTTCATTGCTAAACCACCTTTCATAACGTATAGCATTCTTCGAATAAAACCCGTACACCACTAATTTTTTCCCCTCTCTATGATTGTATCATATTAAAAAACAAAACAACTCCATTAACTTATCTCTTAGGAAGGATACTTTTCTAATGTAATGGTTTTAATCTTTTATAATTATATTGATTTTCAAGACTACTTGACATGTGAATGGATTATCGGTAAAGTGAGAATCAATTCACACCTTACGTTAAGGAGCAATCTATGCCAAAAAATTCGTTCTTTCGTTTAGATGAAGCAAGGCACGAGGAAATATCTAATAGCGCTATGCATCTTTTTGTTGATAATCTTTACGAGGATATAACTATGAAGATGGTTTTGGATAGTTTGTCCATGCACCCCGGAACATTTTATCGGTATTTTGAAGACAAGGATGACCTTTATTGTCTCTTAGTACGTAATGTCACACAGAAAAGAGCTGCGTATTTTAATAACAGTAATGAAGATTCCCTTTACCGGTTTTTCCTTACTACCTTATTTGGTAACGTTAATGGCACTGAGACCGAGCCGCTGAATGAGTTGGAAATCAAACTCACTAAAACATTTTTAAACATTCCTGAGAACACTTTGCTTAAAGTATATCTGAATGTGCTAAAGGGCGAGTCATTCCCCTTAATCAAGGACATTTTACGCCGAATGAGGGTTGATGGATATCTCCGACCTGATCTTGACGACGATCTGATTTCTTTTATGTTTGAGTCAATGCAGTTTAATTTAGTCATGTTTTTTAGGGAATTCGATATTAAGGACTCTACGCTGCAACATAAGCTTAGTAAGTACTTTGCTGACTTTATGAGTCATGGGCTGCTTGAAGATCATAAATATTCTGAAATGGTTAGCGATATCAAGAAAGCCAAGGAGTAAATATATGATTCACTGGATGTAATAGTTTCACAGTCGCCACTTTTATTAATTAAGGGGGAACAAGAAAATGAAAACGTATGACGCATTTCCAGAACCAATTGGCGGCTATACTGTCGGTCGAACCCAGATGGATTTGGAGTACACGGCATCCGATCACTCAACAAGAGAACTGACGGCATTTGTATACTATCCTTCTGACAGTAGCGAAGGTAAGACTACATCAACGTACATGTTTCCTGAAGTCTACGAGATGCTTAATGAGCAGCCGCTTGTCACTGAGGATATTTTCTCAATAGATATCAAGACCCGGTGTTACGATGATCTTGCTCTCTCCGGGAAGGAAAAGCGCTATCCGGTGTTATTCTATGTTTGCGGCGGGGGCGGTTCTCCGGAATGGGGTACAGTGATCTGTACAGATTTGGCAAGCATGGGATATGTAGTGGTAAGCATCGGCCATCCGAATAGCACGATGTATAAGCGTAAAGATGGGCGGCTGTTTAATGTATCCAAGGATTTTTCGGATGTCCTTATCGCGTTCTCTGAAGATCCGGAGATGCTGGCGCTGGCTGGTAAGATGGAGATGCGTCCTGACGATGAGACTGCCATTGAGATGTGCCGTAACGTGCTTGCACTGCCTATACTTGCCAAGTTAACAGAGTATAGTGAATTACAGGCAGAAGATGTAAGGTATGTAGCCGATTATCTTTACAAACTGGACTCTGGAGAACTGAATTCCATCTTTAAGGACCGATTGCTGCTTGACATCGGCATGGGCATAGTCGGACATTCTTATGGAGGGCTTACGACGGCGATGGTTTGCCGGGACGACGAGCGGTTCGCCTGCGGGACTGGCTTGGATAGCGGTGCGTTCGGCCTTCTTGACAGCGATCTCAAGAAACCCTTCTTGCTACTGTTTTGTGAACCTAACTATAATATGAATGCGATAATTGGCGTTAACAATAGCATGGAAACCTATTATTTCTCTGTTGATCGTGTTGCGCATTTAGATTATTGCGACATCGTGTTTACCAGTGTTAATGAGAAACTCAGAGGCGAACGGGATGCTATGGAGATGCGAAATCTTGTTACAGACTATACGAAGAACTTTTTTGATCATTACATACTGCAGAAGGCTGCAAGTGTGGAAAGTCTGGCATACGATGGCGTGGACTTGATCAAGAAGACCAGCAACAAGTGACATAACCGAGAGGTTGCTGATAAACGCATGTCAAAGAGCTAGCCGTACAGACACAGAGCCGATAACCCTATTATGCAGTTATCGGCTCTCTCGCTAATTCAGGCATTGTTTTTCTACTTGAGATGATAAGAGATGTTTTCACCGTTGAAAAACACACTTGAAAACAAACTTCTCATACCAAATGAATTTATACTAATGAATCTAAAACATCCATACCAACGTCGCATAAGATCACACAGGGTTAATTCAATAAAGGGGACTTTAGTACAAAAAGGAGCTTGTAACTAAGTGATACAAGCTATTGTCTATATGTGTATTCTTACGCAAAATAAGTTTTAAAAATGGTGCAATATAAATTACAAATTGACACACAAAGCATTAATTGCATCTCCATCACTTCCACCAGCAGTTTATGTAGCGTCGATTGAATCGTTCTTTAACCCGAAAATTGGTCTGAATTCATATCAAAAGGATATCGTTGAGCGGGCGCTTCGATATGCATAACAGACACCCAATGATTCGATGCGGACGAACAGACCGAGTGAATGGTGAGATGCTGCCGTTTAGCTTCAAGCATCATTACGAGAATTACCTCAGCCGGCTGGAGCGAATAGATCCAATAACAGGATGCTTACGAGCTGGCGAAGTCGGGCTGGCTGAGAAACGGATAGGCCTGCTTATACCTACTCTTCATCCTTCGTTAATGGACTCTCAGAAGCATCGGATCGAGGATGAGGAGTATGATAAAGACGAGTTGTTACACAAGAGTTTGTTCCATCAGCTGTTCGAATAATGTCCAAAATGACCATAATGGGATGCTTCGGACGCATGAACACTCAAGGATTAGGTTATTGTAACTTATTTTATTTGCTTGTAATGATAAATTCTCTAAAAGTACATACCGACAGCTTATTTGATTACTTACAGAATAAAGCCGAAACAATTGATTTAAAGCCTTATATACAACGAAATGTTATGGCTAAAATGGACTTAAATGCAGTAAAAGAAAGTCAGGAAACGATCGCGAATCGTATGGAAGGAAAAATACTGAGAGAAAATGATTTTGAAGCTTTTAGAGTGTTTGTAGCATACGATTATGGCGAATTAAACAAAACAAACAAACGTATCATGCATTTCCATCAGTTTAATCGTGAACGAGATACGGCAATAATTTCATTAATCTTAGGAGAGGACTTAGATTATCAGAAGTTTCCGGAATCAATCTTGAGGATTTAGATCTGACGAAATCGTCTGTAAGAGTAACTCGAAAAGGGGGAAAAGAGCAATATGTTTACTTTAGCAGCCAAACATCCCTAGATATTGAGAATTACCTGCAGGTAAGGGAAACAAGATATACCCCAGAAAAAAATGAAAAATATTTGTTTATTGCAGCACCTGTAGGACGCAAAGGTAAAAATAGACGTTTAACACAACGTTCTATTGAAAAACTTATTGAGAAATATGCAACAGCCTTTGGAAAGCCGGCTTTGACGGTTCATTCTTTGAGGCATTCATTTGCCACACGTTATCATATTGAGAATATTGATGTCCCAAAATTAAAAAATCAATTAGGACATTCTTCAATACAAACTACAATGATTTATACGCACTTAACAGATGATCAAATGAAAAACGCTGTAAACAACATGGATAAATAATTTGGAGGGAGTGACACAAAGTTGCCTACCAAGTTACAAATTTGCTCCGTTAATTAAAGACAAAGGGCATAAATGCATGAAAGTAGGGTACTTTGTGTCATTTTGGTAGGGAACTTTGTGTCAATGTACAACGCTAAGTTCTTGCCCTTTAACGGAACAAGTTCTTGTCCTCCGACAAAAGGGGATCTTATAAAAAACAGAACGAAAATTGTCGAGGGACAAAAACATGTTCCCATTGACGATTAGATGTCTATCTAATCGGTTGGTTCATTAAGCTAACGGGCAGCACATTTCGAATGGAAAAGAATTATTCGGAAAAATTTCTGATGGAGAACTAGCCATAATTTCTTTGTTGCAAAACGCCGGAGCTTGAAGTATCTAGAGGAATTGCAACGCTGATTCATATTTTCGATCCTCCTGCAGTGATCGTTGGTGGCGGTATTATGGAGCAAGAATGGCTTGTACGTAGGATAGGCAATTGTACCCAAAAACTTCTACTGGATAGTTTTAAACATACGCAGATCATTCCAGCTAAGCCTGGGCAATAAAGCAGGGCTGATTGGAGCAACCTCTCTGTTTCATCGCAATATATAATGAAGGCCCCTTGATGATTGAGTAGCTAACGGATATCTATTCTTATAAGATAAATGTAAATTACCCTGTATGCGGATTGATCCGCATACAGGGTAATTAATTCTAAAAACAGCTAAACGAGCTGATTTGCTGCAGATCAATGCCGCTGTATAGCCAGAAGAAGCCATTCCAGCGGAAGCCAGCCACCGAATTTCTGCCGACAAATACCGGGAACATCCAGAAGCCGGGACCACGATTCGGCCAAATATATGTGTAGCGAAACAGACAGCCGGATATGGCTCTTGGATCTACCGCAAATAACGAAGCGGGTTGCTGTGGAATGAATGATGGTGGCGGCCCGGTAGGTGCCTGCATGCCTTGTGGTCCGCCGCCTCCACCCCCGGGGAACGATGGAGGACCAGGCATTCCACTGGCTCCTCCGGGACCCCCAGGTCCGCCAAACCCTCCGCCAGGTCCAAAAGGAGGTAAAAATGTCATATAACATCACTCCTGTTCATTAGTGTATTGTATGTAGGCAATTGAGCAGGGGAATGGGTGTGAGCCCATAGAAGGCCGCTAATTTGGTCAAAATCCTGTCAAGTAGACAGTACAAAAAAGACACGATCAAGCTGCGACCGTTTATCCTTGGGCGCGCGGAGTAATGAAAGTGGCGCATATTAATTTTGAATGGGAGTGTTGTATTCATTTGTCGGATTACAATGAAGAGCCCTCGAAGCTTTCCAGAAGGATTCCTTCAAGGGGAACACAGGTTGTGAAACCACATAAATAGGGGTTCCTGAATTTGTGGATCCTCTAAAAATCTCACAACGCACTGAAGAAGGAATAGAAGACAAATTGGCTACCGAAATGCGATAGGCGCCATTGAATTGTGTGCGGATAAATTCCAACAAGGGCTAAAAGGGAATTGAACGGAAACGGTTCCTTTAAACTGAACACGAGGGTTTGTCTCAGCACCGGCAGTCATTAGACCTATCTGTCCGAATAACTGAGGCCTGCAAATGAATAGAATGGGCACCAAAATAGAGTTAGCCAAACTAGCATTTTGTGATGTTCGAGCATCCAAAAAAGTAGTCATGATATGCTCACTTCCTCATGAATAGATATAGCATAGCATAATATATGTAATACCGGACGCAATGCATGGATGAAGTGGCTATGAAACTCAAAAAAGGCAATTGTCAGGTAGCGATTAGGTTAGCCAATATATTATTTTATATTTACAACGAAACAGCGTATTTTGGGATGTCTCCAAGGAATATGTGACCTCGCATCCTGGAAGCGATTACAGCCTTGTTGGTCCTTTAGAGCGAACTGATGTTGACTCGAGTCGTCCTGTGGTCAGGGCAACAATGTAACCGTTATTATCAAAAAATCTTCCATTCGTTAATAATGCTCAGGGTAACTTCAAAGGATTTTGCAAAAACGGCTTCCTTCCAGGCCTCACCTATTCTTGTTAAATGGAGGTGATTTTTCATGCTCAGTCAGAGAATTGTATTTCATTCGAAATACTATAAAACGCCTGTTTTGTCTTCTTGGGTGTATTCCAGTAACGATATGAATTAACACCCCATACTATAAGGAGTGAGATTCATAACCTTATTGGAGGGGAAATTCATGAAGAAGCCAACTCTTCGATTGCTTATGATCATAGATAAATTGGAAGTGGGAGGAACAGAGACATATGTGTCCGCTGTTGTCGAAGAGATGGGAAAAAGAGGGGTCTCCATTTATGTAGCAGGTAATCGGGGGAGTTTGTTGTCCAAGTTCAGGGCGCTTGGTTGTCCAATATTTACGAAAATAAACGACCGGCAAAGATTGGAGCAATGGATTATCAAGCATAAGATCAACGTCATTAATGCTCACCATGAATCTACCGGAATAATCGGTAGCGCCCTCAGCAGAAAGCTGAGAATCCCTTTTGTCTACACCATACATGGGACATACTATCCTCGGGCACTGATCACGAAAATAATGAAGAGGTGTTATAGTCGTCACGCGGTTATTAGCGTTAGCTGGCCGGTTAAAAAGTGGCTGGAAGAGAAAAATATCCAATCTGTATTAATTCCAAATGGAATTAATACGCAGCATTTTAGATACAACAGAAACCAGCAGTTGCTCACACAATTAAACATTGCCAGTAAGTCGAAAGTGCTATTGTATGTCAGCCGAATAGAGGATGAAAAAGCAGAGATATGTAAAAGTTTTTTAAGAGCTGCACAGCGCTGTATGGATTCCTCCCCAAACATGCATGTCGTAGTGGTTGGTGGTGGACCAGGGTTGAATAGTGTCAAGAAACTAGCAGCTAGAAAACACAGTAATCGTATTCATGTAATGGGTGAACGCCTAGATACATCGGCCTTTTTTTCCATTAGTGACGTTGTTGTAGGAACAGGTCGAGTAGCTCTTGAAGCGATGTCCTGCAAGCGGCCTGTAATTGCAATCGGTGCAAAGGGGATTTTTGGAATTGTGAAGCCAGATAATTTCAAGCTTGCTTGGAGGTATTACTTCGGAGATCACAGAGCCAAGGAAACTCTTGAAATAAGCAAGATCGAAAATCTGATTCGTACTGCATTAAGGTCTAAGAAAAGTTCAAAAAATTGGGGAGAAGCAGGACGTGAATTCGTTAAGAAGCAATTTAATATCTCTGGCATCGTCGATAAGCTGCTTAGCTTATATCAGTCCTTCATCTAGAAGATTTGGAGGGAAGACAATGTTCAATAAATTGATGATTGTAGCCCATCCTGATGATGAAATAATCTTTGGAGGAGCTCAACTTATCAAGGGAAAAGGGTGGAAAGTTATTTGTGTAACTAATGGAAAACACAAAGTGCGGGCAAGAGAGTTTAAAAAAGCAATGAAAGACGTAGGAGCCGAGTATGAAATGTGGAGTTATAAAGATAAATGGGAAGGAGATTTTAACCGAAAGGCTTTGAAAAAAGATATCGCACAGGTACTGCAAGCCAATCCTCAGATCACGATGATTGTGACCCACAATAAAAAAGGGGAGTATGGCCATACTCAACACAGAGCATTGCATCAGGTTGTCAGAGAGCTGGCTCAGGAGAAGATGTATATTTTTAAACGCTCTAAATATAAATTGCCTGAAGATCTGATCAAGCAAAAATACAAAATTTTAAAACGATACAGAAGTCAGGACATTGAATGGCTAAAGAAATATACGGATTACGAAAGTATTCGGAAATTAAGGTAGTGTATAATAATCGAATGTGCGGCAATGTTGTTTGTTACAGCGAATAGAATGGACAGTCCCTAAAGTAGTTATACTACCGGAACAGCCCATTCTTCGCTTCAAATGTCCAATTTGCTAAATGGAGCCATTTGAGAGTGAATTGTATTCTTCTCTACGGGTACCTTCATCTGGAATAGTTTCGGTTGTATAAGGTATAAAGTCATCCGTATAGGTAACTAATTTACAATTTCTCATATATTCCTCAGTGTCCCGTTTCTGTGTATGTGACTGAATGTTCTCTCTTCGAATACATACGTAATTTTTCTTAGACACATAATATACGGTATAGCCAGCTCTGCGGCATTTTTTTGCCCATTTGGCATCTGATCCTCCGATCGTATCCTCAGGAAATTTCACCTGTTTCCATACCCTTTTACGAAAAAATAATGTCCCGCCTTTAACCCTTTTGCCAGGCACATTCTCTTGTCCGGGTCGGTATTCCATAAGCGCTTTTTTCGCCTCAAAATAAATATACGCTGTGTGTTTACCAACAATCGGTGCCTTTTGTGTTCTTAGTGCAATGATGGATTCTTTTAAATAATGAGCACCATAATAATCATCATCATCAAATTTGGCAATAAACGAACCTTTTGCCCGGGCAATGGCCCAGTTAAGACATTTCCCCAGTGTATATTTCTCAGGAAGCTTATAGACTCTAACATTTTCGTACTCTTTTGCCTTCTTTCGCCACTTTTTAAGATTCATACTATCCTTATTAAGGATGACGATCATTTCTTTGTTATGCCATTCCTGTCGTTCATAGTTCGCAAAAATGTTATCCATATATTCAGGTCTCATGGTACACGCTATGATTGAAGCCACAGATTTCAACTCCTTTTCAGAATCATATTTTTTCTGGTGTTCCACACCGACTGACGGATAATTTTATATTCCTTATTCGTGATGACTTTTTTATACAACTTAAGAAAATTGTCAGCCATGACTTTATCCGAAAAATGCCTTTTTACATAGGATCGGCAAACTCTTGCGGTGGGGAAATTGTTACGGTATTTCACTTTGCGAACCATATCATCCGTAGAGTTACATAATAATTGTGGTAAGCCTTTTAGCACTTCTGGAACGGCCCCTGCTTTGAATCCGAGTACTGGTGTACCACAAGCCAAAGATTCGATAAGCACAAGTCCGAAGGGTTCGTTCCATGTAGAGGTAAATAACACACAGCTCGCTCTTGAAATCAAATTAATTTTCTTTGCTCCACCGACAGGACCGATAAATCGTATCTTTTCATTTAGATGCGGTTTGACTTCGCTATCGAAATACTCTTGATATGCAGGCTTGTTAATTGTCCCAGCAATAATTAATTCTTTCCCCGTTTTTTGTGCAACTTCAATCGCTAAATGAACTCCTTTTTCTTTCATGATTCTACCCAAAAATAAAAGATAGCCCTTTTTCTTGGTTCGAAAAGTATAGTCACTAAGACGAATCCCGTTATGCACGAAATAACCTTTCTTGTTCTTATCACGAATTTTCTTGCTTACAAATACGGGGATTTGTGATCCTTTTGCCTTTTTGGAATGGGAGTTGTGGAGCGTAGGAATGGGCGGATTTGTTTTCGCAACAATGCCATAGTGATCATGGATAATATCTACATTTGAAGGAATGCGCTTAATGATGAAATCCAACTGCTGATCCGGGTCATCAGTAGGATATTCGTACGTCCTTGTGGCGTTGGTTTTCGAACCTTTCTTAGCAAATAAAATGACCTCATGACCTCGACGAACCAACTCTTCTGTCAGGTAGTGAATATCGCGCTGAGTGCCGCCATAATCTTCTGGGGGAACGGGAAGTGTATTCGTAGATATTTGAACTATTTTCATACCATTTCAGTCTCCTTTGGTTAGCATGAAGCCAACGGCTCTTTTGCCGTCATCTTATGCGAATGACCTGTGGAATGAATGGGCGTCAGAAAATTTTCACAAGCGTCAACGAACCATTTCATAAGAATTAGAAAACTTAGTTTTCTGAGAAACGTTCAAGGCTGTTAGAGCCTATCTATAAAATCTATCAGATGTTCGTCCAATCCAAATATATTTGTTTTTCATAGAGTATACAGAAGTGAAAATTAGAAGGGAGGAAACGACTTGAAAGGACTAATTCTTTGTGCTGGGAAAGGTTCCCGTATGTATCCATTCACTTTCTCTTATCCAAAATCATTGATTCCCGTAGCCAATACTCCCTTGTTGCACTCCTGTATAGATAAATTGGTCGAACAAGAGGTTTCTGAGATCGGAATAGTAATCCAAAAATCCCAAGAATCACTCATTAGAAGTAGCTTAGAGAATGTCACTAGGTGGAGTACGAATATTACGTTTATTTATCAAAAAGATCCAAAAGGAATTGCAGATGCCATATTGCAAGCAGAGCATTTTATTGGTCAGGACTCATTCATTTTACTCTTGGGGGATAACTTAATTTCCATTTCACTCTCTCAACTTAAGAAGCAAATAGAAGAACATGGGAATCATGTTGCGCTGCTTCTATCGGAAGTGGATAGCCCTCAAGATTATGGCATTGCAGAGGTGGAAGACCACCGGATTGTAAAGCTTGTAGAGAAGCCGAAAGCTCCCAAATCAAATCTTGCGGTATTAGGAGCATACGGTTTTACCTCCTCTATTTTCGAAGCTGCCAAAAAGATAGAGCCTTCGGCGAGAGGAGAATATGAAATTACAGATGCGATCCAATGGCTGATTCAACAGGGCTACTCGGTATCTTACCATCAAGCTGAAATAGCAAATATTGACGTAGGAACTTTACAGAGATGGCTTGATGCCAATCAAAAAATGCTTCGGGAGATGCCGGTTGAAAATGATATTCATCCTTCGGTGACTCTAAAAAACTGCAAGATTATTGCCCCAGTCTCTATAGAAGCAGGCTGTATTTTAGAAGATAGTGTGGTTGGTCCTTACGTTTCTATTGGTGCAGATTCCACTATTAAAAGCTGCTACGTCAGAGACAGCATCCTATTAAGTAATGTTCATATCAAGCAACTAACACACGCTGTTGTTAATACGGTAGTGGGGATCGGTTCTACCTTGGCTGGCTTGGAAGCGAGAAGGAAGGGTGACGAAGAATGAAAATACTCGTGATTGGGACAGGCTATGTGGGTACGACGACTGCCTTGGTATTTGCCGAGATGGGCTGGAAAGTAGTAGGACTTGATACAGATGCACACAAGGTCGATCAATTAATGAAAGGTGAACTTTATTTCTATGAGCCGGGTCTCAAGGAACTACTGGTAAAACACCTTAAATCCGGTCAGATTATGTTTACTACAAATCAAGCAAAAGCTATTCAGGAGAATGATGTAATATTTATATGTGTCGGGACTCCAGCGCTTACTGATGGCAGTGCGGATTTAACTTATGTGAAGCAGGTTTCACAAGATATTGGTCGTTATATGAAAGGTTATAAACTCATCGTTAACAAAAGTACCGTACCCGTAGGGACGCAGGAAAAAGTGACTCAATGGATATTGCGGTCACAGGCAGCATCTTATCCTTATGATGTTGCATCCAATCCTGAATTTTTAAGGGAAGGCAAGGCAATGGAGGATTCTCTAAATCCAGACCGGGTTGTCATTGGCGCGACGAGTACTAAAGCGACCAAAATGCTTCAGACCCTCTACGCTTCAGTTCAATGCCCTGTTGTTTTAACTACACCGAGGACTGCAGAACTTATAAAATATGCATCGAATGCATTCCTAGCCACAAAAATTTCTTATATTAATGAACTTTCCAGATTAAGTGACAAACTTGAGGTAGATATAAAAGAGGTTGCTTTTGGGATGGGACTTGATCAAAGGATTGGCAGCAGCTTCCTGCAAGCAGGAATTGGTTATGGTGGATCATGTTTTCCAAAGGACGTTGCAGCTTTACTCCGTATAGCCAAGGAAAATAATACGGAATTACAAGTACTGAAGGAAGTCGTTGATGTAAATGAAACACAATATATGTATATGGTTGAGAAAGCCAGAAAAAGGTTAGGAGATTTCGCAGGCAAAAAAATAGTGGTTCTTGGCTTGGCATTCAAGCCCGATACGGATGACATACGGGAAGCTCCTGCGATCCGGCTCATTCAGGAATTGACTGTGGGACAAGCACATATTAAATTGTTTGACCCGGTCGCCAAACTTCCCTCATATTTGAAGAATTCAAATATTCAATCCATGATTACCCCTGAGGAAGGCTTTAAAGATGCAGATGCTGTTTTTATATGTACGGAGTGGAAGATGTATCATGACCTAAACTGGAGTATGCTCAATAAACAGATGAAGCAGCCCAACATCTTCGATGGCCGAAACATGTTGAATGCCGACTTCATGAAATCGCTGGGCTACTATTATCAAGGTATAGGCTACAACTAATATAGGTTGATGATTCTTGTAATACTCCTCAACCTACCAAAACATGCTGCCGGTGCGAGCTCATAAATTAAATCTGAATAAGTTATACTTCTCATAAAAATCCCTTGGTCCTTGATACTAAAGAACCAGGGGATTTTACATCCGGAATTGAAGAGCAAGACTACATCTCCAATGAACTGCACTAAATAATACTGGCTCTAGGGCCGTGAATACGAGTGAACCAGTGACAAATGCTGTCGTCGCCAATTCTAGTGATTCTACTTCTTCCTGTAATCAAGTTGTCTTGAAAACTCATTTACTTCGACACTCCTTCGCTACGCATGCTGCTCAAACGGAAAAGATTCCGATCGATATTGTGAAAACACTGTTACATCAAAAAGATTTATCTGTCACTGAGTATTATTCCGTACCCACACATCGACAAATTTTAGATCCTGGAGACTCTCTGCATGATAGTTGGCTTCTTTCATTGATATCCAGAAGGGTGGATTGTCAACAGTAAATTAGACAGCTTTTTTAAGGGCTTCTTGGCGATGCTGAACAGGTGTCAGGTATCCCAACGTTCCATGAATCCGATGTTTGTTAAACCAGTTAACGTAATCGTATAATTCCAATTCCAGATGGCGAAGGCTCTGGAAGCTCATCTGGTGGATGAACTCAGTTTTCATGAATTTGTAGGTCGCTTCGGCCACGGCATTGTCATACGGACAGCCTTTCATGCCGATTATATTATCTTTTTTGATTGGCTGATTGCTTTACCACAGTTCAAAAAAGAATAGAAATTGAATTATCCACGCTAGAAACATTAACGATACGTGAAACAGAAAGCTTTTTGTCTTTTTTGGAGTATCAACTTGGGAATAATAAGCTAACAATCAACCGTAAGCTTTCTTCTCTTAAGTCCTCATTTGATTACTTACAGAATAAAGCCGAAACAATTGATTTAAAGAAAAAGAAAGTCAGGAAACGATCGCGAATCGTATGGAAGGAAAAATACTGAGAGAAAATGATTTTGAAGCTTTTAGAGTGTTTGTAGCATACGATTATGGCGATTAAACAAAACAAACAAACAAACAAACGTATCATGCATTTCCATCAGTTTAAACGTGAACGAGATACGGCAATAATTTCATTAATCTTAGGATCAGGACTTAGATCTGACGAAATCATCTGTAAGAGTAACTCGAAAAGGGGGAAAAGAACAATATGTTTACTTTAGCAGCTAACATCCCTAGATATTGAGAATTACCTGCAGGTAAGGGAAACAAGATATACCCCAGAAAAAAATGAAAGATTTTGTTTATTGCAGCACCTGTAGGACGCAAAGGTAAAAATAGACGTTTGACAAAACGTTCTATAGAAAAACTTGTTGAGAAATATGCAACAGCCTTTGGTTTGGAAAGCTGTCGAGGGACAAAAACATGGTCCCATTGAAGTCGCTATTCTAGCGGCTTTTTTATTTTATCGGTGCAAGTTCGTTTCCCGAGCCAAGGACAAGAACTTGTTCCGATTGCCGAAATGGACAAGAACATAGTCCGATCACCTATTAGATGAATACCTAATTAAATAACACGGTAGTCCATAATCTGAATACTAATTGATTGTATGTACCCAACTAATTGGAACATTCGAATTCGAAAATCAAGGAGATGCACTCAATCCCGAATTAGCACTTTTCAACAAACCTCTTAATTTTACATTTGTAAATAATTCACTTTGAAATATAGAAGGGTAATTAGACCGAACTAAATAAAGGTTGTCATTTTCTATTAATTAGCCATAAAAAGTGTGCAAATGTAAATTAAAATAGAGAATTACACATAAAAATATGTGCATATTCACAAGAAAACTTTGACAAATGAAGACATGTGCTTTATTTTGTTAATAAGGAATGGATTTCTAGATATATTAGGTATGCCATCCTATTAGTTACCGAAAAAAATCTTTTTTTAGAATCTAAATAACCTCAAGGGAGAGTGATTAAAATTAAAAAAATACATTTATCAGGGGAAAATAGTATCAGAAAAGGTCTGGGAAAATTTGTTTATAAAGATGAATACAGGCCACAATTTCATTATTCGCCTAAGAAAAATTGGATGAACGATCCTAACGGAATGGTTTATTACGAAGGAGAATATCACCTTTTTTACCAACATACTCCTCATGATACGCAGCCTGACTTCGGCAGAATGCATTGGGGTCATGCAGTAAGTAATGATTTAGTACATTGGGATGAACTTCCATTAGCCATCTCGCCGGGGGAAGATGGAGCGATCTTTTCGGGATGTGCGGTGGTCGATAAGAACAATACAAGCGGATTCTTCAACGAAGCAGGATCAGGATTGGTTGCAATCTATACTAATAATGCCAACAGCGCTCAGCCCGGTAAACCGCAGGTTCAAAGCATCGCTTACAGCAAGGATAAAGGTCGAACCTGGAAAAAATATGAAGGTAACCCTGTTTTATTCCCCACGGAAACGCTAGATTTTCGGGATCCAAAGGTATTCTGGCATGAAGAATCTTCAAACTGGGTAATGGTTCTTGCTGTAAGAGACCGTGTAGAATTTTATACATCTTCAAATCTTAAGGATTGGTCTTTTGAAAGTGATTTCGGTTCCGATATCCCAGGTATCCATCGTGGAATATTTGAATGTCCTGAGGTGTTTGAAATCCAAGTGGATGAGGACCCAAATACTACTAAGTGGATTTTGATACTAAGTGTCGGAGATAGAAATGGAGTAAATTCAAACGATTCAGAACCACCCGCAGGCGGTTCTGGCATGATGTATTTTATAGGTGACTTTAATGGTAAAGTTTTTACACTCGATGAAACATTGGCATCATTCGATACAATCAAATGGATAGATTACGGATCCGACTTTTACGCGGCCGTGACCTGGGATGGTATCCCGAATAAGGACGGGCGAAAGATTTGGGTCGGCTGGATGAATAATTGGCGTTATGCTTCCACTCTTCCTTCTAAGGAATGGCGTGGCCAGCTGTCCATTCCACGAGAGATTCAGCTTAGGACGTATTCGGAAGGTCTACGCTTAACTCAAGCACCCGTAACTGAGTTAAATCAACTTAGAAGATCGATTCTGTCTCTGCAAGACATTACGATTAAACCAGATATGAACGTTTTGTCTGCTGTTTCTGCTGCAAAGATGGAAATTATTGCGGAATTTGAAATCGGTACTGCAACAGCATTCGGGTTTAAGGTGCGAAAATCTTCCTCTTCCGATCAGGAGACAGTCATCGGATATAATGTCTTGAATGAGGAGTTGTTTGTCGACCGGACAAAGTCGAACAACGTTGATTTTCATCCCGATTTTTCTGCAAAACATAAGGCCCTTATGAAGCCAGAGCATGAAAGGATACAGTTGAGTATCTATGTTGATTGGTCAAGTGTAGAGGTCTTTGGTAACAATGGAACAACAATTATTTCAGACATGATTTTCCCTGACTTGGAAAGTAGAGGACTAGAACTTTATGCCTTTGGCGGAGAACTAAGGGTCGTGTCTCTTCAAATCAATGATCTGGTAAGCATTTGGGGAAATGAGACTATTTAGACTTTAGCAATGGCTTGATTCGACGAAACGGTTTACTGCGCGGTTTTGGGCATCAGATCTGAACTTGGTGACCAAAACCAATCAAAGTGGTGGCTGAGGCAACAGGTTTAAGCATAGCCACATGTCGTAATATACTTCATGAACTCCTTAGCACGGGTGAACTCATTGAATTGGATTTGGAGGACTCTACTGGAGGCAGACCTGCGCAAATGTACAGGAACGCTCGTTGGTGCTGGTCTTGGAGCATTAGCTGAGGCAGTCCATTTACAGATCAGCGTTCATTTCACCATATTGTCTCTAGTTATGCTCTGCGCAGTAGTTTATGGACAACGCTACCTGCCGGAGTCTACTGGAAAAGAATTAACGAATACAGATATGCCAAAGCGCTCGGGTATGAAAAAGCAATTCAAGGTATGGAGCGAGAAGCGAACGTTGTTCATAGGAATTATTGTCTTGGGTATGGCATTTGCCGAGGGGGCTGCAAACGATTGGTTACCACTAACCATTGTAGATGGTTACGGGGTTAATTCAACCATTGGCTCATTTGTATATGGTTTGTTTGTTGCCGCCATGACAATTGGACGTTTTGCTGGCGGAAGGATACTTGACCGGTATGGAAGGGTTCGGGTGTTATTAAGTTGCGCCCTCTCAGCTATGCTGGGTTTAACGCTTTGTGATCTGGGGTCAGCATTATATTGTCGCTTCTATAGGCGTCGTCTTCTGGGGTTGGGTACCTCTCTAGGTTTTCCTGTTGGTCTTTCTGCAGCAGGAGACAATCCCCAGGGTGCTGTAGCAAGAGTAGGAGCCGTGGCTACCACTGGCTATATCACATCTCTGGTGTAGCCACCTATGCTTGGTTTTCTCGGGGAACATTATGGATTACTAAATGCCCTGATTCTAGTACTTGTTGGCACCGTTATTTCAGGTTTTCTGTCTAGAGCCGCCAAACCGCTATAAGTTAAATTTTAATAAATAGAAGGATAAAACGACCATGAAAACAGAAAAACAAAAGATGCTTGATGGAGAATTGTATAAGGGTTGGGATCCTGAACTTACACGTGATCGAGCAAATGCAAGACGAATGACGCGAATATATAACCAGACAACAGAAACGGAAGATGAACTTAGAGTAGAATTACTCAAAAAATTACTCGGATCAACAGGAGAACACCTGGGTATGGAACCAAATATTCGTTTTGACTACGGTTATAATATTCATGTGGGTGAACATTTCTATACCAACTTTGATTGTACAATCCTCGATGTATGTGAAGTTAGGATTGGAAGTAACTGTATGTTCGGTCCAGGTGTTCATATATACACTGCTACACATCCCCTGGATCCAATTGAAAGAAATAAAGGTCCGGAATATGCAAAGCCAGTAAACATCGGAAATAATGTATGGGTTGGTGGCCGAGCTATTATCAATCCAGGTGTTACGATAGGTAATAATGTCGTAGTTGCTTCTGGAGCAGTTGTAACTAAGGACGTTCCGGACAACATGGTGGTTGGCGGCAACCCGGCGAGAGTAATTAAACAAATTGAAGAGACCAGTTCTTTCTAAATCTTTGATTAAATCCAAAGTCCAAAGATTATTGACCTTATAAACCGTAACTGTCTCACGATACTTTCAGAGGAAATCGTCGTTTAGTTACTAAACTCAAAAAGTTGTTGTCAAAGACAAGCGCATATTCCTGTCAAAAGTCGCTATTTTAGCGGCTTTTTTATGTTATCGGTCTTAAAAGCTGTAGGGTGGATTATTTTCAAGAGACCAGCTTTACTGACTGCAGATGGAACTAATAAACCATAGTTCCAATTCATGAGTGAGTACCTTCACCTTAGCGGCTTGTTCTGATAGCAACAACCCAGAAAATTAGAAATCGGGTGCTAATGGCGGTTCTACTACATTAAATAATGATGGGGGAAACCTGGTCGGTCTGAACAAAAAGTACTTGCTAAGTTTGAAAAGAGAACAAAAGATACTCTGGGTACAAAGATGAATATTAGAACTCAACTCTTCTGACGATCACAAACAAAAGCTAACTGAAATTGTCTGCCGGAGAAGGAGTTGTTACTGTTGGGAGTTCAATGATGGTGAAGCTGATATAACTTTGTATGATTTGAATCCATCACTACGTCATTTGTCTAATATAAATATTTACCTCTTGCATAAAGAACGTATGTTCGGTTTATAATATATACAAACATACGTTCTTAAAGTGCAGGAGTGATTTCAATGTTGGCTAAGCAGCGAACCATTATGCTGATCGATATGCAGTCGTTTTATGCTTCAGTCGAAAAGGCAAAAATGCCTCAATACAAAAATAGACCACTCGCCGTCGCCGGCGATCCAGCAAGGCGTTCTGGTATTATTCTTGCCGCTTGTCCACTGGCCAAAGCTAAAGGTGTATCTACCGCGGAACCACTTTGGCAGTCTCTTCAGAAGTGTCCGGAACTGATCATTGTGAAACCACACATGCAAGAATACATCGAAGTATCCACTCAAATCATGTCCATTATTGAGGAGTTCACCGATCTGGTTGAACCGTACAGCATAGACGAATTATTCGCTGATTTTACAGGGTCTATGCATCTATTCGGTAATGATCCAATCGATTTAGCCAAGCAAATTCAAGACAAAATCTATAATGAAACAGGTGTTTACGCGAGAGCTGGCATTGGTGAAAACAAAATCATCAGTAAATTGTGCTGCGATATGATTGCTAAAAAAGCAGAGGGGGGCATTTTCCACTTAAAGAAAGAGGAGTTACACCTTCACATTGGAGATAAGCCCATTCGCGATATGTGGGGGATTGGCTCCAGAATGGAAAAACATTTGTGGAAAATGGGCATCCGAACCATTAGAGACCTGGCGAATACACCTCTTTCCAAACTAAGAAGTAAGTGGGGCGTTAATGGAGAGGTCATCTGGCGAGTCGCAAATGGACTGGACCACTTGCCAGTGACCGTCAACACACACAGTACACAAAAGGATATTGGAAATGGTATGACGCTGCCTAGAGACTATACAGAAGCATGGGAGATCGAAGTGGTCATCCTCGATATCTGTACAGAAGTGTGTAGAAGAGCCCGCAAAAAGGGGCTGATGGGTAGTGTCGTTTCCGTGAGTGTGTCTGGAGCTGATTTTGACCACCCAACTGGTTTTCACAGGCAGGTTAAACTGTCTGATCCTACAAACATAACCGTTGATGTATGCAAGATAGCTAAACGCATGTTCCATCAACACTGGGATGGGCAACCTGTACGCCGTGTAGGCGTTTCCCTTTCTCAATTATCCAGCGCGGATACATATCAACTATCGTTTTTTGGTGATCAAGAGCAGAAACGCGCAATTGATCAGGTGATGGACGACATTAAGGATCGATTTGGCGATATTGCCATTCTACGAGCGAGCTCTATTACGGCTGCCGGTCAAGCGATCGATAGAGCATCTAAAATTGGGGGGCATTACAAATGAGCAAAAAACTTGAGGCCAATGGATTATGGGAATCGAGCCGCATGATGCTTCCACAACATAAAGAACGAATTATACAGCATCGTACTCAAATTCATTATCAAGTAAGACCTATAGTCCATGAAGATGAGTGGGAGATTATTGCACAAAATATAGATATGTCGCTTAACTATAGGTTGCAAGCCACCATTGAAGTGTTTCATGAGTGGGGCAATCGGTATATACGCGGGATCGTCACTTCAATCAGTACCTTTGGAAAGAAAATCAGAATTGAAATGGAGAATGGATTTGAATGGGTCGATTTTGATCAATTGGTCACTGTAAAGCTTGAAGAAGGAGGTGTGTACGATGAGACAGACTTCTGATGAACTTGCACTCGTGAAGAGGCTGGTAGAGCTTCCCTATCTTTTGGGTGCTCTGGAGGTAGATAAGCATAAAATATACGCTTCAAACTTTAAGATGAAATCTGTGTATGTTGACTACCTGGACGGTACACAAAAGAAAATTGCTTTAGAGATGTACAAATCGAAACAAAGGCTAAAGGAACATCATATTAAAATCATAGATGAAAAGAGATCTGAGCTGAGTTTAACGGTAGACTATTCGGTAAGAGGTTACCTTCATAAAATGACACTATTGTGGAGCAAAGTGAAAGTGGATGTAACCTTAATGCTTACTGAACATATGAACGTTGATATTACTGAATTGCCCAAATGAACATAGAGTTCAAGCAGAATACAGTATTATAACTTCATCGGGTGGATATAATGCAGTTATGACCATTGTTTTCTTCTCCCATATGGGTAAACCGACCTTTGAAGTTGAAGGGTCGTTTTTTTTGTTTCTATGTTAAAACAAAACTTAGAAGAAAAGAAGAGCCAAGTTGGAGAGGCATGTCGAGAGACAAGAACATTGTTCCATTCCAAGTCGCTATTATAGCGGCTTTTTTTTGTTTTAAGGAACAAAGTTCTTGTCCCAAATTGAGGACAAGAACTTTGGACCATTGCCGAAAAGGACAAGAACATAGTACTATGTCGAATAGAAGTCTGGAAATCTAATCCCTCTACAAACCAAGCAGCCAAGGAATATGTTGAAATGAAAGGGCTTGAAATTGAAAAGATTGAAAATACAAATCGAATTAAAAATGTAGCGCAACTTACAGATCTAAATGAATTTTTCGACTTTTGCAAGACAATATTAAAATAGAATAACCTTATTTGTTTTAGGGTCTATTGTTTCTTAGTTGTGTGGTTTTACTTTTAATGGATTTCATAAGAATTATGAGTTTGGTATATTACTTAATTTTACTTGATATATCACACTTAATCATACAACCACTACTAAGCGCATACTATCTTGAATTCAACATTATAGGGTTCACAACTAATCGTTTCAGAGAAAATTTGTTTAGAGGGCTTTATGATGAGATATTGAAAGTTGTTTTGCCTAATTTAAATCAAAATTTGAGTATGGATGAATTAATTGATGAATACGATTATGAGATTAGAAGTTATGATAATAGTACGAAAAAATTCAGAAAATTCGTGTCGGAATATATGCAGGATTTGTTTAAAGATGATAGATATTATGCACACAAATCTGCATTTTCAATAAATCAGTTGGAACGAGTGCTAGTAGAGTATTTATATGTAAACATGAAAATTAAAGCTTTTTCAAGTGCTTTTTCAAAGAAGCGAGAGACCTATTATAAAGGCGAAGCTCGAAAACTAGTGGATTCTGCTGATATAATTAATTATTTTGAAGGTGAATTTCAATTTTATAATGATATTAAGTTTTTGGGAATGTTTGATAGATATGTGATTTCAGATTTGTGGTTCTATCCTAATTCTGATCATTCTGATATTATTCCCTTATCTTATTGGAGTTCTGGCGAACTAAGTTTATTCCTAAGACTGGTTGAAATAGCCCACTCTGTTTCAGAAAATTCAGTCTTATTAATCGATGAACCAGAAACACACTTACATCCAAAATGGATTAACGGTTATATTAACATCTTAAAAGATATAATTGATGTGAATTGCCATGTAATTATTGCTACTCATGCGCCATTAATTGTTTCAGATATACCCAAAGAAAACATTATTTTATTGAAAAAAAATGGTACTGCAATCTACCAAGATTATATTGAAGAGAAAACAATAGGTTTAGAATACGATGGGATTTTAAAGAAAATATTTGATGTTGAAGAGAAGGAAGGTACAGTTCTAGAGAGCTATGAAAAAAAAATATTGCAATATATAGAAGAAAACAACATTAACTCGGCTATTGAATTATATGATCAACTAGGCGATAGTCCAACAAAATTTCAGTTATTTTTGAAATTAAAAAAAATATACGAGGCAAGGAATGAAGACTGACTAATTATGTATAAGATAACGGAAAACATAAATTTTTTAAAGCCATATCATGATTTTATGTGTACGCTATTAAAAGCAATAAGAATATCTTCAAAGAGGAATCCCCATTATACCAAGGATGAGTTGAAAGTGAATATGATTTTAATTAATCCCAATGTAAGGGATATACTTAACAGAGGAGTACTCCTTGATAAACTCTATAGATTGAAAGAGTGCCCTATAGATTTATGTAAAGAATATGGAAAGTTTGTTAGTAGGTATTGCAAAACGTACTACGAAGTAAAGGGAAAATCGTCGGCTGGGGGAGCCAGAATCTATACTCTATACATATGTACAAAATACGAGTTTTGTGAAACAGTTGTTGTTTTTAAAACTACACGACATCTTGTCATATCGATCGCTCGCTTAGATCGCTCACGCTCACATGGATAAATGTGGCTTTTTCTTTTTATAACCCCCGAGATATTTTTAATTTCGTATGGATAAATATGTGATCTCACATATTATAATTGTCGTATCACACAACTCAGTTATCTTAAATATAATATGCGCCCATTCCAGCTTTAAAATGAGCACATATTATATTCGATATTGAATTTGAATTAATTTCTTTGATTTTATCCTACGTCATTTTTAATTCCCGTGTATCCAAAATTCAATAATGCTGTTCCAGGTATTGGATTCGTTTCCTTGCCCGACATAACGAATGAATTTGGCCTGAACTGGTTCAAATTCAAATGTTTCATAAGCCGCCTGTTTTTTACTGGCCACATTACTTAATACTTTTTGGTAATTAATACCATCAGTTGATATCTCCAAATCAAAATAATTGGATCGCGTATGTCCATTATAGAATTGAATGCTTACCTGCCCTACTTGAGTCTGTTGCTCAAGCTCCAATTGCAGGTATTGTCCCTTTCCATCAGCAGACCATCTGGAGTCTGGATCACGATCGATCGTATGGACCGGCAGATTGCCATCATCTGCACTAGCCGTAACTTTGGTTACAACAGCGAACGGTCCTTCCGGCTCGGCCATAGGCTCTTTGACTTCAAATTTCTCCCGTGCCTCGACCGTTACGCCATTAAAGACGCAGCTCACGACAATGTCGACCTTTCCCGCTTTTAACGCATGGAGAGTAGTTCCTTCCGTATATCCAATCGTATCATCACTCGATGTGTACGTGACAGGAACATTCAATTCTGCAATATTTACGATCTCGCCATTATCTAATGTTAGAAACGAGGATAATTCTCCGCTTCCGCCTGCGCTGATTGCATTCCCTGCGACTCTCCAGCCGGGTACTGTTTTATTGGGACTTATGGAGATATTCTCTGGAAGTACGGGTGTATCAGCTACCTTAAACTTCACTCGCACGTTCTGGTTGTGACCCCGATAGGATACAGTGATCTCTCCAGTTCCATTAGTTCCTTGCGGTTGCTTAACTTTAACCTTTGCATCCTTCGCAAAAGCTTTTGCAGAGATGATCGGTGTTTCGGTTGTACCATAAGGCAAAGTGTGAACGTAATCCGTTCTTAAGAACTGCATCCCCCCTATAGCTTCGCCATTCACCAACAGGGATTGAAGCCCTAGATGAATATCTTTGATTCGTTTCTTGCTCTGGTCCTGATATAAACTTTGCGGGGATAAACGATCGCCCTGCCCAATGCCTTCCGCCATATCAAATGGCTGCGTATTCGCATCCGGAATGGAACCAACAATGTTGACGTTCACGTCGGTGTCCTTTCCTTTCGTTCCAATGACATATCCGTTCCCGAATTGTTCTGATTCAACAATAACGCCGGATTTACTAGGATGTGCCGCCTGACCGGTCGTATTCCAGAACACACTTTCAGTGGTTACCACCCCATGACGATTCGTTTCGGATGATCCATAATCCCGTGTAATGGCAGAGATTCCGTCCCCGTTAACGACCAGGTTATCGATCAGGTTCGCCATGCTCAAGTACATATGAAAATCAGTCAATAATGAAGGTTTCTCAGAATACGAACCTTGCAGGACATTCCCGTTCGCAGAGAAGTTGGCATATGTGAAGCTATGTCTAGCTCCTATTGCCTTACTATTCTTAATGAGATTATCATTGCCAATAAATTGATATAAATAACCGTTCCCATTTGCCCCACGATACTGCGGGTACTGCATGGTTACATGATCCACTGTGACGTTTTTTGTACGATCCAGAATAATCCCTTTGGATAGCAGATGGTAATCTGTATTGCCAGCTGGTTTATAGGTGTTAATATTTCGAATCCAGCTGTTGGCCACTGCAATCACATTGACAGCTTTAGCATTATCGGCTTCATATCCAGCAGTCCCAACGACTTTAAAGTCATCTTCACCAAGCCCCAACTTCGCATTTTGAATGTTTGCAATCGAGAAATCCTCCAAACCTACTTCGACAATCGGATCTGCGGTCTGACTAATCGTAATATCATCGCGCAGCTTCATTGGATAACGCGTCGGAATGTCTAGCGTGATCGTTTTGTTCTCCGAATCTACGCCTACAATTTGGCGATAGAATAACGGTTCTACTTTACCAAGACGTGACGACCACTTGTTTTGCATGCCAAGTTCACGTAAGAAACCTGGCGTCGTTTCGAATGAAATGACCACGTAATCATTCACTGCAAACCCGCTTGTGTCCTCAACGGGTAGCAGGACGGTTGGATCAGTAACTGACTTGCGAAGTTTCGTAGAGATTCCGGTTTTCTTCCAATCTCCGTTACCGATCCGGATAATATCCTTGTTTTTCATATTTTGCTGTGCATTATAGATATGAGTCTTGTTCATCCCGTCACCTTTCAGGACCACACGACTTGCAGGAATGTTTAGTGAATAATCCTTGCCATCCTGAGGGTTAACCTGATATGTACCTTTGGGAAGATACACGACACCCCCACCTAACGCAACAACAGCATCAATTGCCTTTTGAATAGCCTGTGTTGCATCTCGATTCCCTGAAGGATCGGCAAAATACGGTGATTTGGTAACGTCAATACGTTTGTTCTTAGCCGTTTTTGGTAATTCTGTTTCCCCACGCCGATAACCGGCATACGAAAAGTCATGCAGAAACCTTCCCTGTTCATCTTTAAATCCTGGATACCAATCATTTGGATAGAGTCTGCTTCTGCCATCCCTACCCAGAGACAGGTTCTCACCGGCACGATCAATAGATGGCTGTAAGTCACCCTCTGACGCTCGAACCTCCTGGGTTCCAGGTACAGACAATCCAACAGTCAACGTAAATGCCAACAATAAAAAAGGCCACTTTCTACGCATGCTTTCGTTCTCCTCCTTTTGGATTTCAGAGTATGTGAGCGGTTTCAAGAAACCCTTTAGTCACCTCCGATCCTGCTCAAGCAAGAGTCATGTGCATGCCAACTCAGCATGTCATAACCGATTGTAGAGCACGAGGGAACGAAATTACATCAACAAAAACGAAACTTCAATGCCCATTTTATACAATATAAGGGTTTATTTAGAGGATACAGCGCGATTATATCGCTCTAATGCCTGTTGTTGAATCTCAATCGCACGATCAATCTGTAATGACTTGATTTGCTCGACATACGTATCGAATGCATCCAACGGCTCAATGCCAAAAATGATTTTAAGCGACATCTCGTCCACCACTTTGTTCACTTCCTGCATGATGACTGACATCTCCGTGCTTTCTTTCTCGGTTTTGGGCAGAGTTGGTACCTGATGGAGAACAGCATCCGTACTGGACCATAACTGCACCGCCTCTTTCTGTTCCGGCAAAATATAATATTGTTCCATATATCGCGTATCCTGTACAAATGGACCGAAATAACTCGCTCTCGTGTACATCGCAAGCGCTTGCGCCGGCGACCACTTATCAGGGTTTTTCAAAATAGTTTCCGTATACGTCGGGTACCCGTCTTTCATCTTAAAACTAACACCTTCAATACCAAAGTTGAACAGCAAATGTCCCTCAGGCCCGTACCCGTAATCGAGCATCCGTGCTGCTTCTTCTACATGATGACTGTTGCTGGATATGGCGACTCCACTGGAACCGATTGCGGGAGCAAGTTGACCAAATTTCGGGCGATCTCCTTTGTTCATGACAGGATATGGCGCTGGCACAAGCTTTGCATGGGGATCCGACTCCTGCAAGATGGGTAGCCATGTACCGATCCCTGCCCCTGCATTCCAGATACTCGCGCCGCTGCGTCCTGTGGTCATGTTTGTATCCTGAGTCTCTGAATCGACGGCAGCCAGATTCTTGTCAATGAGTCCCTCCGCATACCATTCACGAAATAAGGATAGAAACGCCTTATATTCAGGTTCTTGTGCCCCAAACTTAATTTGGCCATCTTCCACGTAGAACCCCTTTTTAATGCCAAAAGCGCCAATAAAACCTCCACCTTCGATACCAAACAACGGATTCGGAACACCTAGAAAAGTAAGCGGGGCGTCAGCTCCCTTTTTGTCCTTAAATGCCTGAAGCATCGTATGCCATTCGTCAATCGTGGTTGGCACATCAAGTCCAAGTTCATCCAGCCAGTCGTTCCGGATAATCGGCCCTTGATAGGTTCGCAGCTTATCATCTCCCTGAATAAAAGGAAACGCGTAATAACTTCCGCTGGCTGTACGAATCTGCATATCAATGTCTGGATGCTCCGTCAGGTACTGCTTCAGATGAGGTGCGTATTGATCAATAACATCGTTTAATCGCAGAATATATCCATCTTTGATCGCTTTCTCCGGCCCACCGGGATAATTGCTCCACTCGTATTCAATCATATCCGGCAGTTCTCCGGACGTAAGCAGCACATTAATCGCTTCTTTGGCCTGATTGGCGGGAGGCCGGATGAATTGAAGGTTGACTCCGGTTCTCCGCTGCCACTCCTGAAAAAAAGGAACTTCATTGAAGCTGGACTTTATGCTCGCTGCATTGCCATTCAATTCTGCCCAGTAAGTTAATTTTCCATCGTCATTGGGTGAAGCAATTGAGACGGTCTGGTACTCTGATGAGCCGGAACGTTCATCCAGCTTGGCATCCGAATCTGTCCCGTTCTGATCGCAAGCAGTCAGCATGCCAAGTAGTAGGATGAATCCTGTCAACTTTGCTATGAATGCCAACTTCCTCTTTACGTTCATGTTCCGGTCTCCTTTCAAATCAATCAACTGATTTCTTTATATTTACCAGGCGTAATGCCTTCGTATTTCTTGAATACCCGGATGAAAGTTGCTGCATCGTTATACCCGACCAATCGGGATATTTCGGTAATGGATTCCTGTTTATGCTCAATCATTTCTTTAGCCTGTCGGATACGACACTTATGAATGCAGTCCAGCAGACCCTCACCCGTCTGATTCTTGAACAGTTTGGACAAGTAACTGCCCTTAAGCTCAAAATGCTCACCAATGGCGTTGACGTTCAAATTCACGTCTGTATAGTTATTCTCAATATACTGCGTGACTTGGCTACTGAGATGACGAAGGGAATCCTCACGTTCTTGTGATACATTCGTTGCGCGCTTGTCAGCGGCGTAGGAACATACTTCCTCAAGCAAGTTCTGCAAAGCCTCCTGCATCTCCTGAATGGTATCCCCGGCAATAATGTCCTCAATCCGATGCGGGTATTGGGTTAGCGTATGGTTATCCCTGTCTCCCAGATCATTGATGGCCTTGATCATTGTACCTACCAGGTTAAAAATCAGGCAACGTGCAAGTGTGAGCGACATAATCGGTTTATCAAAATTTCGCTCTGTAATCTCGTTCATATAAGCGCTGGCTTGGTCGGTATCTCCCGATTTGATGAAATTAAGAAGCTGCTGTTCCACCTGAAGCGGATAGTAGTAGCCAAACGGGTCATCCGCCATCGCATCACTGCGGACATCACCATAGGTAATGATACCTTTCTTGCCAAGCACCATTTTGTATTCCATCGCGTCTACTGCTTCCTGGTATGCTTCGGCGACACCAATCCACGACGTATGGCGTCCACTGATGGAGATCGTCAATTCCATATCATAGCGTTCCAGGAATCGCTGCGCTTCTGCCGCAATGTGATGAAGATCCTGGTTCCAATCCGAAGAATCCGCTTTCATATTTACAAGGCAGACCATCATATCATCAACTTCAGCCACATATCCGACGTGCTGACGCTCTGAAGCAAGTTCTTCAACCACATTGGAAATAATGAGATGGATTAGCTTGTTTCGTTCGTTGATATCAATACCTGGCAGCTTTCCATAGAGATTCTCTTCATTCTCGATTACAAATAGGATAACAGCAAATTCACTTGAATACAGCGGCATATGGAAGGAACGGAATGCATCTTCATAAGGCACAAGCGTATCCTGTTTGCCTTTGAGAAGCCGATTAATCATATTGGAGCGCAGCACCTGCTGATGTTTCTGCAACTGCTGGGCAATCTCATTCTTTTCTGAACGTGTGTTCATGATGACCTTCTGAATAAACCGAAGTTCGTTCCGATCAGCAGGTTCGTTCTGACTATTTTTGTCTTTTAGTGATTCCACGAGCTGTTGGATTGGGGAGTAATTCCGGCGCATGAAGAACCAGGTCAATACACCCGCACTAATGAGACTCACCACGATGCTGATATACGTAAAATTGCGGACATACACTGCCTTTTCCCAATATAGGCTGCTGGGAATAATCAATGCGTACTTGAGATCGGATACCGCAGAGTCCATGTAGAACATCTCCGACTTGCCTACCTTGGCGTTATCCAATTGAACCTGATTGCCATTCATGAATGGCTTCAATTCCTCTGACCCCGGATGATTGCTCATCAGAATCTCGTTATTCTGGTTTAGAATCAGCAGCGTGGCATCACTAAAACCCGAAATGCTCTCAATCGCTTCCTGGAATCTTCGCGTATCCGCCATGACGACAACCGTACCGGTCTCCTGACCATTCAAATCATCAGGCAGACGTGTAATGTACGCAATGGAAGACTCCGCCGGAGCTGCATTCTGATGTGGCAGTATAACGAACTGATTCGTCTCTGCACCCAGAATCTGATCCCGCCACGCTTCGAAAGACATTGCACCTGTGTTATGTATGGTATGAAATGCCGTTCGCATATCCCGAATATTACCTGAACGGAGAATGGATTGATCTTTTTTCCACACGACGTAGAATTCATCGATGGATGCGTAGGATGTTTTATAGAGACGGAGTTCCTTTACCAGTTGGTAAGCCGTATACGGCGCCTCTTTGGCGGGCTGATTGGAATACATCAGCGTTTGCAGATTTGGACTCCACGTCATCTCCATGTTTAACCGCTTCATCAGATCAACTTGAGTATCGATCGTATATCGCATCTGCTTCAATAAAGAATCGTTGGCCCGATGTATTTCACTCTTCAATGTCTCATTTGCTTGCATGTAAATAACCAAACTGATCAGAATCGGAACAATCAAAACAGCACTGTAAGAGACAAGCCAGGTTACAATTATGCTTTCTCGTTTTTGCCACAAATATCGAATGTTTAGCAACAACTCATCACCCAACTCTTCGTAGATTATCTATGTTTGGATCAGGAATTTATTATAACGGTAAGAGCGCGATTGGGATATAGATAAAAAGTTCAATTCGATTGACAAAAAGGGTAGCCACCACCAATTTTCCCCGTCAAATCAAGCACAAATAGCCCGAATAGACTAATTTCGTCTATCGGGCATTCGGTATCAAATTGAGAATTTTTTTAATATTCTTATTAAATTTTTTAGAAAATGCGGTGCTTCCAACCGTTTAATTTGGCACTCGCCTCGACGTAGAAATAGTCACCGTAAATGAGTGAGACGTTTACGTTCTGACCTGCCGGTTTATGACCGGTTCCCTCGAGAAGCATACCTTCGTGCTCAGGAAGATCCCATGTTCCATAATGATCCCTCAGGGAACTCAGGATACGTTTGGCAACAGTAGCATAGAGTCTGCCTTCCGGATCAGGAAGTACATCTGCAAGCTCAAGCAATCCGGAAGCAGCAATGGCACCAGCGGAGCTGTCTCGTGGGATCTCCTCCCCTTCTTCGGGCTCAGCACGGAAATCCCAATGCGGAACGCTATCCTCAGGCAGGCTGGAAATGAAGAAGTTCGCCACACGCTGTGCAGCATCCAGATATGCCGGGTCCTCTGTATAACGATACGAATTCGTTAATCCATATAAAGCCCACGCCGCTCCCCGACTCCATGCCGAATCCGGCGCCGCTCCCTGACCCCCTATCGCTTCTGCACGTTCACCTGTCTCGGGATCAAAGCGAATGATATGATGCACAGAACCATCTTCCCGCACAAATTGCTTCATGACCATATCCGCATGAGCTTTGGCGATATGGCTGAAACGAGGATCTCCACTTTCCTCAGATGCCCAGAAGAGCAAGGACAGGTTCATCATGGTGTCGATGATCGACCAGCCCAGCATGTCTCCATTCCAAGCCCGGATGAAGCCGCCTTTGGTATTGAAGCGGCCAGCCAGGAAGTTGGCGGCAAATAAGGCACGCCTTGCGGCATCGGCATCTCCGGTGAGTTTGTATTTGATGACGGCCGTAGGCAGGAAATGAAAGCCCACGTCGTGATCAAAGTAGTTGTTTTCTAGAAAACGTTCCGATAGTCTCTTATCCCAATTCCATGCAGCCTCTTTATACTTCTCATCACCCGTCATATCGTACACAATCCATAACATGCCCGGCCAGAATCCCGAGGTCCACCAATCGATTCTCATGTCGTCATAGATGCCATTTGCTCCAGCGACATGCGGAGACTTTTCACCTATGGCAGCAAGCATCTGATCGGCTTTACTTTTAATCTGATCCCATACTTCCTTGTTCACTTCATTTAATACGCTCATGTAACGTCATACCTCCTTACCGTTCTTCAATACTCTGATTTAACCTTTCAATGAACCAACCATGACACCTTTCACGAAAAAGCGCTGCAAAAACGGATAGATGCACAGGATTGGTATCGTCGCTACCATAATCGTCGCATACTTGATGGTTTCCCCGATCTGGAAGCGATCTCCAGCCGATGCACCTGCCGACATGCTCTCTGTAGAATTGGCGATCAGAATCTCACGCAGCACCAATTGCAATGGGAACAGCTCTCGACTTTTGATAAATACAGACGCATAGAACCATCCGTTCCACTTATCGACTGCGTAATACAGAATCATCACGGCAATTACTGGCATGGACAATGGGATAATGATCCGGAACAAAATGGTGAAGTGATTGGCTCCATCAATCTTGGCCGACTCTTCCAGGCTGTCCGGAATGCCCATAAATGACGTTCGCATGATGATCAGGTTAAACGTGCTGATGGCAAAAGGCAGAATGGTCGACCACAATGTATCTAACAGGCCAACGCCTTTTACAACCAGGTACAGTGGAATCAACCCGCCGCCAAAGAACATCGTGAACACGATAAAGAACATGAAGACCTTGTTCCACATCACGTTTTTACGGGATAGCACATATGCACCAAGCGCAGTCATGAACAGATTGACGATAACGCCGAACACAAGAATAAACAATGTATTACGGAAACCTGTGGCTATACCTGGATTGGCAAGTACGCTCTTGTAAGCTTCCAGACTAAAGCCGACCGGCTTCCACAGGAGACCTTTGTTTGCTAACAGCTGCGCTGAATCACTTAAGGACGCAAATAACACGTAGAGCAGCGGATACAATGTGACGATGACGAGCAGGATTAGAAACGTATAATTGAAGATCGTAAAGATTCGGTCAAACCAACCACTTTCCTTAATCAAAGTTACCACCTCACCATAAGCTGTTTTGACTCACTCTGCGGCTGATATAGTTCGCCGAAATCAGAAGAACGAGATTGATCACCGAGTTAAATAGACCGACTGCCGAGCTGTAACTCCATCCGAACTCCAACAATCCCTTTCGATATACGAAGGAGGAGATTACGTCAGCTGTTTCATAGGTCACCGGATTATAAAGGAGAATGATTTTCTCGAACCCGACATTCAGCATATTACCCATCCGGAGAATGAACATGATCGTAATAATAGGCAGCAATCCGGGTAGCGTAATGTGAAACATTTGCTTGAGACGGCTTGCTCCGTCTATCTTCGCCGCTTCATACTGCTCCAGGTCGATGCTCATCAACGCAGCAATATAGATAATGGATTCCCAACCGATCCGCTGCCATATTTCAGACAAGACATAGATCGGACGGAACAGCTCGGGCTTTTGCAGCATCGCCTGACCGTCATATCCAAGCATCATGATAAGGCGGTTGATTAAACCATCCGCGTTCGTGAAGTCCGTAATAATACCGCATATGACGACGAGAGAGATGAAATAAGGCATATACGTTATCGTCTGAACAACCCGCTTGAACGCGCGCTTGCGTACTTCGTTAATTAGCAGCGCCAGAATAATCGGTGCGGGGAATTCAAAGACCAGTGTGTACAAACTGATAAGAAGGGTGTTCTTCAGAACACGCAAGAAATAATAACTGTTGAAAAATTCTTCAAAGTGCTTCAGCCCAACCCAATCACTCCCCAAAATACCCTTCATCGGAGAATAATCTTTAAAGGCAATAATTGCACCGTACATCGGACCGTAATGAAATATTAAATAATATCCAATAACGGGAATCATCATGATGTATAAATACTTGTTCATCATGAAGTCCCGCACGAACCGGCTTCTAAAGGATTGACGATTGCTCATGATGTACCTTTTCACCTCTTTTCAATCGGGAGGGCTAGAGCCCTCCCCTTTTACAATTACCGGTTGTTGTAGCGTTCGAGTGCTGCTGTCTGGATTTCAATAGCTCGATCCAGATGTAACGATTTCATTTTCGCGACATAGCTCTCGAATTGATCCACCGATTCGTTGCCCAGAATGATTTTGATGGTCATCTCATCGACGAGTGTGTTGATATCATTCATGATGGTCGCGTATTCGGAGCTCTCTTCAGGTGTAGGTGTGATTGAAGGCAGATTATATTTGGCGGCCTGTGTATTCTTCCATACATCAATGGCATCACGCTGAGTCTGTAATGCAAAGAACTGCTCGGCATAACGTTTGTCTTGAACGAATGGACCGTTATAGCTGCTGCGGGCATATAGTGAAATCGCTTGTGCAGGAGCGAGTTTATCCGGATTCTTCAGCAGCAAATCCGTGAATTTCGGATAATCTCCTTCCAAGTTATAGCTGACACCCTCTTCACCAAAGTTGAAGAACATGTGCCCTTCCTCACTGTAACCGTAATCCAGCATGCGAACGGCAAGTTCCGGGTCCTTGGCTGCTGTTGTGATGGCAACCGTACCTTCCGAGGCATAACCCTGGTTAAGCTGGCCGAATTTAGGAATATCACCTTTGTTAAGTACCGGATATGGTGCGGCGACCAGAACGGCATCCGGATCATTTGCTTCTACGAGCGGCTGCCATTTGCCGATACCTCCGCCTGCGTTACCAACACTAGCGCCAGTAGCACCAGAAGCGAGGTTACCGTCGACGGATTTGGTATCCGCAGTCGAGATGTTTTTATCAATCAAACCTTCTTTGTACCATTCCTGGAATAACGTCAGGTATTCTTTGAAACCTTCTTCCGCAGGACCAAATTTGATCTGTCCGTCTTCCTGATAGAATCCGCGGTTTACACCGAAGGCGCCAAGGAACGCACCATTACCGGAATCGTTAAAGAATCGTGGCTTACTTACAACAGAGAACGGAGCGGCTGCGCCTTTCTTCTCTTTGAAAGCTCTCAGGGTTGTTGTCCACTCATCAATCGTTTCCGGAACCGGCAGTCCCAGCTCATCCAGCCAATCCTTACGAATGATTGGTCCCTGGAAGACACGAAGATACTCATCTCCCCGAATGAACGGGAATACATAGTAGCTGCCACTGTCCGTTTTGACCATCTTGTCGATGTCCGGATTGTCCTGCAGGTATTTCTTCAGATTCGGAGCATACTGGTCAATCAGATCGTTCAGCTTGAGGATATACCCATCATTGATGGCTTTCTCTGGTCCACCGGGAAAATCTCCGATGAAATTGTACTCCAGCATGTCTGGCAAATCCCCGGAAGCAAGCATCACGTTAAAGGATTCTCTGACCTGACCGGTCGGTGGTGCCGTGAATTTGAGTGGCACGCCGGTTTTTTCCTGCCATTTTTGAAAGAATGGAATTTCGCTGTGCGAATTTTTGACCCCGATCAAGTTTCCGTTAATTTCACCCCAATACGTAAGCGTCTTATCCGTTTGAATCGGATAGGTTGTCGCTTCCGTTGATCCGCTTGGTGTCCCTTTATCAGCTTCGCCCGTTTTACTGTCTCCGGACGAACACCCCAGGATCGTTGTACCTAATAACAGGATCATCAAACTCGTAGATAACACTTTTCTTCTCATGGACCTTATCCTCCACCTTTTGGGAATGTCTGTGCTCTACCTCAGAGTAAGGGAGAGCGCATTGTAGCGATATTCGCAAAAGATGAAATGACATGTTGATTTCGTCATAACCAAAATGATCATTTAGCCAAAACGATAGACGAATTCTCTATATAATCTTCTGCAATGCCTTGAATTTGCAGTGTTGGCGCGGGTCTGTGACTGTACTTCTGACAGCACAAAAAAACAGACGATGAACACTGTTCATCGTCTTGTAACGTGGGTGAATATGAGTGGATTTGAATATAACGAATATATTATGCCAGGGCTCGCTTTCTCATTTTTAGTCCCAGACAACTTCGGTACCTGCGATAAAATCATGTATTGCACGTTTGTCTTCTCGTACAGCAACCATGATGACACTCGCAATGAAACCAATGCCAAATGTGATTCCATATATCAGTCCTGCAACAACAACTCGCATGAGCATGGTTCCAATTCCAGGGGGCTCATGTGTATCGTATTTTCGAATTCGAATTCCGCAAATACGTTTTCCTATCGTTCGGCCACTCCATAATACAGGTAATAAAATGGAATATAATCCACTCAAAAGTTTAGCTAAAGGCTCGTCATTATCAAAATTTCCTGTCAGTACACCTACAATAATGGCTAAAGGGATTGAAACGATAATTCCATCCAACAAGTTTGCTCCTAATCTAACCCAAAATCCTGCTTCTCTCAAATGAATGCCTCCTTTCATATGGATTTAGTTGAATGTATGTAGACACATATCCATGTAGTATAACAGAAAAATATTCCATTAAGTTCTTAATCATCCTTTTCAAGGAATCAAGATAGGCCCCTCAACTTTTGTTGAGAAGCCTATCCATGGCGAACCGTTTAACTTTTAATCTTTCGTTATATTTCTGTTCAGCGTTACTTCTGTCCTTCCAAAATCAGGTTACCCAAACGATCCATGAGTTCCATCCGTCCCATAGCCGTATAAGAATAATTGTAGTTATCTACGCTGGAGATTTTATAAATCTTCCCATCCTTGACGGCATTCATGTTATTCCACACCTTGCTGTCTTCCATCTTGTTCTCGCTATTCTCCATCAGCACCAGCTGGTCCGGATTGACGGAGATCAACGCCTCTATACTGATCTGTTTGCCTCCCCAGCCTTCGGGCTCAGGAATACCTTCTGTGCGTTTTAGTCCCCACTCGCCGTACAACATCTCTGCCGCACCTTTATTCGAATAGATCACCAAATTATTGGGATAGGTTTCAATGACCGCAAAAGATTCACCTTTCACAGCCGATTCGAGTTTTTGCTTCCACTCAGCCGACTTTGCATCATATTTAGCCAGGAACTCATCCTTTTTGGTTTTTTCTCCGAACGTATCTGCTAGAAACGTCAGACGTTCTCTCCAATCATAATAGGAGTATGGCAAAACAATCGTCGGTGCAATCAAGGATAAGGTTTCATACTGATCTGTATTAAAATCCTTTCCCAGAATGATCAGATCCGGGTTCGATGCAGTCACCGCTTCTATACTGAATTTGCTGCCCAACCACCCCATAACTACGGTATTTGCATCCAACTTGTCTTTAAGGGGTGGAGTGATCTGATCCTGCTGCCCATAATCGGCGCTGGTTGTAGCGACAGGCGTTTTGCCAACGATCAATAATTCCTCTGTTGAGCCGGACAGATCCACAATCCTCTCCGGATTAAGGGGGATTGTAACTTCCTCTCCATTTGGATTGGTGATGACTTTCGTTGTCGCTTGCGTCGTTCCCTCTGACGAACTAACCTCCTGACTGCTTGTCTGTTCAGTTCCGCAAGCCGCAAGCATTAGCATGGAGCATAGTGCAATCCATATATAAATTCGTTTTAACATTTAAATTATTCTCCTTTTGAGTCAATTCATCTATCTGGTTTGGACGACTACGTTCATCGCTATGCCTTTACTTGCCATCCCTCGGCATCATGCTGTAATTGCCACAGACGCGAATAGATCCCCGAGCCTAGCAATAATTGCTCATGCGTTCCTTGTTCCACAAGCTGGCCCTGATCCAGAACAAAGATCTGATCCGCATTTTGAATCGTTTTCAAACGATGGGCGATTAGAATTACCGTTTTGTTCGCGACCAGCTCATTAATCGCTTGCTGAACTGCGGCTTCATTTTCTGGATCAAGTGATGCCGTAGCTTCGTCCAGCAAAACGATGGATGCATTTTTCAACAACGCACGTGCAATCGATATACGCTGCTTTTCCCCACCAGATAACGTCGAGCCTCCTTCTCCCACTAACGTGTCATATCCTTGAGGCAGACTTGCGATAAACTCATGACAGCAAGCCCGGTGGGCTGCTTCTTCGATTTCTGCCTGGGTAGCCTCTTTCTTCCCTACACGTATGTTGTTACCAATCGTATCCTGGAACAGATAGACGTCCTGGAAGACAACAGAGATATCCTCCAACAGTTTCTCCGGGTCCATACGGTTAATTGGCTGCCCGCCAATGGTAATGGAACCTGACTGCACATCCCAGAAACGCGCAATGAGACGGGTAACTGTACTTTTACCACTGCCGGAAGGCCCTACAAGTGCAGTAATCGTATGTGGAGGGATGGTAAACGACAAATTCTTCAGCACAGGCAGCTCATCATCATAACCAAAGGTTACGCGGTCAAACGAAATCGCCTGATTAGGTTGTACACTGCCTGTTCCTGTCATCGGAGCCTCCTGCTGCACTTCCATAATGCGCCGTGCACTATATGCGGAGTACCGCATCTCGCCATAACTCATCAGCGCAACGGTCAGAGGTTCAAACACTTTCGTACCGACCAGCAAAAATAGCAGAAATATCGGCAATGTCAATTCCCCGCCAGCAAGCAAATAACTCCCCGCCAAAATCATCCACGTCATGCCGGAACGCGCAAGCAGCATCGCCCCCATAATCATCGGACCCATAATGCCTTCCAACCGAATGGATGCCGACTTCAACTCGTCAAAAGAACGACGCAGTCGTTCAAATCGTTCTCCACCCATATTGTGGGCTTTGATCTCACGAATACCGGTTAAATACTCTTGCAGCCGACTGGCCGCTTCATTCTTGGCTCTCACATGATTCTCGCTTAAGCGAGCCTGAATGGAGTCTGTCATCCATAACAAGGCCACCCCCAGTGGAACAGCGACGAACATCGCCACTGCCATTCGCCAATCTACAAACAGCAGTCCAACAAAAGCCAACACCGGCAGCACAATTGCGCTGATGAGCTGTGACAGATTGTGAGAGATCGTATGCTCTACTTGTCCGTAATCACTCAGAATCAGATTGGTCAGATCTCCCGGGTCCCTTTTGCCGAAGAAACCCAATGATAGATGACGAATATGTTCAGCCAGCTTCAAACGTCCCGTTGCGGCGAGGCTGTATGCTGCCCGATAGGTTTTATCATAGAGAGAAGAGTAAGCCGCATACTCCACCAACAGCCATGCAAACAGAATGCAGCACATAATCCACATTCGCTGGATGTCCAATCCCTTATCCGGTTCAGCGAAGGATTTGTATATCGTATTGAAAATATCAACGAGCAGCGCAGCCGGAACGATCTTGGCAATCCCGTCCAGAATGGCAGCTATGATGGATGGAAACAGACCGCGGGGGTTACCACCCGATATATTGTATAAATAGTTCCTCATTGCTTCGCACCTCCAAGCTTCCAGGAAGCTGCATGAATATGGGCCTGCCACATCTTCTCATACAAACCGTTTGCTTCGCGTAATTGTTCATGTGTACCTCGCTCAACAATGGTACCCTGGCGAATGACCAGGATCTGTTCAGCTGACCGAATGGTTGTTAGACGATGAGCAATAATCAGGACCGTTTTACCTTGAACCAGTTGGGCAAGTCCTTGCTGGATCTTATGTTCATTCTCTGCATCCGCATATGCTGTCGCTTCATCCAATACGAGAATGGGAGCATCCTTGAGTAAAGCTCTCGCAATGGCAATCCGTTGAGCTTCACCACCAGACAGGTACGTACCACCTTCTCCAATTTTGGTGTCATATCCCTCATCCAGCTTCTCAATAAACTCATGACAACAAGCTGTCTGAGCCGCAGCAATGACATCATCCCGCGATGCAGTTGTATTGCCCATGCGGATATTTTCCTCAATCGTATCGTAGAACAGATGTACGTCCTGAAATACAAACGAAACCGTCTCCATCAGCTTCTCTGTCCCCATTTCCTGAATGGGAACCCCGCCAATCGTAATATCGCCTTGCTGCACGTCCCAGAAACGCAGAAGCAGATTGGCAATGGTAGATTTTCCGCCACCCGAAGGTCCAACCAATGCGGTCATTTCTCCTGCTTTAGCTACAAAATCAACTTCTTGAAGTACAGGTTTGAACGTTTCGCTATCCTTTTGTTCATAAGCAAAGGATACCTGCCGAAAAGCCACTTCATATGTATCGGGCACTAGCGGAGAGAGAGGTTCCTGTACAACCGACTCGGCAAATACAGCCTTGATCCGATTCTGACCTTCTACGATCTCACGCATGCCACTTCCCAGATACATCAGTTTCAAGAGTGGTGCGGACAAACTTGGTGTAATGATTAGAAATAGAATAAAGGTGATCGCAAAAGACTGATTGCCTGCGTTTTCGCTGGAAAGTAAAATGCCGATCGGAACAATAAAGGTAACCAGCGAAATAATGATGATGAAAAACATGCCATACGACGTCTTGCATAAATCGGTTATTCTCAACGAGATATCCCGATATCTCGTTACTGCCTGTTTAAAGGTGAGAAACGAGTCCGCTGTAATACCGAAAACTTTTACCGCAGGCATTCCTCTTACGTACTCAACCCCTGTTGAGTTCATCTCTTCAATCGCATGCTGAAAATCACGATATGCCTGACGCCCCCGTTCACTTCGGAAGATGCTGCTTTGCAGCCAGAAGCCGATAATCATGGGAACTAGCAAAACCAGTGCCATACGGTAATCTAGCCAGAACAAATAGCAAAGCAGCACCAGTGGAATGACAATTGCACTCACCAGATCGGGAAGCTGATGCGCGATGAACTTCTCTATTTTCTCAACGCTGACTTCAATAATTTTTTTCAGCTCACCTGTCGCAGTTCGAGTGTGATACCCCATCGGCACTTTTGCCACATGATCGGCAAGCTTTACTCTGAGTTGGTACAGGATGTTGAACGCAGCGATATGCGAGCACATGCCTCCGATATAGAGCGCAATAAGTCCGGCGATCAGCGCTCCAAAAGAGACGAATCCCCAATACATCAGCAAATCCCTGTCTAGGCCAGATGGCTCCCGAGCATGGATTAACAGTTCTTCGACGATTTTATACACTCCGATAAATGGAACCATTTGCAGCAGACTCGATAAAATAGAGAAGATACTTGCTGTAATCAGCAAACCTTTCCGCTCCTTGGTGACTTCCATTAAACCGGATACTTCAGATGTGGTGTTCATCCCGCTCCTCCTGACGTTAATAATCATTCTCAATATCGCGTAGTGTTATATACGCCCAATTAATATCTCACAGCACAGTGATCAGCTACTACCTCAAAACGGAGCAAAAATACCTCTATACGGATAATAAATAGGATCATTCTGATTTATTTCATCTAAAAATTAAGGCAAACAAAAAAAGACCATATGTGACATATGGCCTCTTACCAATGATGAATGGATATCGTGAAAAATACTCCGGGGCAGAATAGTGTTCCCTTTGAGGGATCTTTCACCCTTTTCGTTCTCAACCCTTATTGGAAACTCCCATGTTCTCTGCTCGCATCTTATACCGTTGTATAACCCTATTTTCTACTATGGCGTAGATCATCCCCGCAAGAGCAAATAGCCAGATGGAAGTCGTTCGGTTCAAATGGTATGTCTCCACGATATGGTCTCTGAACATCTGATCAAATACCCACGACCCTAGTAACCCGCAACCGACACTATATACAATCACCCTGGCGATAATAAAGGGGACATATTTACGCAGAAGCCATGAAATCGGACTTACAACTACAGTATAAAAAGCGAATACGTGTGGGCTAAAGGTGATAAAGATCAGGAGAAAAAAGATGTGACCCACATTCCGCAGGCCATAGTATTCTGTCGTTGTAACTTTGTATCCTTCCAGGACTTCAACTGCGACTACAGCACTCAGCATCACGATAACAAACTCAATCCCCAAAACCAGAAAACGTTGAACAGCGTTCAGCAACACTCAAAATCCCCTCCCCTATCTAAACACCATTCGTAGGCATTAGGTTACGGGGTGAAATGGATTGGTTACGGCTGCTCGTGAAAAGCTTTCCAGAATGAACCCTCTGTATTAATAATATCCTTGATCTGGGCAAAAGGAATCGTAAACGTCGGGAATCCCGCAACGTAAGGAGCGATTTCATAAGGGCTAAAATATAGATGCAGTGCATCGGCTGTGACAAAAAACGGCTGATCCGGGCTGATTCCCTCATATGTGTCCGGAAAAACATAAGAGTATTGTGGATCGTTCTTGATCTGATCACCTACAATTTTGCTGAGCACCTTTACATAATCACTGTTCGGTTTAAACAAATCCTTGAGTTCATACATCTGGCCGCTGCTCAGATTAATAATCGCATAGATCATCGTAGGCATGCCATGTGCTGCACCAGCTGGGTAGTTATAACCCGTGAGTTTGAGTTGAAGCAATTGCTGCTGATAGAACGTAATATCAAAATCCCCTGTATATGTGTAACCCAGCTTCTGATCCGCAGGGATTGGCTTCACTTGGGAAAGTGCCTTTAACTTGGCGTTTACTGCAAGCTGAACGGCTTGATCGGTTAACCCTTCCACCTGCGGATAATACACGAGATAATCGGGGTTTGGCTTATATTTCTCTTCCCGTACACGATATGGCGGGTGAAGTGGAACGATTGTATTTTGCCGCCAAATGATCTGCCCGGTTCGGTTTACATAGGATACGCGCTGGTCCACATACGCCTTGATCAGATCGGGAGCTACCAATTCAAGTGTGCCTGAGCCTTCAACACGGGGGTATCCCGATGCAGGTCGCCCATTTAGATCCAGAAAGAACGTTTGTGTTCCATTCGTGACTGATGCCAGCCCTCCCTTGTAATTCGATACATCCGTATATACAAAATCCGAAAGTTTTCTACCATTGACCTCTGCAATTGCATAGACCGAACCTAGAAAAGACTGTTTGGGGTCAATCGCTTGCCCCAAGGCCAGCCGATGTTCACCCAGGTCTCGGATGTCATTGTAGGCGGGTGGGATGGTAAATGTGCCCTGTGTGTTAATAACGCCATAGATGTAGTTGTAATCCTCCGCTGTATTCACAATAGCGTATCCACCACTGAACGGAAATGCCGAAGTGAAGCTCGGCTGAATCCGGATATGACCACTTTCGTCGATATAACCGTATTTACCTGATGCTTCTTTCTGAAAAGGAAGTAATCCGTCACCTAGAGGTCCTACATAGGCATATGGATACGTCGCCAGCCGCTGACCATTTCGGTTAATTAACGCATATTCATTTTCCTTGATCTGCACAACGGCCTTGCCATCCTGAAAATCGTTCGCTGAAGCGAACTGCGCCCGAATGACCTCATTTCCAGAGGTGTCCAAATAACCGTAACGACTGACTTCCCCGCCTGCCTGACTGCTGTCTGTAAGGTAAAATAGCGCTCGACCGTCCTTCACATCGGCAATAAACGGATATGCCCGTTTGGTCAATACTGCGCCTTGTTCATCAATCATCTTGAACCCTTGGGAATCAATGACAATGGCCCGACCTTCTGAAAAAGGATTAATGGAATCGTATACAGGTTGAACGACAAATTGCCCGTTAAGATTAATGATACCAGTCTTCCCGTCTTTCACCACGACAGCCAGGCCATTTCGTTGAAAGTCTTGGGCATCGTCAAGTATCGGTTCAAGACGAATACGACCTTGGGCGTCCATATAGCCCCACCGGGTTCCAGTTGTTGTTCTGACCGATATCGGAAATAACCACGTCGTTTCACGCGGCCCATCTGTGCCCATGGCTTGCCTAATCTTCTTTTCCAGCTCAAGCAGAACTTCCCTTGAAGGGTATGGGTCACTAAAACTTAGCGCTTTTTGGACCGAAACGAGTGCGGCAGGAAATAATCCGGCCTTGTACTGGGCATCTGCGAGATAGTACCAATAGAAAGTGTAGTCTGGATAGTGTTCAGTCAATTGTTCGTAATACTGCACAACTTTAGGAAAGTAATACGGATATACATCTGTTGCGGGAACCCATTTCCCATTCTGCCAGCGGATGATCTCGACCCGATAAGCTTCACCTGTATCATGAATCCAGAGTGCAATTTCTACTTTGCCATCTCTGCCGTGGTTACCCGGCATATCGATGATTTCCGCATGGCTGTAATACAAATCTTCTGGCGCGAGATCAGTCAGTCCTGATTCTGTCCAATCGTATACAGCAAGCTTCGACCAGATCGCACCGACCTGCCAGCCAACAATGAGATTGTTCCGCGCCGTGGATGTCACAGATGCCGCTGTCAGCAAGGTAACACCATAACCCAGGCCTTTCGTCAAAGACATCTTGATCCAGTGACCCTGGTAAAATTTCAGAACAAGCAGCATTAATTCTCCGTCCTGCTCATATACAGCAGCAATCTCCGGCATTCCGTCTCCGGTTAAATCTGAAGCATAAATGGCCGGATGTTTTACCGGTTTATCAATGGTGACGACAGTCGCGTCAACGGGGATATGTTGATTGACAATTTGTGTTAACAGAGGTTCGCTCATGGACATGCCTGTTTCCTCCTTAAGACAGCATTCGCCTAATGGTATGGGTATGCATCATAAGCGGGGATATGACATCTGAGCGAATATAACCGTTAACTTTGGAGATTCAAAAACCTAATTTACTCAAATGAAATAAAAAGAATTGCAGAGCTCACGCTTCTGCAATTCTTTATGTATCAATCGGTTCAGGATGATTCTTGAGTGCTGAGCTGCACATACTGGGTGAGGCGGCAATAATGAAGCAACATAAGCTCCTCATTACCGTTCCCCAGAGCAGTTTTTCGGCCCTCTTCGATCATGAGCTCCAGTATTTCACGAAGGAAAGTCATTTGAAACCTCAAGGTCTCCGCGATTAGCTGTTCCAATACTTCAATATCTTTCAGTGTGAATTGGGATAACCCGCGAAGCAACAGCTCTTCTGACCAGCTGCTGATCTTCTGCATCAACTGACTATAGTCTTCCAATTCTCCCCGTCCTTCCATAACCCGTATCCAGTTTCAGACTGATCACTGTTGGACCCTTCAGGAAGCTGATCGGGTATATCCGTTGCTGCTCTATACGCACGAAAGCATAAAAGTGTTCGAGTGTTCCTGTTCCATAACCTGACTCCAACCTTTTGATCATGGTCTCCCATTCCGTTGAATAAGGAAGAGTTAGATCTAACGTCTCCCCATGGTCACTCTCCATCGTTAGAATAAGATCCTGCAATTGCTTATCGAAGCGATGCTCTACAACCCGGGCAACCTTGATCATCGCCAGTCGTTCTTTCGGAACAGAAAACAACTCAAATGAGCGTGCATCCTCAGCGAGTACGGAGGGTATATCTTGCATGTACTTGCCCAGATTCATCTCTTCCACTGATGTTCGTGGCAACAGTGTAAGCTTTGCGCCTTCCCCGGAGGAGAGTCTATGCTCTTCATTTACTTTCACCGAGCGAAACTGCACCTCTTCCCCGGCAAATTGACGAAAAGTCAGATTGGGCAGCCATGGAGTGAAGGAACCATAATGCTCTGTATATGAGAATTGATTATCTTCATAGTATACCGCCCGCACATCGCTGTACGTATAGATCTCCGCATCATCAAAGCAATAGAAATAATAAGTGATTCCGCGGTAACCGGAGCGTGTCTCCCATGCATCAGCCCCCAATCCATACAGATGCAGCTCTGGAACCGCATAGTATTTACTTCGGAAACTGCCAATGAGCTGACTTTGTTTGAACGTAGATACCTTCTCTTGTTCAAGCACCTGTAATGCAAGATACAACTTGCTTACCCGATCAAGCATCGATTGCATGGAGAACCGTACATGTCGGTTAAAAAACAGTTGCAGTTCTCCCTGAATCCCGCGTAAACTCCGCTCAATTTCGGGAAGATGACCACTATGGGCCGTAATGGCCAGTGTCTCCAATTGAGCCATATACGATTGCGGTAGACGAGCAAGTCCCGTCTTTAGCAGACCTGCAAGCATGGAACGACATTCCTGCACCGTTTGAAGTGAAAACGTGGCATCATGGACTCTTCCACTTATGGCTTCCGTATCATCCAAACCTTGTTGCATCCGATACCGCAATAATGCTTCAAGTTTGGCCATATTACCGGCAGTTTGTTTGACTTTGCACAGGGCCTTAGCCAGACTAGCTTCTTCTGTAAACGAAACCTCAATTTCTTGTTTCACCAGACGCACCGTTAGAAGAGAATCTTCCAATACTTCAATCTGCTCAGGATATCTTAATCGGAACAGAACCTCCTCAATCAAGGAAGAACTATACGATTTAATCAAAGGAGCTAGATCCGATTCAACCATCCAGCGGAAGCGGGACTCCGTTTCCATACCAGACTTAGGTTCCAACTCTGCTGATGACGCTGCTTCACCCTGATTTAATGTATCCTCTGTCTGATGTTCCCGTTGATAATATAAAATTGAAATCAGTATATGTTTGCAAATGTTGTCTGCCGGACAGGAGCACTCCCAATGATCCAGCGTATTTTCAAGCGTACAATCTGTACCATCACTCAACTGACAACTCACAGAGGCTTCATTCCATGTGTATTGCACAGTCACGCCATTATCCAACTCTTTCAGAGACCGTTTGTACAATCCCTTGTTGGCATGTCGAATCAAATAATCCTCCGTACACAGCTTCGAAAACATCCGAAATTTCAGTTCAAATCCGCTCACGTGATCAACGACCTGACGCTCTTAAAATATCATAGATCGTCTCACTGAACACACGACCTGCAATTTCACCCAAAGCAATGGACTTGTGATCGCTATAATAATAGTGTTTCTGACTTGCAGGTTTAAAGAAGTGCAGAGATTCCAGCGTGATATCTTCCAATCCTTCATAATATGAAATGCTGGTACCACTGAAGCGAAGTTCTGCGATAAGATCTCCATACTCTTTGTAAAATTCATGATACCAGCCGCCATCCTGTGCTGGACCTTTGATCCATCCGTATTTCTCCAGTGCTTTGGGAAATGCGGTGGGAGAGAAATCAGACTCCGGCAAGCGGTCATATTCAACCTTGTTTTTGTCTTCATTCTCAGGCACATGAATTTGACGATTCAGCTGCTCAAACGGCTGCTTGATCTCATAATCCTCCAGCTGCGTTTTCCATCCTTCGAGCGTAGATTGGTCAAGTTCGAGTGGATGAATCAATCCCACCAGCGATCCCGAAGGCAGCTCATATTCATCCTCATCGACGGTATTAAACGTGCCATCCTCCATATAACGGAACGTGGTGACTAACTGACCATCTTCATATGTGCCCCATATCAGACCTACAGCAAATTTCTGCATGATTACATTCTGTACAAACAATGCTGTCCACTCATCAGCAGACCACAGCCGTTGTTTTGACAAAGATTCTTCCAGACGTTGCGCCTGGATGTTAACCATTGTTTTGAGATCCTTCTTCAATTGTGTGAAACGCGCCTTAGATTGTGCTGCAAGTTCAGCATCATCTTTCTGTGCAGGAGCAGGTAGACTCTTCACAGATTTACCCGTTTCTTCATTTACAACAACGACCTGCAGATCTCCATTCACTTTAATCAGGAATGAACGCTCCCCGTAGCTCAGCTGCATCGTTCCATTCTTATCAAAACCAAGTGTGGTGACGAGTCGATCTTCCAGTTGTTCCGAGGTGAGTCCCAAATTTTCCGCTGCCAGCTGCAACGCTTCTTCAGCCGCACCCTTAACCTGGCGGTTCTTCACAGTGCGTTTAATCTTGTCAATCGCCATGAGAGAAGAAGGTTCCTTAAGATAGGCCAGTACTTTTACAGCATCAGCCGCAATGGCGCCTCGGCTGTTGTCTGTCCATTCCTTAATTTGGGGAGCCAATATATTCACAATTTGAGTATCGCCAAAGAGTGCCGAGAGGTACATTACCCACTTCTCCTTCGCAGAAGCACTCTCCTGAATCCACAACTGCAGCAGCTCGCTAGCAAACCTTGCGAGCGATTCCTCGCTTACATACTCACGTAGTTCATTCAATCTTTCGTTCGGCGCAGATGTATGATCTATTGATTGCACCAAGATATATTGCTTGATTCGATCATCTAATGGTTGATTGTCCTCTGAACGTATCAGAGAAGGAAGATCGTTCAAGGACAACCAGCTTAGTCTGGTCAGCTTTTTGGCATCTGCTTGATCTGCAAGTGCCGCATGAGCATACTCTGGGCTTTGATCAGCGGTATCCAGCAGAATTTGAATCAGGTTCTTCCATTCGGCAGACTTCTCACCCTTCAGAAGCTCAAGGTATATATCCTTGCTGTGATCCAAACTGCGGATGGCGCTCAAAGCCATTTCTTTCACACCCGTTTTTTTCTCGGAACGATATATTGTCGTGTATAAGTCCTGGTCAGGAATCCGATTGAATTCAGATAACGCCACGCCATTTGCCTTTTTGGATGAATCCTGCAATCCGGCACGAATCGCTTCAGCTACCTGTTTAGTCGATAGCTCTTGACGTTGTTCAAAGGTGATTTCCAAAATTAAGATGCGCGTGTCCGTGGGTAGTTTCTTGTACTGTCCCAGAGCAAAGTCCAGATTTTGCTGAATGATCCGGCGATATTCATCATTAGGCATCGATTTGTACTTGTAATCGGTCATACCGTTGAGAGAGATCAGGCTTGACAGCAATTTCTCTTGTTTTACCTCTGGATCTTGGCTGTAAAGTTCAAGTAGCTTCTCACCGCTAAACGCGTAAGATTGATACATATCAGAAACGATATCCAGTGTCCACTCGGGATACGTGGTCAGAATCACGAACCGACGCATCGCCTCCGAATCCAAAGGCAGGAAACTAATGCTGATCAAGTTATGAACGCGCCTTTTGTCACGATTCAGGTTATTAAACAGTCCACGACTATTCGGATCTTCCCAGTAGTCCTCAAGGGAACTCTCCCCGTTTAAATATCGTGCAATCGCAATTCCCTGTCTGCCTCCATCTAATGGATGTCGAAGAGCGCTGAATACGGCTTGCTCAACCGTTTCATCCACATCTGGCACTGCGATTCCATGGTCCTCCAGCACTTTTTGAATACACAATTTGAGGAATGGGGGTTTTAATATGTGGTATGCACGAATCGCTTGTTGCGGATCATTCACAATCATTGATTGCAGAAATTGCCATGGTATGGTGTACGATTCGAGTTCATTACGCAACATTTCGATGAGCTGATATGGCTCGTCCAGGGGCACCAGCCCTGACAGCAATTCGTTGGCATTTTTCGTTCTTGTATCCATACTTAACAAATAGCGCCGAACTTCAAGTGGATAGATCTCATGTAATTGGTTTATGGCTTCGAGCAAAATAAGACCGGCCTCACTTTTGTCTTCAAGGAAACGTTGTTTGCCGCCACTGATGTTAACCAAATACAACAAAGCATTGCTCAAAAGGATCATCGTCTTGTCGAACTCACTGTAAGACAGTTGCTCCTTTTTGGAAAGAGAAGTGTTCGAATAGTTCTCAGCTATAACCTGATTGTGCTTCTCCTGGAGGAATTCATCATTTAATTCATATGCAGATTTGTTATGTTTCGTTTGAAAATTGCAAACCACCAATGGCTCAATCAATGCATGCAATTCTTTCCGCAGCTTATTTGTATCATGGGTCATCACATGTTGAAACAATGCAGGCAGAGATTGAGTGAACTGTTGCACCTGGGCAAGATGGGAAGGGCTATTATTGAGATCTGAATAGAGTCGAAGGAGTATCATTCCATTGATTACATCATGGAAATTCCCCTTCAGTCTGCTCTTTAATTCATCCAGAATTTCCTTCTCTCCAGCATAGCGATTGATTTTCTCCAAACGGGACAGCAATTCGCCCATCCGATCATTGGTTTTGCTCTTTCCACTCAGTCCATAAGCTTCCGAGTCGTTTCCAAGGCAGAGCGTAAAACCATCGGTTCTCCACGAATTTCTTCTGGAATAATTGGATTCCATATGAATTACAATGGCTCCCGCTCGAAAAAAGATGTCTCCGTCATCTTTTTTGGCAATTTTCATGAGTACTTCTATCGTCTGGTACGCATAATGGCTGGAACCTCCCATCATATCGGGAAACTTATCCGTCGTTCCCATCACATAATCTATGATTTCCGGACTCCGATCCGTTTTCAACGAATATTCATTGGAACACACCTCTGCAAACTTCTCCACCAGAGCTTCTACTGCGCGATCTGCAGTTAACATTACACATTCCTCCTCGAATATGAGTTTATAAATAATCTTGTATAAAACCAATTAAGTAATAATTTCGCCAATCCAATCTGCCAACTCATTGGGTGTAATCGCAGCTACATGTGCACCCATATTGGACAACGTCTGCGCAGCATGTTTGTTGTACACGGTATCTCCATTAAAATCGAGTGCAGTAAGAACAAGCAATTTGCAGCCCGTATCCAGAATATCCTTACATGCTTTATACATGTGCTGGATCGGGTAACCCTCCTCCAAATCACTAACGAGAATGTATATCGTTTTCCCAGGATTTTCGATTAACGTCTCACCATAACGGAGTGCCTTGGTAATATGCGTTCCCCCGCCAAGCTGCACATTCATAAGCACATCTACCGGATCTTCCAGCCTGTCACTCAAATCGACAACCTGTGTGTCAAAAATGAACAATTTTGTTCGCAGTGCATTCAGGCGATAGAAAATGCTTGCCATCACCGAACTGTATATCACTGAATCCAACATGCTTCCGCTCTCATCCACACCAATGATGATGTCCCACTTGTTGTGAGACTGGATATTCCCATCAAAATATAGACGATCAATTACAAATCTTCGATTGTTTTTGTCATAGTTCTTCAAGTTCTTGGTAATCGTCTGCTTGAAATTCAAATTGCGCAAGGAACGCACTGAACTGGATGCATAACGGCTGCGTTTCCCCATAATGCTCGCTTTGGTCTGAGATTCGAGTTTGCGTCGCAGCTCTTCAACCACGACTCGTACGATTTCCTTGGCGCTCTTTAATACGTCGCCTTTCATTCGTCCTTTAAATTGCATAATGTTCTTGAGTAGGTTCATATTGGGTTCGAGGGATTCCAGCAGCTTTTTGTCCGTTAACAATTCCGTTAGGCCATAACGGTCAAGCGCCTGTTTCTCCAAAATTTCTACCGTTGATTTCGGGAACAGTTCCCTGACCTTATGCAACCATTTGGGAACGGTTAGATCCGAGGGGCCCCTTCCTCCCCCTTTTCTGTAACCCTGCTCTTCACCGTATTCGCGATTATACAGATATCCGAGAATCTCATCGACTTCGGTATATTTAAAATCATCAGGGGAGTAGTCTTCTGCATTGGACAGTCCTTCTTCGGCGGATTCACCAAGAATAAGGCGCCAACGGTTTAAGGTTTCTGCCCGGTTCAGCTCTGCATTGTCTTTCACAATTTCCTTGGTTGTATTGAGCTCATTCAGATCAGCTTCCATGCGTCAAACTCCTTCCGAAGGGCTTCATCCCATGTTTTCGTCTGGATCAGCATTCGCTCGTCAACGGAAGGCCATGACATCTCTTCGTTCTCTACCTGATGCAAGCTCGCAACCCGATCCGCAATCAGGCCTGTCTCCATTGGTGTGAAGTAAGTAAACGCCAAACGAAGTTCAGGGATCATACGAATAAACTCTTCATAATCAAGCTGCTCGATCATATAGTTCAATTCTGATAAAAGCTGATCTTCATATAAAAATGCGTCCCGTGCTACAGAGAACACGCCCTGTAGATAAAGTGCAGTCTGTCGGGTCTGTTCCTGCGATCCCCGGATGTATGCACGTGCTCGATCCACGATCTCTTCTCTATGCCTGTCGCCAAGTCCTGAAGATATGGCAATACATACTCCCTCCAGCTGTGCCGGAAGCTGGCTGTCTGACAGAAGTTCATCCAGATGTGCCCTGAATGGTCCATCCCGGAAATGCTCTTCGGACGATTCTGCCAGCATGGCGAGCAGCTTCAGTCCCTGGACAATCGCTTCATGTTCATCCGGATTCGTTCTTGAGAGCTGCATCAGTTTGTCAACGGCATTGTTATAGGCTTCGGACACGAGGTTAAGGAGCTGCTGTTCCTCAGATAACCCAAGAAGTCTGCGATGCTGCTGAATTCGATTCAAAATATGCAGACTTCCGCACAGTGACAAGAAATTCCCATCCTTCCGGAGCGCTGACTTTACTTGTTCATACAGCTTCATTGCGGTATCCTGCAGGCCCATGAGCAGAGCCTGAAGCATGGATTTGGCGAGGTCACCGCTGTGATGATCCGGTATTCCCTGCATTTCCTCTTCCATCTTGCGCGTAGCGGCTTCCCGAATTGTGCCTCCATAGAGCGAGTTCTCGATTAATCGAGCCTCAATTCTGGAGGAATAGGAATATACCCACGTCTCCCGAACAAGGTTCATGTCACGCTGTGCAATCCAATCCGGGCCCGATTGTCGCTTCGCGAAATCTGGAACGAGATAGACCATACATTGAAACAATTGACTTTGCCGACGATGATCTGGTTTGGCATATAAATCAAGTATTTTCTTATGTTGACCTGTAGTACGAATTTGAAGTTTTGATTCTGTACAACGTTCTTTGAAATCCTCAACGATCGGAATACTGAATGGGTTGGGAGCCACTTTTCCGATGACATCTCCGGTTAGCAATCTGTGCAGTTCTTGTATTGGTTTGTCTGAAGCTAATGTAAGTTCACCCTTAACAAAGGAAGAAAGTGTTGCATCCATCAGCTCATAGACTCCGCCTTCCCTTTTTCCTCTTAGTCCTGCGAGTCCTTGCACCATGCTGTACGCCTCAATAGCGTCGCTGGTTGATACATGTTCATGTCCTTCCCTCAGCTTGCGGGTTAGTCGTGATAACAAGTCCAAAGCGGTCAAATTGTACACGGAGTTCTTTTGGTGAAGCAGCTGGGTCCAGATCTGATCGTAATAATTCACGTAAGGCATACCACTTGCATACCCATTCAGCCGATCCGCTTCGGCAAACGTGTAGACCATGGGATACATCTGCTGATGCACCGAATTCTGAGCCTTCGCATGCTCTTGCATCGTCATCTCTTCTGAGTCCGTCTCCACATTCTCGGGCATCAGCAGTCCATACGTATGAAATCCGCCAGTGATGACAAGCACACGTTCATGCTCCTGCCCAGCCTGCTTAATACGACTTCTCATATGAGCTTCTCTTGCCAAATCACCTGTACTGTGCAAGCGTTCCGCTGAATAACACATCCGGGATAAGCTACAGTACGTGAATACATCCTGTACAAATGCCTGTGTTGACTTCTCCAGACCACCAATCTCAAATACGTTCTCCCACAACTCATCGAAACTTCGACAGTTTGTTTTCTGACATAAACGATGGATAAACTCAGACCCTGCAAGCAATGTCTCGTCTTGAATGGATATCTCCCGCTGTTCTGCCTTGTTGGGTTTGGAGAAATGATAATAATCCAGGTCGATAAAAGTTGCAGGGATCCTCCGCCGAGCCGCTTCTTTCAGCGCTACATATTCAGGAGAATATCGAAGCATCGGATAATAACAGGCCGCTCTCTCCTCTTCACTCTCATAGGTGTAGTAAAGACTAACAGGAGGTATGGTCGCCTCATCAGCCAGAACTTGAAGTAATGGATTGCCGCTCTCAGGTCCTTCGATTAGAATGATATCCGGCTTGTATTCTTCAATTAATCGCAGCAAATGATAGGAACAGGCTGGGCTATGATGGCGTATGGGAAAATAAAGCGTTCCGTTGTTCAGGTTATACACTTGGGACTCAAATACCGTCTGTAACCGGGCAACATCCAAATCTGCTTTTCCTGTTAACCGATCCATTTCTTTTCCTCGTAGTAATCCTTCCAAATCCCTTCTTCTCTCGAACGCTCCTTCACGACCTTAGAGAAGTAGGTTTTGAGAATGGACAGATCCTTGTCGCTTTCTTTCGCTATCGTCCCTAGCATGTTTTGCACAAGCCGATCCAATGCGATTCCCTTGTCTTCGTAATAATAGGAAGTCATTGCACTCTGTACATATACAGATACGGCTTCAGCCGTACTCATGGACGCTTGGGGCGTATCCAACTTGTAACCTTCCCGCGTCATTCCTGTGCGAAGCTCCATAAATGTCGTGGCCAGCAATTCAACCACATCCGAATTAATCTCGGTGTCTATTCCGCTATGTAATAATAGGCTTCGCGCCTGGGATTCAATAATTTTGGCTTCCATTTTCACACTGCTAATCGGTTTAATCGTCTCAAAATTGAAACGGCGCTTCAGCGCACCACTCATTTCATTGACGCCTTTATCGCGAATGTTCGCCGTAGCAATCACGTTAAACCCTGGTTTGGCAAACAGCACACCACCATCCAGCTCAGGTATACTCATCACCTTGTCACTCAGAATACTGATCAGGCTGTCCTGTGCTTCAGCGGGGCAACGTGTAATCTCCTCAAAACGGGTAAGAATTCCTTTCTTCATTCCGTTATACAAAGGTGAGGGTACAAGTGCCGCTTCGGATGGGCCTTTATCCAGTAGCATGGCATAATTCCAGGAATATTTGATCATGTCTTCGGTCGTACCTGCTGTACCCTGAATGGTGTTCAGACTGGTTCCAGAAATGGCCGCGGTCAGCAGTTCACTGAGCATGGTCTTGGCTGTTCCGGGTTCTCCAACAAGCATCAAGCCCCGATTGCCTGCCAGTGTCACTACTGCACGTTCAATGAGAACATCGTTGCCATAAAATTTCCGTGTAATGGAAACCTCTTCTCCATTCAACATTGCAGGTTTATCCCTACCAATAATAAAATCTCTGACATAGGCCGGGGACAGCAGCCAGTTTGGAGGGCGTTTTCCCGTATCTTCTTCTCGTAACGCCCTTAATTCTGTCTCATATAGTGTCTCGGCGGGTGGCTTAAGCATCTCCATCGGCAAGGTTTCTCCTCTCGCATAAACAGATCGTATGTTCTTATTAAGTTTTATCTTATCACAGCAGCCTTTGAACGGACTTAGAAAACGCCAAAAATGGTTGAAACGTCCTTCTTATCAGCATTCTTCCTGAGCCAATGGACATAGTTCGTAGCATAATTGTGAATTACTTATCTCGCTGCATCATGGTTACTGCATACAAAACTAATTTGAATTCACGTCCTTGTTGTAGAAAACTCCAATTTATAGGCCATACGTCCCTATAGTTCATTAAACGTGCCGTAATATGGTTCAAGCAGCTTAAGTCCAATCTCACAAAAAAACACAGTCCAGTAGTCTGTGTCTTTACTTCATTTCTGTTCTTCATATCTTCTGATTTTTTTCCTTATCCAAGTGCTATTCTATTTGAAATAAGTTGTCTTTCATACCATATTTGTTAGTCAAAAACAAGGTTTCAATCCATCCAATATTGAATATATAGATGGTGCAGGCTTTTCGTATGAAGCCACCGAAATTAACATATGATCCCTTAGATAAGATGCGTAACAATACGAGCTTTTGATGAGAGGAGATTAACCATTTGAGTACTAATGAAACTTCACAGTCTGAGTTGTTCACTCGAGAATTTACACAGAACCCTTACCCCGTATACGAAAAGCTGAGACAAAATGATCCCATTCACAGAGTCCTGTTCCCTCATGGTGATTTCGGTTGGATTATTAGCCGCTATGAGGATGCAGTGGAAGTGTTGAAAGACAACCGTTTCAGTAAGGACGTAGTCAAACGTTATGGACCCGATCAACAAAATATATTCGTGCATAACATGCTTTTTTCCGATCCACCTGATCATCGCCGGTTACGTGGACTCGTACAGAAGGCTTTTACTCCCAGATTGATTGAGGGCATGAGAAGCCATATTCAAGATATTGCTGACGATCTCCTGGATAATCTCAATTCCCAGGATAAGATGAATCTGATTGATGAGTTTGCATTTCCATTACCGATCATTGTCATCAGCGAGATCCTGGGTGTACCTCTTGAAGATCAGGACAAATTCCGTTTATGGTCTAATTCCATTATCGATGCGACAAGTGAGGAGCATTCCGAAGTATTTGAGAAGCATGCTCAGGAGTTCATTGATTACCTGAATAATTGGTTTGCCAAAGTACGTGAGCAGCCGGGTGACGATCTGATCAGTCAGCTCGTTGTGGCAGAAGAATCAGGAGAACAACTCACTGAAAAGGAACTGCTTGGTGTTGTCGCTCTGCTGATCATCGCCGGGCATGAAACAACTGTCAATCTGATCGGTAATGGTGTACTTGCCCTTTTGGAGCATCCGGAACAACGCGACCTGCTGATCAAGCAGCCTGAGTTAATCCATAATGCTGTTGAAGAAATGCTGCGTTATAACGGTCCGGTTGAATTCAGCACGTCTCGCTGGGCATCCGAGGACATAGAATTTCATGGACATCACATCGCTGAAGGTGAACTAGTTATTGTAGCACTGGATTCAGCCAATCGGGATGAAGAGAAATTTAAAGATGCGGATGTTTTTGACATCACTCGTGAGAAGAGCCCACATTTGGCTTTTGGCAAGGGCATTCATCTCTGTCTGGGAGCCCCTCTCGCGCGACTTGAAGGTGAGATTGCGATTAATACACTCCTTCGCCGCTTTCCCGATATGCAGCTTCAGACGGATGTTAATGAACTTGAATGGAGACCCGGAATGATTGTTCGAGGTGTTAAGGAGATCCCGGTACAGCTTAAATAGTTATGTATTTGAAGCAAGGAAAGCGAGGCACCTGACTGCATGGAAATTAACACCATTGTTCTAGTTGTTTTTTTGTTTCTTATTCTTATCTTATTGGTTCGCGTCATCAGCTTGCAGACACAGTTGAATGAATTGAAAAGGGATGTTGAACGTCTGGAGAATGGTTCAGGACGTACCACACACTCCCCTCTCAGTTATAACGATTCTGCAGTGAATGTTTCTCTAACTCCACCGGCACAGGCTGACCTCACTGAACTTGATAAAGAGTTGCAGGAGCTTGCAAAACAGGGCAAGAAAATAATCGCAATCAAAAAGGCTCGTGAAGCCAGAAACCTGTCATTGAAAGATGCCAAAGATTACGTTGAGTCTCTTGAACGCCTGTAATTAGTATGTAGATAGACTTTTCAACTCCCTGCAAAGGTTTTTGCTTTCAGTTGATTCATATTTGACTGGAAACAACGATCTTCGCGGGGAGTTTACTTTTTTCTAAAGACATGATACAGTTATTTCAATATTTATAGAAATAAGAAATAAAGACGAAAGGACCGATTTTGATGCAATCCAATCCGATTGATACTGAACAGGCTGTCAAAATTCATAAAGCTCTGGGCGAACAAACGCGATATAAAATCATTCAGATCCTTTCGGGTGAAAGCAATCTTTGCCCAGCTGATTTGGAGAATCGGCTTGTGACCGTAGCACTCTCCACTTTATCTCATCACCTGAAACAACTTTCCGATTGTGGTTTGTTAACCTCACAAAAGAAAGGTACGTATATTTACTACAGTCTGAATACGGATACTGTACAGAGATTCGCTCCTTATCTGTTGGAGAGATAAAATTTTTGTTTTATATTTCTATAATACTAGAAATATAAAATCATTATATTGGTAATGCTACCTAGTCCGCTGAGCCTTATCGTAGTCGTATAAATACCCTTTTGTTATAGCACGCGGTACATTTGATGGATTATTTACTCGCTTTGCCTCATTGGTAGATTAGTTATTTCTTAATCCCGTTCTCTCGTCTTTATTTCTATATTTCTAAAAATATAATAATTATAATCAGAAAGAGGTTATATACTCATGTCTAACACATGGAAAATCTATGTCCTGGCCTTGGTCAGCTTTCTTGTAGGGACCTCCGAATATGTCATTGCGGGCATTCTGGATCGGATCTCGGACACCATGAATATATCGTTGATTGCTGCGGGACAGCTGATCACAATCTTTTCACTCATTTATGCTCTCGGTACGCCCATTATTATCGCCTTAACATCCCGCATGGATCGACGAAAGCTGCTGCTCTACTTTCTGGGACTTTTTGTCGTTGGTAATGTCTTGGCCTACCTGTTACCTGGATATGGACTCTTTATCGCTGCACGTGTCCTTATGGCACTGGGAGCCGGAGTCGTCGTTGTAACATCCTTGACAGTCGCTGCCAAAATAGCGCCCGCAGGCAAACAGGCGAGCTCTATCGCAACGGTCATTACGGGGTTTACCGCATCTCTGATCGTGGGAGTTCCACTGGGAAGAATGGTTGCTGCAGCTTGGGATTGGAAACTTATTTTTGCAGGTATCGCAATTTTGGGTGTGATTGCCATGATTGTTATTGCATCTACGATCCCGCCATCTGAAGGCGAAGCACCCGTTCCTTTGAAAAAACAATTAGCTCTCCTTAAACAACCTCGTATTGGATTTGCGCTACTTGTCAGCTTTTTCTGGTTAGGAGGCTATTCTATTGCGTATACTTACATTTCACCCTACCTGGTATCTGTTGCAGGCATGAGCGAAACGTTGTTAAGTTCCGCTTTGCTGGCTTTTGGTATCGCAAGTCTGATTGGTTCCAAATCTGGAGGATACAGCGCCGATCGTATGGGAGTTAAGCGAACACTCATCCTGGGAATGGCCCTGCATGTCTTAAGTCTGCTGATGCTGAACATCACGGCTCATTCAGGTATGGCCGTCTTCATTGTGTTGATTCTATGGTCTTTCTCCGCTTGGTCTTCCGGCCCAACACAGCAATATAATCTGGTTACAATGGCTCCAGAATCGTCCGGGATTATGTTAAGTCTGAACAGCTCAGTTATGCAACTGGCCATGGCTGCTGGTGCGGGTATTGGGGGAATCGCCGTCAGCTCAGTATCATTGCCATCTATCACCTGGATTGGAGCTGCAGGGGTATTAATTGCAATGATCATCATCATTCTTGCCTATCGTCCGGCAATTGCCACAACAGCTCAGAATGAATCTTCCAATGTGGCATAATGGAGCGTAAACTCAAGAATAAAATGATAACACTCAAAAAGAGAGGCACTGTAACATTACAGTCGCCTCTCTTTCTTATTCAGTCTGATTGGTGCCTTATTGTGCAGTTACAGCACCATCAATGGGATAAACAGCGCCATTAATATAAGGAGCTTCGTCTCCCAGCAGGAAGGATACCAGATTGGCAATCTCTTCAGGTTTACCGAGACGACCGGATGGAATGCTGTCAAGGGTCGCTTTGAATACTTCAGGATTATCCTTACCAAACTGAACCACCATTGGAGTTTCAATCGTACCTGGGGCAATGGCATTTACACGAATGTTTTCTTTGCCATATTCAATGGCCGCTGTACGTGTCAGTCCAACTACGCCATGCTTCGTCGCTGCATATGGTGCAACCGCTTGAACACCAACAATACCTGCTGTAGATGCCGTATTGACGATGGAACCACCGCCAGTTTTGAGCATTTCGGTAATCACATACTTCAATCCGTAAAATACACTTCTCAGGTTAATATCAATGATTTGGTCAAACTGCTCGATAGTATGCTCAATTAGTTTAATACCAGGACCAGCGATCCCGGCATTATTGAAGAACATGTCGATTCGACCGAATTCCTCGATCGTTTTGTTAACATAATTCTCTACCTCGTTCGCCTTACTTACATCTGTTTGTACAAAAATGGCTTTACCGCCCAGCTTCTCAATCTGTTTTACAGTTTCCTGACCCGTCTCAGCCACGAGATCAACGACCACTATAGACGCGCCCTTCTCTGCCAGCTTCAGTGCAGTCGCTTGGCCTAATCCACTTCCTGCTCCAGTGATAATTGCTACTTTTCCTTTGTGACTCATTTTGATCTCCTCCATGCGTGTTCGTCATCTGTCATCGGATCGATTAATTCGATATGAAGCGATATTGCGTTGGAATGCAACATATGTAGGGTAAAAAGCTTTGAATCCTGCCTGACTTTACCTATTTTAAAGGAGTTTCAATTTAAAAACAAACCATATAATATAAGTACATACTATAATATCTATCACATACTAGACATCTCAAGAAGGAGAACTCCTTAATAAAAGCGTGTAACATTCTCCTTCATTTTGGTGAGATGTACAGTTTGAATTCATGCATATACATTGTCAGATCGACGGATGAACAAAGTGCGATAATGCTAAGGAAAACCTAATACTTATCTTAGCAAATTGGTTTTGGCCAGCTCGATCAGCTCATCGCCACGTCCATTCAGCACCGCCTTCATCATCCATAAGGTGAAGCCTTCGGCCTGTTTTATATTAATCTTCGGAGGCAGGGACAGCTCCTGACGGTTCACCACAACATCAATCAGAACAGGGCCATCATGCTGCAATGCCCGCTCTACAGCCCCTTCCAGATCAGCCGGATCTTCAACCCGTATCCCCTCCAGGCCCATCGCTTGAGCTACCATCGCAAAGTTGGGATTTACAAGCTCGGTACCGGATTCAAGCAATCCGGCAGCTTTCATCTCCAGTTCAACAAAACTGAGTGCACCATTGTTAAACACGACAACTTTAATCGGGAGATTATGCTGTTTAAGCGTCAGAAGATCACCCATCAGCATGGCAATGCCGCCATCACCGGACAAAGAAATTACTTGTCTTCCCGGATCAGACACCTGCGCTCCAATTGCCTGTGGAAGAGCATTCGCCATAGTGCCATGACTGAATGAACCTAACAGTCGGCGATTGCGACTCATTTCAATATAACGAGCCGCCCATACCGTAGGTGTACCTACATCGCAGGTGAAGATTGCATTTTCTGCTGCAGCATCGCTGATAACCTTGGTTAGATACTGTGGATGAATTGGTGTTTTTCCGGGTTTACCTACGGCAAGCTCATCCAATTCTTTGCGAACTTTCTCGTAACGTTCCACACTTTTATGCAAATGTTTGTCGCTATGCTCTTCCGTGAGATAAGGTAATAATGTTTCAATGGTGGCCTTTATGTCTCCACACACTCCATAATCGAGCTTTGTACGGCGACCAAGGTGTGAAGACTGAATATCCACTTGAAGTACAACCGCATCGTCCGGGAAGAATTGACGGTACGGAAAATCTGTTCCCAGCATCAGGAGCACATCACAGTCCATCATGGCATGATAACCGGAGGAATACCCGATTAATCCCGTGAGGCCCACCGAATACGGGTTATCGTATTCCAGGTATTCCTTGCCTCGCAAAGCAATAACCATCGGGGATTTCAAGCGATCACAGAGCTGCATCAGAGGTTCACGCGCACCGGCGCAGCCTGCACCACACAGCAACGTGATTTTTTTGCCTTGATTCAGGAATTCCGCCAGTTTCCGCAGTTCAGGTTCGGATGGATGTACAACAGGCTGTGTCGCATGATATACATGCTCTGGCACAGGCAGGTCGGCCGCTTCTAAAGCCGCTACATCACCCGGCAGTATAATAACGGAAACGCCTGAACGCGCCACTGCGGTCTGCATAGCCATCGTAAAGGAACGCGGCATCTGTTTGGCTGTTGTGATCACTTCACAATAATGACTACATTCCTGAAACAAATACTCTGGATGAGTCGCCTGAAAATACTCACTCCCAATCTCATCACTTGGAATATGAGCAGCGATGGCAAGTACCGGTACACGGTTCCGATGACAGTCATACAGACCGTTAATCAAGTGCATGTTTCCCGGTCCGCTGCTGCCCGCACATACGGCGATACTTCCGCTCACTTGGGCATCTGCCCCGGCCGCAAAAGCAGCCACTTCCTCATGGCGGACATGAATCCATTCAATTTTACCCGAACGACGGATGGAATCGAGTACCGCATTCAAGGAGTCTCCAACGATACCATAGATGCGTTTGACGCCTGCGTTCAATAGTGCTTCGACCAGAACGTCTGCAATTGTTTTTTTCATGACAGGTCGGTCTCCTTTATTCGCTTATTTTGAGTTATGTTTCCACCGCGTTAAACTACCTATTCTTTTACCCCAATCTTTTGAAATTAGAAACAAAATCATATGTATTTATAGATATATACAAAAATCCGCTTGTCATGGACTGACAAACGGATCATGGGTTGTTATGGCTTAAAAAGCGGTTCATTGCATGTTTAGTAATTCATTCACATCCATAAATTAATATTAAATGGCAGGCATCACATTGCCACCACTGACTGGGATATAAGCTCCTGTAATAAACGAGGACAGGTCGGATGCCAGAAATGCTACCGCATTGGCAATTTCCTGATCTTCTCCCCTACGTTTCAACGGAACAGTTTGAATATAACCCTCATCATGCCCCGATTCACTGCTGCGGTCGCGCTCACTGATCGTCCATCCAGGCGCAACCTGGTTGACCGTAATCTGATATTCGCCTACCTCTTTTGCCAGCACACGGTACAAACCATCCATGCCGCGTTTTCCCGCTGTATATGCAGACTGGGTAGCAAAATTTTGCATCGCACATTCCGTATTGATACCAATGAATCGACCAGCTCTGGCTTCTTTCATATAAGGGATGAATGCTTTGGCAAGATACACACTCTGCATCACACATGATTCGAACTGGCTTATATAATCATCCGGTGATTGTTCCAGCACCGTTGTCCAGGCATATTGGATGACCGCATTGGCAACCACGATATCCACATCGCCGAGGCTGGACTGAATTTCATCCCGCAACCGAAATGCCGTATCCTGCTTCGTAATATCGCCCTGAACAATGAACGTTTTTCGACCGATGGCTTCAATCTCAGCTTGTAGCTCTTTAGCCTTCGTTTCATTATTTATGTAATGTAGCGCGAGATCAGCACCACAGTCTGCCAACGTACGAGCGATGACCCTTCCCAATTGACCGGTTGCGCCTGTCACCAGTGCCGTTTTACCTGTAAGATCCAATTTCATAGGGAAAAGTCCCCTCCTTTGAGCCACATGTGTAAACACGAAATTTAGTGATGAAGAAAGAAGGATTTCAAAATGATTTAACCCTCATTAATCAAACTAGAAAACGCTTTCGAAGTTCATGTTATCTTCTGTTTGGTTCAATGAGATTCATCATTTCATTACTTCCCGTGCTGAATGAGATCGATTTCCTGGAAGCGACTAACTTCTTTTTCCCACCGTTCTTCCACATATTTGCGGTGAACCGGATGATCATTGTATGTATCATATGCAGCCTGGTTGGCGAACACCATTGAAAAACTATAGTCAAATTCATTTTTTTCGCTTACCTGACGCAGGATCTGGAATTGCTCTACACCGGGGATATTCGCCAGTGCATCCGCACTCTCTTTCAAAAATGCCTCTGCTTCGGGTGTATCTTTACCCGCGTAAAGTGTAAACGTTACCATATGATTGATGCTGCTCATCTCTATTTCCTCCTCCAATATGTCTGATTCTGTTTTCTAGTGTACATCCGAATGTGTTGTAAGCGCAATAATTGGTTGAATTAATTTTAGAGGAAATGAATATGTATGAGTATTAGAATTACTTTTACTCTGAATTACATGGGTTTACTAATCGGTATGCAAACAAAAAAAACCTCAGGATTAATCCCGAGGTTTTCTTGTAATGGTTGGACAACCTATTTGATGTTGTATTTACGGTTAAATTTATCAACACGACCACCGATGTCCACGTTTCTTTGTTTACCAGTGAAGAATGGGTGGGATGCGGAGCTAGTGTCCACACGGATTACTGGGTATGTGTTACCATCTTCCCATTCCATTGTTTCGTTCGAGAATTTAGTCGAAGAACTCAGGAATTTGTAATCAGCACTTGCATCGAAGAAAATTACTGTTTGTGTCTTTGGATGGATATCAGCTTTTGGCATAATCTATTTACACTCCTTTAATATGGGTACTTCTTAGAATAGAACTAAATTTTATTATACTCTTTTTTTGGACGAAGTACCAGTCGGAATTGAAGAAACGATAAATATTTTACAATTCACTGTGATTTGTACAGGTTTCAGAGTTCAAGTTAAGCCCTTCTCCAGCACATTTAGCATATATTCCAACGCTTCAAGTTCATCTCTTCCCCGTGTCTGTAATCTCACCACACTGCCATGTCGAATGGGAAGAAGCGCCATACCAAGCAAGCTTTTGACATCTACACGATGCTCATGATTCGCATCCATAAATGACAATGAAATATCCGATGCAAAACGCGACGCTTGAGAAGAAACAGACATCAGATCATCCCGGTGGAAATCAGAGTGAATCATAAATTCATGTGTTCTCACTACCTTCAGTTCCTTTCGCTAGATGCTATTTAACCCATTTGGTGTGTATAATTTTATATATTAAAATCTTCAAGCATTATACCACGTTATGGAAGCTTGTTTAATCCTTTTATGGCGAAAAATACAAAAAAGAAACCCTAAACATCAGGGCTCCTTTGAAATAGATTCATTTTCCGTTCGGATACACCATTACTTTGAGACTGCCGCTCTTGTTGTGCAATGCCCGTTCCATAGCCTGCTGCGTCTCCTCAAGCGAATAACGATCAGTAATCAGGGACATCACATCATGCTGACCTGTACTCAGAAATTCAATTCCCGCCGGATACGTATTGGCGTAACGGAAGATTCCGTATATATCCACCTCGTTGTCCGCGATAAAAGGAACATTCAGTGCAATTTCGTCCTGTGCGGGCAGTCCTACAATAGCAAGCTTGCCTCCTCGCCGGAGCGAATATAATGCAGACTGAAGTGCCTTCGGATTCCCCGCAGTTTCCCAAGCTGTATCTACACCGACGCCGTTCGTTAACTCACGGATCACCGCCTGTGCATCCTCGTTCCGTACATTAATGGTATGGGTGGCGCCCATACGACGAGCAGCCTCCAACCGTACTTCCTCCAGATCGGTGACGATGATGTGTTCTACGCCAAACGATTTAGCCGCTGCAACAGCCATCAATCCAACAGGTCCCATGCCCATAATGGCAAGTGTGGTGCCAGGAGCCAGTTTACTGCGTCGTGCAGCATGAATGCCAACCGAGAAAGGTTCGTTCATGGCTGCCTCTTCAAAAGACAGATGATCCGGGATCGGGAAAACCATATCCTCCCGAATGGTCATGTACTGTACAAATGCCCCATCTACCGGAGGCGTCGCTAGAAATTGCACATCGGGACATAGATTATAACGACCTTCTTTGCATGCCGTGCATCGTCCGCAGGTTACCCCGGGCTCAATGGCTACCCGATCTCCTTCTTTCAGCCGTGATACTCTTGAACCTACAGCCGCTACGATACCTGCACATTCATGTCCAAGTATAATCGGTTTCTCAACTACAAATCGGCCAATTCTACCATGTTCAAAATAATGCACATCCGATCCGCAAACGCCAACGGCCATCACCTGAATGAGCACCTCGTCTTCAGCCGGCTGTGGTACAGCCTGTTCTTCAATGATGATGTGCCCCGGCTCTGTCATGACAGCAGCCTTCATGGTCTCTGGTAATTGATGATGTCCCATATTTTCCCTCCTTCTCATGTATGCCAACGTTGTTCTTTCCTCCGAAGGTGATAGAGGTGAACGCTCGGCTTCGTCAGATTTGCTCTGGCCTCTCTGTTACCCTGTAAATGTTTAGTTCAACTTATATCACTCTCGTATCCAAATTAATATATCGTTCTTCCTTGTTCATCTGCAATACCACTTTTGCGATAGAAGTACGTATTGATCATGTCTCGCCATTCCTTCGCGTGCTCCGCCTGCCCTGCCTGTAACGCAGAGACTTTATCAAATACAGTAGGATCAACCTTGCCTTCCAGCTGTCTCCAGGTCTGTGCTAATGCTTCCGCCTGCTCTGCTCCATCAAAATGTGTATCATAAATGTGCTGAATGACCGTTTTGCCAGAATGCAGAACATGCGTATACGGGACATGGTGGAAAAATAACAGCAGCTCATCCGGACAGGAGTCTACGGATTCATATCTTTCGGCATTTTCGCGGTGGTATTGCGATGTATATCCCGTTCCACTGCTCACAGTCCGGTCCACACCAATGCCATCACAATCGGCAAAATGATACGTACCCCACTTGGAATATTCATAGCCATCCACATTAGGCCCATAATGGTGCTCCGGATTAACCATCCAGCCTACACCGAGTGGTGCTGTATAACTTTCATAGATATCCAATGAATTCAAAAGCATGCCAGAGATTAGACGAACGACCTCTTCGTCATGTCCGAATGTAAGTCTGACCCACTCCTCCGCGATCTCTTCCGATGACAGTTCCGGATTCCAGGCAAGTCTTCCATATCCATATAGATTCGCCTGAGCGAGCGGATGTCCTGTCCAGCAAGCATCTGCACCGATATTGGATACTGCGGCAAAGCCGCTGTAGGGTCTATTGTACAGAGAACCGTCAGCAATGCGTTTGATTTCAGAACCTGGCCCCTTGGCAAACGTATCAAAATCCAATACTTCTTTCCACTGTGGAATCAGATAACAGAGATGCCGCTGCTGGCCCGTATACTCCTGCGTAATCTGGAATTCCAATACCTGATTTGTGTTCTCCATTGCACCAAACAGCGGAGATACGGCCTCGCGAACCTGAAAGTCCATCGGCCCATTCTTGATCTGCAAAATGACGTTATCCGCAAATCGGCCATCCAGTGGTTTGAAGTGATCATATGCCGCCCGTGCGCGATCCGTGGAGCGGTCACGCCAGTCTTGTTTGCAGTTATAGACGAAGCAGCGCCATATTACCAGTCCACCAAACGGGCGAAGTGCTTCGGCCAGCATATTCGCTCCATCCGCATGATCACGGTTATACGTAAAAGGTCCAGGCCGATTTTCCGAATCCGCTTTGATCAGATAGCCGCCAAAATCCGGGATTGCCGCATACACCTTGGCTGTCTGAATGTTCCACCATTCACGAACCTGTTCATCCAGCGGATCTGCCGTAAGCAATCCACCAATCTCTATTGGACTAGCGTAGTTGGCGCTAAGGAACAATCGGATGCCGTATGCCCTGAATTGGGCAGCAACCTTCGCAACATCACCCAGGAAACGTTCCGTCAGGAACAGGCTCTCACGCTGATGCACGTTTACGTTATTGATGGAAATGGCATTAATGCCTGTAGAAGCAAGCAATCTGGCATAATCTCGAATACGTCCAAGATCACGAGTGAATTCTCCATTGTCATAGAAAATGGATTTTCCAGCATAACCACGCTCGATGCTGCCGTCCACATTATCCCACTGATTGATCATGCGTAATGCATTAATGGGCTGCTCAGAGATATAGCTTAATCTTCCCGCAGCAGGATGCACATCGTTTGAATTTTCTTGCTCCAGAACAAGCTCCCTTAATAGATGAAAAGTACCATATAGAACACCCTGAGGGGTTTCAGAACCAATATACAGCCTGCCCCGTTCCTTATCTTCGCGGATAATATAACCTTCTCCTTGCACGGTAGAACGTTCCGTATCGCTGAAGGCCTGAACCACGGGTACTGAGCCCGCCCATGTGCCAAGCCAGATTCCTTTTGCTTCCTGGTGGGCTGAATCCGACTTACTCACCTGACTGGCAGTTTCCTGATTAACTTTCGCTTTGGTGCCAAACAGCATATCCAGTCCCTGAGTCAGTTCGGCTGTTGCTGTTGATATGATTTCGTGACTTTCCGTCACCAACACGTTATGACTCCAGACAGGGGCTGCCTTTTTGGCGACTCCTTTTACTGCAGATTGACTTTGAAGATATCCAAGCCACGCATCGTATTGCGGGCCGGAAATATTGGATTGAACGGTTGTGTTGCTCATTGTACAGCCTCCTTGCTGGCATAGATCTGCTCCAGACGATTACCTTTGCCTTCGAGCAGCCATAGAATTGATGTTACTCCGCGCGGGTAATACTTGCTTCCGACCGCTACACCTGCCAGGATCTGGTCACTCCAGCACCAGTAAGATTCCTCTGGATGCAGCAGCCAGTTTACATGAGCTGCGTCAGAAGCCTTGCCTGTTTTATCCCATTCCACGCCCAGCAGTTCTCGTGCGATGAACTGGGATAGATATATTTTGCTGAGCCATGAGTTATTGCTCGTAGAGGACAGTTTCCAGCCTCCATCTTCAAACAGGCATGTACCAGGGACAAGAACCGTTTTAAAGTGGGTTAGGAGCGCTTGCAGATAAGGACCGAAACGGCCATTTACATCCAGCGCGCCTTCACAGCCGGTAAAGTATGGGAACACCAAGCCTTCAATGGCTGGAATGATACGGGAATCATTATTTTCGGCGATAACTGCCGGAATGTAGCCACCGTCGGTTAACTGGGCTGCGATACTGGCTGCACAGCGATCCGCCTGACGTCCTGCATGATGAGACAGTTCAGTCAGCTTCTCTGCAGCGAACAGCTTCTCCAGTGCTACATAGACGGCCCAGCATTTGCCTGCCAGATAGATGTTGTTGCGGGATTGTCCAAGTGACACATCCAGGCTGTCGTATGTGGTAATCTCAGCTCCACCTTTGGTACGACTGCTATCCAGTCCCATTAGGCCATTACGTTGTTGTTCATCCGGATGATCCCGGTTTAACATGCTTTCGAAGCAATCCCGAATGACGGGCAGCATCTCTTTAACAAATTCCCGATCCTGCGTCTGTTCAATATATACAGTTGCACAGCAGAGCCAGTTGACCAGTTCCTCGTGACTCATTTGTGAGAAGCAGTCATCAATACCCACCAGTTCGTATGCCGAGTGTCCCGGACGTGAGAATACATTGGCTACGCCGATATCATGTGTGAAAGTAATGCCGCCCGGATATTCCTTCTCTTCGCCCGGGAACCGCACTTGATCCGTATAACTGTAACGTTTCACAAACCACTCCAACTCGTTACGCACGGTCCAAGGATTCAAGGCAAGTTCAAAATACAACTGATCTGCGGTCAGGTCGAGTGTGTTCATCATCCGGTATTCGCCTTCATTTACGATCCAGAACGGCTCTCCATCCGCATCGAGCAGTTGTGTACTTGCATAATAGCTGTGAATGGAATGGGCGAGCATAAATGACTGATCTTCACTCAAAGCAGCTACACCGAGACGCTGCTCAACTTCCTTACAGGAAGCAGTTAGCTCGTTGAAACGGTTAAGCGCGTATTTTCCGGCTTCCAGGATATCTGCAAAATAACGAGTATACCAATAGGTCGTGTCCATACCCGAAGTAACGATTCCGCCGCGATAAAAACAGACGCCAAATTGGTACGTACGCTTCTCTCCTGCGGGAACGTCCATCAACAACGCAGCTGTTTCGCCGAGTCCGAACGCGAGATTCTCACGATGTTTCTCCTGCAATATCTTTTCCAGTGTAAATCCGCGTGCAGGCCATAGTCCCTCATCCGCAGATAAAATGGCGGTTAGGCGACCTTGTCCAACTCCGGTTAATGCCCCACCCTCAGGGCCTCCGATGATACGCATGGCTGAGTAAGGATCATTACCTTGGTAGCCAAAATATGCTTTACGCGGCTGCCGTCCTTGCGTGTTATCAATTGTCATCTCCACCAGCACCGCAGGCACAAGCGCATCCATTAATGCTTCACGATCGCCACTCAGCGGTTCGGGTACAGGACGCACAGGTGAGTAGATACGGAAAGTCAGATCACCTGCCGTCCAAGTATCTGTTCCCGAAGTAAACTCGCGCGTAATCTCTTCATCGCGGAATGCTGAAATTAGCGGGCGTGTTCCCTGTGCTGCCGCTGGTGTGCTCAATCCATTTTCAGTCGAGGCCGAAGACACCTGATCTGAATCCGAATTGTCCACTTTCTCTACATCATATCGAACGCTTGCATCTTCAACGGCTTCAAAAAATGGTAAAGCTTCGTAGTTCTCACTGTCGCGAGATTGTAAACCGATATATACGTTCTGATCTGCTGGCTTGCCAAGCTCCAGGCCTAGTCCGCCTTTGGCTCCTTTGTATCCAAGCGTAAAGCTGGCAAAAGCCCCGATCGGTGAGTGATGGGCATTATAAAAGATGGATTTGGATGTGCTCATGAACCATGACCCCTCTCAAAATGGTTTGCATACGTTTTTATTAGCCCCATCCTACCATGGGCATTCCACCGTAGACCATGGTCAAATCAATCGGATATTTACCCAAATCAAGCTGATAGACTATAATATAATAAAGCGGTTACATCTGTTTCTATACTTTTTATCAAGGGGGTCTTCCATGTCTTCCACCTATTTGCCTCCCGCTTTGGGAGAGAGTGTACATGAAGTATTTTACCCGGATGTACAAACAACGGTGAATTTGTTCGCTATACATTTGCGAAGTGTCGGTGCCGATTGGGATTATCCAGCCCACGAACATCCACAATATGAGCTGAATTATGTAACGGAAGGCGAACAATACATGACCGTGGACGGCAAGCTGTATATTCAAAAGGCTGGCGAATTACTCCTGATTCCTCCAGGAAGCATTCATTCCAGCCTGAGCCATAACGGCAAGGGGTTTACGTATTTTTGCATGCATTTTGATATCGATGATCAGTTATTTCTCTCTTTGCTTGCACGAATCAAGCAGGTTTTGTTCGATGCAGACAGTCCGGTTACCCGTCAGATCGAACCTGTCCTTCGCAAATTAATGTCTTCTGCGGATAACCGGGCGGCGAGTACGATGGTACAGCGCATGCAGCTTCAATCTGCGGTATTTGAGTTGTTCGGCCATTTATGGGAGGCTGTCTCTCAGGAAGCCGCTCAATTGTTCACGGACGGATATGAGAAGATCGAACTGGCCCATCAAATTCGTAATCGGCTGCAAGGACTGGTGAGTCAGCAATTTAAGCAGGGACGTGAGTCCGACAGCCATTATGGCATTGATGATATTGCTGCAGAGCTGGGCATCAGTTCCTCACATTGTAACCGTGTATTTCGGCAGGTATATGGTCAGTCTCCGCGTGTATATTTATCTGAAATGGTTCTGCATGAAGCCAAAGTTCTGCTGGGTAACCCCAAGCTGTCGGTTCAGAACATCGCTGCCATGTTAGGTTACAAGGATATTGCCCATTTCAGTCGTCAATTCAAGCGCTGGTCAGGGATATCACCCACACGCTATAGACTGGAACAGCCTGCTCCCGAATGAGCTTCATCCATTGAACACCATTCCAGTATGGTATTTAATTTGCTTACGATTAAACGTCAGTTATTTTATTTCAATAGACGTTTAATCGTCTTCAACTTGTTATCGTATGGCGGATATAAAATAGACAAGTTCAATCTGGTGCTCTTTTTGAGCACACTTTTCATATGAGAGAAGGTCTCCAGGCTATAACGCCCGTGATATGAACCAAGACCGGAATGTCCTACCCCTCCAAACGGCAGACGTGGGTTGGCAACGTGAGTAATCGTATCGTTAATGCATCCTCCTCCAAAAGAAACCTCTCGCATCACTTTATCTTGTAATTGTGTATCCGATGTAAAGAGATAGAGCGCCAGCGGTTTCGGCCGCTTCACAATACCTGCAATCGCCTCATCAATATGGGAATAACTGATAATCGGCAGAATCGGACCAAAAATTTCGTCTTCCATCGTTGCCGCTTCCCACGATTCAGCATCAATAAACGTCGGTTCAATAAAACGATCTTCCTCATCGGAGTGACCACCAAAGATGACATGAGCCTGATCACGTTCAATAAGGGTAGTGAGACGTTTGAAATGCGCCTGGTTGACGATTCTCCCATAGTCACGATTGTGCTGGATATCTGTTCCAAAGAACGACTCCACTGCTGCTTTCATTTCGGTAATTAACGAATCTTTCACCTGTTCATGCACAAGCAGATAATCCGGAGCGATGCAGGTCTGACCCGTATTGAGCAGCTTCCCCCATATAACACGCTGTGCAGCCACTTTGATATCTGCATGCTTATCCACGATGACCGGACTTTTACCGCCAAGCTCCAGCGTCACTGGAACGAGATTTTTGGCAGCGGCCTGCATGACGATTTTGCCAACGGGTACACTTCCTGTAAAAAAGATATAGTCAAAAGGCGCATTAATAAGCGCCGTGGTTGTATCTTTGGCTCCTTCGACCACGTGAACGTATGCTGGTTCGAATACCGAGCTAATCATCTCGCGAATAACAGCTGATACGGCTGGTGTGTTCTCTGATGCTTTGAGTACTGCCGTATTGCCAGCTGCCAATGCGCCAACCAGGGGTTCAATTAACAGCTGGAATGGATAGTTAAAAGGTCCAATAATCAATACCGCACCGTAAGGCTCAGGAATGATATAACTTTTGGACCCGATCAGCGCGAGTTGGGTTTTGACTTTGACCGGCTTGACCCATTTCTTCACTTGCCGAATGGTGTGCGTGATACTATCCAGCATGAATCCAATCTCTGTAGTGTACGATTCGAACTCACTTTTGCCCAAATCCTGATAGAGCGCCTCAGTAAGAAGGGACTCATACTTCTGAATCGCCTGTTTCAACCGGGTTAAATGTGTAATGCGAGACTCGGCCGAACGACTAGCCCCTGAGCGAAAAAACTGCCGTTGCTGCTGTAAAATTTCTTCGACTTCATGTTCGCTTAATTCCTGCATGACACTCATATAATACAACTCCTTTTCCGAGTTAATGATGATTCGTTTAAACATACGAACATATAGCCCACATGCCTAGGCATGTTAACAATTCCTGCCTATAAGCACTCTTCTTCCAACGCCCCAACCAGTTCCTTCAATAGTTCTACAGAGGACCTTAATGAAGCGGAATAATATCGCTGTGTACCTTTCTGTTCTACGGAGATGAGCCCTTTTTCAAGCAATAACTTGAGATGATGAGATATAGCAGGCCGTGACAGGTTGAACTGTTCTGTAATTTCATTCACTGTCATGCTGCCCTTCTCACTAAGAGCAAGTAAAATTGCCTGACGGTGATTGTCGCTAAGTACCTGGAATAAGGGGATGCAGGTTTGAAAAATAGATATCGCTTTTTGTCCCATAGTTTCACCTCTATATGTTCTACAGATATCACAATTGTCATGTCTGTTGGTTTAAACATTTGAACCTAATGACTATAGTTTACCCCAGCATCCCGCTAACAGCAAGCCATGTGAGCTAGATTTTAGAATAACTTATATAAAGCGCTTCCATACTACCATACAAGTATGGTAGTATATTCTTGAAGGAGTTGAGATTATGGAATTTCCCCCTAGGTCTTCGTCCAAAGCCGAATTATTATCGTCCTTAATAAACCCGTCTTCTCTGAACAAACAGGCATTCTCTTCTCGTGAGGCGGTCTATACGACGTTGAAGCAGCTGATTCTGAGTTTGAAGTTGCCTCCCGGTACCGCCATCTCGGAGAAAGAGATCTCGCTTGAGTTCAATGTAAGTCGGACCCCTGTTCGAGAAAGCTTTGTCCGATTAGCGCAGGAAGGTCTGCTGGAAGTCTATCCGCAGCGAGGTACCTATGTTTCTCTGATTCAGGTTGATCTCGTGGAGGAAGCACGTTTCATGCGTGAGCAGCTTGAGCGTGCCGTCATACGGCTCGCGTGTGTGCAATTTCCAGATGAACACATGAAAATATTGGAGCAGAACCTTGCACAGCAGCAGGAATGCATACTTGAACCGGATGATGAGCGAATGTTCGGATTGGATGAGGAATTCCATAGTACTCTCTTTGCAGGCTGTAACAAAAAAAACACCTGGTCCGTGATCCAGCATATGAACGTGCATCTGAACCGGAGCCGAATGCTCCGTCTGTCTTCGGATCATCATTGGGATCACTTGCTCGAACAGCATCGATCCATGGTTCAGGCGATACAACAGCACGATGCCCAAACGGCGGAGCACATGATGCAGGAACATCTGCATTTGACCGTTACGGATCTGGCTGTCCTGCGGGATACATACCCTTCCTATTTTCAATGATGATGGATCTACCTGTTCTTTAAACTAATCTTGATGAGGTGAATGTGATGAGAATGGTTTTTCGCTGGTTTGGAGAAGGCAATGATACCGTAACACTTGACCACATCCGGCAGATTCCCGGAGTCGAAGGCATTGTATGGGCGCTGCATGATGTTCCGGCAGGTGAGGAATGGCCCATGGACAAAATTCTGGCAGTCAAAGCTGCTGCCGATCAAGCCGGGTTACATCTGGATGTCGTTGAGAGTGTTAATATTCATGAAGACATCAAGCTCGGTCTGCCTACACGTGATCAATATATTGAAAATTACAAAAAAACGATGGAAAAACTCGCCCAGGTAGGCGTTAAAGTGATCTGTTACAACTTCATGCCTATCTTTGATTGGCTGCGTACCGATTTGCATAAGGAGATGGAAGATGGCTCTACCGCCCTCTTCTACGAGAACAGCAAAATCGCCGATATTGAACCGCTGGAATTGGTTCGACGCATTACTGAAAATTCCGCATTGACGATGCCTGGCTGGGAACCGGAACGATTGCAGTATTTAACAGGTCTGTTCGAAGCCTATAAGGATGTAACAGAGGAAGATATGTGGGAACACGCTCGTTATTTCCTGCAGGAGATCATTCCTACTGCTGAACGGTTAGGTATTCGAATGGCCATTCATCCGGATGATCCGCCTTGGCCAATCTTTGGACTGCCAAAGATTATTACGAGCCAAGACAATGTTCGCAGATATCTGAACTTGTATGATAGCCCTTACAATAGTGTAACGTTGTGCAGCGGCTCTCTTGGAGCCAATCCGAACAATGATATTATCGGTATGATCCACGAGTTCAAGGACCGTATTCCTTTTGCCCATATCCGTAATGTCAAAATCTACGATAATGGAGACTTTATCGAGACATCTCACCGCAGTCAGGATGGAAATGTCGATATTGCCGGTGTTGTGGAAGCCTATCACGATATTGGATTTGAAGGTTATGCACGACCGGACCATGGACGTCATCTCTGGGGAGAACAATGCAGACCAGGATATGGACTCTATGATCGGGCTCTCGGAATTATGTATCTGTGGGGCGTCTGGGACTCCCTGCAAAGGAGGTCAAAAGCATGAGTGACTTTGCCAAAGTAAGATCAAGCCGTCTGGAAGGTAGAGTAGCTGTAATTACTGGCGGAGCAGGTGTTCTATGTCGTTCTATGGCTGAAGAGCTCGCGCGACATGGCGCAAGTGTAGCCATTCTGAACCGTACCGTATCCAAAGGGGAAGAAGTCGTTGCAGCAATCGAGGCTACGGGTGGAAAAGCGATCGCTGTAGCTTGTGATGTGACCCAGGCCGATAGTGTAATAGCGGCAGCAGCTGTTGTTCAAGAGAAGCTTGGCCCTTGCGATATCCTTATTAACGGAGCGGGTGGCAACAATGCCAGTGCCAATACTACGAATGAAATTTTCAGACAGGAAGATTTGGAGCAGCCGGATATCACTACTTTTTTTGATGTAAGTGTCGAGGGATTTCGTCAGGTAATGGATCTGAATTTTGTCGGGTCCCTCATCCCTACCCAAATCTTCGCAAAACAAATGATTAAACGTGATGTTCCAGCTACTGTCATTAATATTTCGTCCATGAGTGCCCCTTCGCCCATGACCAAAGTTCCTGCGTACAGTGCAGCCAAAGCGGCGATTAACAATTTCACACAATGGCTTGCGGTACATCTGGCCGAATCGGGAATCCGGGTAAATGCCATTGCACCAGGATTCTTCTTGACTGAACAAAATCGTAATCTGCTGCTTAAGCCGGATGGCTCGCCGACCGAACGTTCAAGCAAAATCATTGCGCACACGCCAATGCGCCGCTTCGGCAAACCGGAAGATCTTCTAGGCACGCTGATGTGGCTGGCAGATGAACGTCAGTCCGGTTTTGTTACAGGTACGGTTATTCCTGTGGATGGTGGGTTTATGGCGTACTCGGGTGTATGACCTCTATTCTATTTTACTTTTACGTGGATTGACCGAATTAAAACTATGTATCGAATGAATAACCGAAGCCTGGAGCACTTAGCCAGGTTTCGGTTTTTTGCGTTCAAGAATAAGATTATTCAGCCTAGGAAAAGCTTGTTATAGACCACAAATATGCTGGGTGGAATTAAAGAATGACATCAAGCATTTCGTTTTCAATCTGTAAGACGAAGCGAAGGAAGGTGATACATACATGATGGAAGAAACTTGGGTTGTTGCTGTGCGATCGATTATCGCCTTTCTGACCCTGATCATCTATACCCGGGTACTGGGTAAACAACAAATGGGCAACTTGACGTATTTTGATTACATTAACGGCATTACGATCGGTTCCATCGCAGGTACATTTGCGACCGATCTATCCTCCAAGGCATGGATTCATTTTGTGGCCTTGACCATTTTCACCATTATCACGATTATCTTTCAGTATATTACGCTGAAAAATCGTACCATCTCCAAACTGATGGACTCTGACCCTACACTGATCATCCAGAACGGTAAAATCCTTGAACAGAACCTGCATAAAATGCGTGTAAAATTCGACGAATTGACCATGATGCTGCGGCAAAAAGATGTATTTGACATCACTACACTGGATTATGCCATTCTTGAACCGGACGGCAGTCTCTCAGTTGTGTTGAAACCCGAGAATCAACCTGTAACGGCCAAAGACATGCATATACATCCTCCTAAGAATAAGCTGATGACCGAGATTATCATTGACGGTTTGCTGATTAAGCAAAATCTGGAGGAACGAAACAAAGATACAAATTGGCTCAGCGAGCAGCTTAAGAAGCAAAAAGTGACGATACAGGATATTGCTTTTGCCGCCATACTGCCTAACGATAAATTGTATATTGATCTATTTAAGGATAAGATCACCGAAAAAATCGATATGGGCGATTATGAGGGGCCTTTCTAAATTTACATGAAGGAGGCGATTGAATGAAATCGCGTTTCTGGTTGCTGTATGTGCTTCCGATCTGCCTCATTCTTGTGTTCGTTGCGATAATGGCAAGCGGAGCCCTTCTCAAAAAGCCCTTTGGTGCTGATGATCGCTTGCTTGAATCTGTACAAACATTGCAGAAACAGGTTGAGGGCAAAAAATGGACTGAAGCCAAGTCCCAAATCGATTACGCGATGAAAGCCTGGGACAAGATCGTCAATCGCATACAGTTCAGTGTGGAGCGTGAGACGATTTACGATATTCTGGGTACCCTTGCGCGGATGAAGGGCGGTGTTGCCGCAGAGGATGATAAGGCGATCATGGAAGAAATTTATTACTTTTATGTGTTATGGGAAAATCTTGGAGATTGACCCCAATACACACAAAAAGGCACTCTCCTTTAATAAAAGGAAGTGCCTTCTCTGTTTTTTAAACATTACGCCCGCGTAATCCACGGGATTTTGACGTGCGGGCTGAGCTCTCTTTTCGGAAAAAGAGCGTAAGTGCCCCCTTCGCACACCACAGTGCAAACAGTGCAAATAACGTGCCCCAGAACAGCGCTGGTAGAAATGTCTGCTGAGCCAGATTGGCTGCATCCCCTGCCCGGGACGGCTGTGTCCAGGACATTAGCCCAACGTACATGGCACTAACTACGGACTCTTCCAGCGTAAGGAAAGCCAATAATAAATAATAGAATTTCGCGATTTTGGCACCAAAGATCATAATCACAACATTCAGCGCACTAAAGCCTGTAAGCCAGAGCATGCCGAATTCTCCCCTTACATAGAAGAGAAGCGACACAAGAGCTACACCCGTCATAATGCCGAGCCCCCACATGTGCCGTCCTTTCCGATAAAGATAGAATAGCAGCCAGGCAAAGAGAGACGCCGTGACATACCCCGCTAGGGAAACCAATATAGATCTGCCTGGTGTCAGCATAGATGAATATGTAACGCCGCTGTGATCAGCGTACAATTCAATGCGCAATACTTTGCCCGATAACAACAGTGTTACCAGCGCATGACCAAATTCGTGAATCATCGTATCCAGGTTACGGAACAATGAAGAAAATGGTATAAAGCGGGTCAGTAGCGCTGAACCCACCAGAAACAGTATGGTTTTGAGCCATTTATTCAATCGGGTCCTACCTCCCTTGCCTCCAAGTAAAAATGCCTATCACTGTACTACGTGGCTAGACTATAATCGTTTCGATCCATGAAATGTGCGGCGCAATATTGCATCCACCAGCAGAAACTCCGGTTATGACCTATGAAAAAAGAAGACAGATCATACCGACCCGTTCCTGTCTCCAGTGTAGCAAGCAATCTGCTCCGCATTTTCGACAGCGCAAAGTTCACAAATCGATCGGCTGCCTCGTTTTGTACAAGTGTAACATAGGCATAAAGAGAATGATCTATCGGTTCATCGAGTGGGCTTACACCAGCGCAAGAAAACTCGGTACGTACGCCCGCTCTGTGAAGCAAAGTCAAGGCAGCGACAAGTTCAGCATCCACTTCGACATCGTTCCAAATCTCCGTCCTCTTCGCTGCCACGGTCTGCTTCTCGCGTTCCGTCCACTGCATTAACTCGAGCTTACGTCTTCTCCATAGATGGGTAGGTTGCTGGCTTAACAGCACTTCCTGTTCTTCATGTAAATCCATAAGGCGTTTCCTCCCGTTCCCCGCATGATCTCCGTCACCTTGAACAACGAAAAGAGCACATCCCTGTGCTCTCTGCGTGGCCAAAGGCAAAGGAATGGCACAGCCATTCCTCAGCATGTTGTATTATTGTACCTTTTTCGATGACAGGCATCAAATGGGTTTTCTTTTTTCGTAAATTCAACTCGTTAGGAAGCACAAACGCTATTCATTCAGCGCCAGTTTCAGTGCCTCCAAATTCTGCCGCATTACGCCGATGTAATCCATTCCAGCTGCGATTTCCTCTTCCGTCAACCCTTCAATCGGGTTCAATACAGCTGTTTTGGCTCCTACTTCGTTGGCGATAGTCTCTGACACTTTGGATGAAACCAACGTTTCGAAGAAAATTGTCTTCACCTGATGCTCCTTGGCAAAATCAATAACGGATGCCATTTGCGCTGCGGAAGGCTCTTGTTCAGGAGACAGACCGGCAATCGGTACTTGCTGCAGACCATATTCCTGTGCAAGATAGCCGAATGCAGCATGCTGTGTGATGAAATCTTTACGTTTACTGTCTGCTACAGCTGCTTTGAAATCCTGATCCAGTGCCTCCAGTTTGGCAATGTAGGCATCGGCATTTTGCTTAAATTGATCCGCATGTTCAGGCGCAGCCTGTGCGAGTCCAGCCTCGATATTCCGTACTTCCTTCACGGCAAGTGCAGGTGACAGCCAAACGTGGGGATCAAGTCCACCGTGATCATGATCATGTGTATGTCCTTCTTCTGCTTCAGCGTCATGATCGTGATCATGCTCCTCTGTTGTGGCTTCATCCGCATGATCATGCGTGTCCGTTGTATCGCCATGATCGTGATCATGCTCATCTTCTTCCGATCCTTCCAGCAGATCAATCCCATGGCTTGCCTCTACTTGAATGAGTTTGGAGTTACTCAGACTATCCGTAACTTGATCGATCCAGGATTCCATTCCCGCCCCATTATAGACAAGCACATCCGCTTTTTCGATGCTCGCAATATCCTGTGGTGTCGGCTCCCAATCATGCGGCTCCATACCCGCAGGAACGAGTGTATGAACATTAGCCAGATCGCCCGCTACATTTTTGGTGAATTCGTACATTGGATAAAAGCTGACTTCAACGTTCAGTTTGGCTTCTTCAGTCTTTGCTGGTACCGGCGTGTTGGCCGAGCTGGTACTGGAATCGGAAGCGGACTGATTTTGTCCACAACCGGCTACGATAAGTGTAAGACTGAACAATAGAGCAAGAGCTGATTTTTTATTGAATTTCATGTGGCGTATTCTCCCTTGAATGTATGAATAGAGTTGCACGTTGTTGTTTTTTCTCTTTACGATGACGTTTACGGTTATATCGTCCAATCAGCTTTTGCGCTGATATTCCAATCAATAGAAAGACCAACAGGATAAGAGCAATCGTTCCTCCCGGTGGTGTGTTTAAATGGTAAGAGGTTGTTAGTCCGCTAAAGATACCGATTAATCCAGTGACGACTGCAATAAGGATCGCTGCTGCAAAGCTGCGTGACAATCTCAGTGCCAGGGCAGCGGGCAGTACGATTAAAGCAGACACAAGCAATACGCCAACAATCGGCATGGCTGAAGCAACAGTCATTCCTGTCAGGACAGCAAAGGCAAAGGATAAACCTTTAACCTGAATGCCTCCAATGGAAGCTGTCTCTTCATCAAACGTCAAATTGTACAGTGGCCTTCTGAGTACGATGAAAAAAATCAGTCCGATGACGCACACAGCCGCCATAATCCACAACTGCATATCACTAACTGCAACGATGGAACCGAACAGGTAAGAGCTGAATGTCTTGGACAGATTGGTTTTCAGACTCATGAGCACCACAGCAAGGGCCAGACCAGACGTCATAATGATCGCTACAGGTACTTCGCTATATGTCAGGTAATTTCGCCGGAGTTGTTCCACCAGCAATGCGCCGATAATCGCAATCGCAAATCCACAGATCACCGGATCAAGGTTCATCACAGAACCCAGGGCAACCCCTGCCAATGAAACATGGGACAATGTATCCGCCATTAGCACCTGCCGTCGCAGCATCAGGTAGACTCCTAAAATTGGAGCAATGACTCCGATCAGTCCGCCTGCCCAGAAAGCACGCTGCATGAATTCGTACTCAAACATTGCCATTCCTCACTTTCTTGCCGCTCCAGGGTAATCGTCCGGTCCAACCGGTTGCCCATCTCTTCTAATCCGTGGGTGACCATAATAATGGTCAGTCCATGAACGTCTGCATAATGGCGCATCAGATCATAGAACCCTTCACGGCTGCGCCGGTCCATGCCTGTAGTCGGCTCATCCAGCACGAGTACCTGCGGCTGGCCTGCCAAGGCTCTGGCAATGCAGATTCGCTGCTTTTGTCCACCAGACAGTTCGCCAACCCGGGCGTTGCGGTATTCCCACATGCCGACTTCCCGCAAGCTTCGTTCCACAATGGCTTCCTGCTCGGATGTAAATCTGCGGAACAAGCCGAGTTTGCGGTAACATCCGGATCGCACCAGTTCGATCACCGTACTTGGAAATCCACTGTTGAACGATGCTACCTGTTGGGGTACATATCCGATGTTCAGCTTACTGCCACGTACGGACTGTGCATTCATATGTACCGTGCCGCTCCAGGGCTGTAACAGCCCCAGCAGCAATTTCAGCATGGTTGTCTTCGCAGAACCATTCGGTCCTGTAATGCCGACAAACTCCCCCACATGGATATCCAGCGACAGTTGGTCAATGACTGGCTCTTTGCCGTATCCGAATACCACATCACGCATGGAAGATAGAATCATGGTTTTTCCTCTTTTCGTAATTATTACGATGTAAAAATGACAAAAAAATTATCTTGTTTCCCGGTGAATGGTCATCTTCTTCAATCGTGGTGAATACTTCTTCAATTCGATCCGTTCCGGATGATTACGCTTGTTCTTGGTTGTTGTATAGTTGCGATCTCCGCACTCGGTGCAGGCTAAGGTTACAATGACTCTCATGGAATGGCCTCCTTCGATTTATCTAATCGTAATTATTACTATTTAATGAGTTTAGCCCATGCTTTTACGTTTGTCAACTCCACGCTGGAAATGGATCTTTCAGTTCTCGCCAGTTCATTAGCATCTCTTCGTCGGTTAGCAGTGTCTCATCTAACGTCCGTTCGATCTCCACTCGGTCCATGTCTATTCCGATGAACACCAGTTTCGTAACCCGATCACCCCACTGCTCATCCCAATCCGGAATAGGCGGAAGTGTATTACCAAAATGCATTTGTCGCTCTTCGTCACTCATCGCCCCTACCCACAACCCGGCCGGTCCCAACTGCTTGGATGTTCCCGCATGACTGAACGACACCGCCACATGGTTACGTGTAGCCAGCCACATTAAGCCTTTGGAACGTACAATGGTCTCGGGCCATTTCGCAATCCAACGCAGCAAACGCTCCGGATGAAACGGACGTTTCCGATGGTACACAAAGGAGTGAATGCCATACTCCTCTGTCTCGGGTGTGTGTTCTTCCTTCATTAATTCGCGGATCCAACCCGCAGACTGGCTTGCTTTTTCAAAATCAAACCGTCCGGTATTCAATATCTCCCTCGGGTCAATCTGCCCATGTGTGGTGCGAATAAGTCGGGCTTCCGGCTGCATCGCGTGTAATGCTTTCTCAAGTTTGAGCAGCTCTTCTTCCGATACCAGATCACACTTGTTCAAAATCAGCACATCACAGAATTCAACCTGATCCGTCAGCAGATGAACGATCCCCCGTACATCATCCTTCCCGGCTTCCTGCCCCCGATCCTTCAACGTTTCTTTGGAATAGAAGTCACGCCAGAACTGAGCAGCATCAACTACCGTTACCATCGTGTCGAGCCGCGTAAATTTCGTCAAATCAATCCCCAGCTCTTCATCAATATACGTAAATGTCTGGGCAACGGGGACTGGCTCTCCAATACCTGTAGATTCAATCAATATATAGTCAAAAGAACCATCCAGTGCAAGCAGCTCCACCTCTTTCAGCAAATCCTCACGCAGCGTGCAGCAGATACAGCCATTGGACATCTCCACCAGCTTCTCATCAATACGTGACAATCCACCACCATCCCGGATCAAACCAGCGTCAATATTAACTTCACTCAGGTCATTCACAATGACAGCAACTCGCATGCCCTCCCTATTGTGAAGCACATGGTTAAGCAATGTCGTTTTGCCTGCGCCCAGATATCCACTTAATACAGTCACCGGAACTCGGGGTTGTACCTGTAGTTCTGTCATTTCAATTACTCCCTTCCATTTATCCTCATAAAACTAAAAAATTGGAATGCTATGTAGCTTCCACTCGACCGATGGGCTGAAAAATAATCATTACTTAATAGTAATTATTACGATTAACAAAATAAACTATACCTGAACCTCGTTTCTTTTGTCAACATAACAAGTTTTGGTCGAGATATGTAAATCGTAAAAATGTTGATTAATTACTGAGAACGAGTATGATGCGGACGGTACAAGCATATATTTTACCAAAGTCCCGGTTCTGGAGGTCTATCCCATGAAAATGGCAGCCAATCTTAAGCTCCTGTCATTCCTGATTCCCTGCGCATTTCTTGTTCCCGTATTGATCACGATGGCTCCCAATGTGAAAGAAGAATGGAATAGTGAAGCCTTACAAAATATGAAAACGGTATTCATCAGCATTTTTCTCGAAGCCGCTCCATTTCTGCTCATAGGGGTGCTGTTGTCTTCGCTAATGCAATGGTTTGTTTCTGAGGAAATGATTCGCAAACTAACGCCCAAGAACCCTGTTGGAGGCGTGCTGGTGGCGGGTTTACTGGGAATCATTTTCCCGATCTGCGAATGTGGCATGATTCCGGTCGTTCGACGGTTGATGCATAAAGGCATGCCGCCCTATATCGCGGTGACCTTTATTCTTAGCGGCCCTGTTGTAAATCCAATTGTCTTTACCGCGACCCTGCTCGCTTTTCCTTCCCATCCCGAAATTACGATCGCCCGTATGGGACTGGCCTTTGCTGTAGCAGCTGCCACCGGTGGTCTGGTGTATATGTTCGTCCGTCAGAATCCTTTGCGCAAACCGAAGGCTATAGTGACGGAGGTCAAGACTCATCCCGGATTTAAAATGGCACAGCCTCATTCCCATTCTGCCGATCATGATCACGTGCACGATAAAAACTGGCGCAGCTTTTTCATTCATGCAGGTGACGAATTTGTCGATATGAGTAAATATTTGGTGATTGGTGCTCTAATAACAGCCTGCATTCAAACTTTTATCAGCCGCAGTGATCTCATTTCTCTGGGTAACGGGCCTGTCGCCTCCTATGCCTTCATGATGGGTTTTGCGTATGTATTGTCTCTCTGTTCGACATCCGATGCATTCGTAGCCTCTGCCTTCTCTCATACGTTTGCGTTGGGACCGCTATTATCTTTTCTCGTTCTCGGTCCAATGCTAGATTTCAAAAGCACATTGATGTTACTCTCCACCTTTCGCACCCGGTTTGTTATTGGCTTGAGCCTTGCCATTATTGCTTTGGTTTTTGCAGGGTCGTGGTTGATTAACCTTTTGGCATGAGCATTTATGAATGTATTATTTGATCAAAAGAGGTGATTACATGAACCATCCTGGTTATACAGTGACCAAAGCTCCGGTTACCAAATCTCATCCTATCCAATGGCATAACCTGATTCGTGCGCTGTGGATCGGCGGGCTCGCTGTATACATCATTCATTTGAATACAACGGATTCTCTTCATTATTACTTGGCGCCGACGATGCAGCGATTGCTTCTCTGCTGCCCTGTTCCGTTTTTGTCTATTGCCGCCATCATGGCCTGGCAAGGACTATTCGGTACTAGCCAGCTCCATTGCGACTGTGAGCATCCACCTCCTTCAGGATGGGTACGCAGCTCGCTGATATATGGATTGATTGCCATTCCATTAATACTTGGTTTTCTTTTGCCGGATCAGGCACTAGGCAGTTCTATGGCCAGTCAGAAAGGCATGTCCCTAACGTATGGACCTCCGGAGATTCGTCGAAAAGAACCCTTACCTGATACAGCAGAACTGGACATTAAAGATCTATCCAAAAAAACTGCAAATGTTGAATCATCTGTACCTGCCACGAAAGTACAATTTGTTCCCCCGGATGAGTACAGTCGTGAATTTGCCGAACTCGCAGAGAAGTTATATGCAGAACCGGTCATTAAGGTATATCCTGAAATCTTCTCCGAGACATTAGGTTCGATCGATATGTTCCAACGACAATTTGCCGGTAAGGCTATCAGCCTTACCGGGTTTGTATATCGAGACAAAAGTATGGAGCATGAATCTCATTTTGCATTAGGGCGATTTCTCGTGATGTGCTGCCCGGCAGACGCGGCACCCTTTGGCGTGATGATTCATGTCCCGAATGCAGACAGCTTTCCTACAGACAGTTGGGTACAAATCGATGGCACCATTGGCTCTGCTCAAGTGAATGGCGAGGACACCATTGAGATTCGGGCGTCGAAGGTAACTCCGGTCGATCAGCCATCCACCCCTTACATTTACACCAGTGCAGATTCAGTTGTGACGTATGATAATTTGCATTATAAATAAGAAAAAGCCCCGAAGCTATGGAATGCACAGCTTCGGGGCTTTAAATTCAATTCAGGCATAAGGTTAACCTTGTTTGCCTGATATATTATTCAGTTACGATATCATGCACCAATACAGGAGCATCAGCATGATCTGCAATAGTAATGTTCTCTTTGATCTTGGCGATTACGTCTGCTACGTCTTCACGATTCGCATGGATCGTTACGAGGGATTCGCCAGCTTTCACTTGGTCACCCACTTTTTTGTTGAGCATCAAGCCCACAGCAAGGTCGATCTCGGATTCTTTTGTTGCACGGCCTGCGCCGAGCAGCATTGCAGCAGTACCGATTTCGTCAGCGACGATACCAGCTACATATCCGTCTTTATCCGCTGGTACTTCAACCAGATATTTCGCTTGTGGCAAGCGATCCGGGTGATCTACAACTGAAGCGTCTCCGCCTTGATTTGCCAGGAAGTCTTTGAATTTATCCAGTGCTTTACCGTTCTGGATCACTTCTTTCAATTTCTCCTCAGCGTGCTCCAGGGAGTCTGCTTTGCCAGCAAGGAATACCATTTGACGTCCAAGCGCCAGACAGAGTTCTTCCAGATCTTTCGGTCCTTTACCTTGCAGCGTAAGAATGGCTTCTTTCACTTCAAGCGCGTTACCGATAGCGAGACCCAGTGGTTGGGACATATCGGAAATAACAGCCATTGTTTTACGTCCTACATTGTTACCGATGCTTACCATGGCATGTGCCAGTTCTTTTGCATCTTCTGTTGTCTTCATGAATGCACCAGCACCTGTTTTGACATCCAATACAATTGCATCGGCACCTGCTGCAATTTTCTTACTCATGATGGAGCTTGCAATCAGTGGGATGGAGTTAACGGTAGCTGTAACGTCACGCAATGCATAGAGCTTTTTGTCTGCCGGCGTGAGGTTGCCACTTTGACCGATAACGGCAACTTTATGTTCGTTAACGAGGCGTATGAACTCTTCTTTCTCAAGCTCCACGTGGAAACCTGCAACAGATTCCAGTTTGTCCGTTGTACCACCAGTGTGACCCAATCCACGTCCGGACATTTTGGCAACTGGAACATCCAGAGCAGCAACAAGCGGTGCCAGTACCAGCGTTGTAGTATCACCAACGCCTCCCGTGGAGTGCTTGTCTACCTTGATACCTTCGATGGCAGACAGATCAATGGTTTCGCCTGAGTTCACCATGGACATCGTCAAATCTGCGCGTTCCTTATCGGTCATATCCTTGAAGAATACAGCCATCGCCCAAGCGCTGACTTGATAATCAGGGATTTCGCCTTGTGTATATCCTTGAACAACAAAGTCAATCTCGGCTGTTGTCAGTTCTTTTCCGTCGCGTTTCTTAGCAATAATGTCTACCATTCTCATGATGATCTCTCCTTCGTTGTGGGTGATTTGTATAGAACACTTTGTGCAGAGTCCGTTACGGACCCGGATCGTTCTTTCGATCGCTGTTGTCTCCAAGTTTTTTTATCCATTTTGTAATGGAGAAAACTTGGAGACAAAGGCGAACGCTTCGCTTCTACAGAATCGATTCCGGTTCCTCCACTACGCTCGTGGAACAAAAGTTTCGATTAAAATCAATTGATATTGATAAATTAAGTGATTTTTACAGCGTAATTGCTGTTTCCAATGCGACTACCATCATGTCGTTGAACGTTTTTTGGCGCTCTTCGGCGGAAGTCTCTTCACCTGTCAGCAAGTGGTCACTTACAGTCAGGATCGTGAGTGCGTTTACGCCAAATTTAGCTGCGAGTGTGTACAGTGCAGTTGTTTCCATCTCAACGCCCAGTACGCCGTGCTGCATCAATTTCTCAGTCACAGAACGGTCGTCACGATAGAAGGAATCGGAACTGAACACGTTACCGACATGGATTTTCATGCCTTTGGCAGTTGCGCGGTCATAGGCTTCTTTCAGCAGGGAGAACGACGCGATCGGGGAGAAATCATATCCGCCAAATACGAGCTTGTTCATGCTGGAATCGGTACATGAAGCTTGAGCAAGGATAACATCACGAACACGTACATGTTCTTGCATACCTCCGCAAGTTCCAACACGAATCAGGTTTTTTACACCGTATTCGCTGATCAGTTCGTTGGCATAGATGCTGAACGATGGAATCCCCATGCCCGATCCTTGTACCGAGATACGGTGTCCTTGATATGTACCCGTGAATCCGAGCATTCCGCGAACTTCGTTGTAACAAACGACATCTTCAAGGTACGTATCTGCAATAAATTTTGCACGCAATGGATCTCCTGGCAAAAGGATTGTTTCTGCAATATCTCCGGGTTTAGCTCCAATATGTGTACTCATGATTAAATCTCCTCCAGTTATCCATATGATTGAATGAAGGCCAGGAATCGGAGCAGCCGAAGCTGCTCCCGCGGTCATCCTGTCCGACTTTGTGTTTCAAGAACTTTACCCATGTTCAGTTAAAGATAAGAATGCTGACTATTTCAAATCTTTCAGGAAGCTTGTACCATATTCAGGCAGTTTCACACCGAAGTTCTCAGCTACTGTTGCTCCAACATCAGCAAACGTGCTGCGAAGTTCAAGCTTTTTACCCTCGTTGAACCGTGGAGAGTACACAAGCAGTGGCACATACTCACGTGTATGGTCCGTGCCGCGGTAAGTTGGGTCATTACCATGGTCAGCTGTGATGAGCAGCAGATCATCGTCTGTCATTTTGCTGAAGATCTCTGGCAGTCGAGCATCATACTCTTCAAGCGCCTGGGCGTAGCCTTGTGGATCACGACGGTGACCGAACAAGGCGTCGAAGTCAACCAGGTTCAGGAAGCTAAGTCCAGTGAATGCTTCATCCATTGTTTCGGACAGTTTGTCCATGCCATCCATGTTGGAGACGGTACGTACAGACTTGGTTACGCCTTCGCCATCGTAGATATCTGCGATTTTACCCAAAGCGATTACATCAAATCCACCATCTTTAAGTTCATTCATCACGGTACGGCCAAAAGGTTTGAGCGCATAATCATGACGGTTAGCTGTACGCTTGAAATTACCTACTTCGCCTACAAACGGACGAGCAATAATGCGGCCCAGCATGTAAGGGTCGTCGAGAGTAATCTCGCGGCAGAATTCACAGATTTCATACAGTTCTTTCAGTGGAACAACATCCTCATGGGCTGCAATTTGCAGAACCGAATCTGCGGATGTGTATATAATCAGGGCTCCTGTTTTCACATGCTCTTCGCCCAATTCATCAATGATTTCCGTGCCGCTGGCCGGTTTGTTCCCGATCACTTTACGGCCTGTTTTTTCCTCAATGCGCTGAATCAACTCATCCGGGAACCCGTCTGCAAACACACGGAATGGAGTATCAATGTACAGGCCCATCAGTTCCCAATGACCCGTCATGGTGTCTTTTCCTCTGGATGCTTCCTGCATCTTGGTATAAAAAGCTTTTGGTGCATCCGCTACAGGCACACCTTCAATTTCCTTAATATTGGACAGTCCAAGACTGGCCATATGCGGCATCTTCAATCCTCCGCGTTCACGTGCAATGTGACCAAAGGTGTCGACGTCGAAATCATCGAATTCCGCTGCATCCGGCGCTTCACCAATTCCCACTGAATCCATAACGATTAGATGTACTCTTTTGAATGTTGACATAAACTTAAGCACTCCTTCCAATAATCCGGCTTTACAAGAACAGTCCGGCGATGATCGCAGACAGCACGCTGACAAGCGATGCACCGTAAAGCAGTTTCAGACCGAAGCGGGCCACCACATTACCTTGTTTCTCATGAAGTCCCTTCACCGCACCGGCAATAATACCGATTGAGGAGAAGTTAGCGAACGATACGAGGAAGACGGATACGATCCCTGTTGTTCTGGCAGACAATGTAGTCTGTTTGGTCAGATCAAGCATGGCAACGAATTCGTTGGATACCATTTTGGTAGCCATAATACTTCCCGCCTGAATCGCTTCTTTCCAAGGAACACCCATAATGAAGGCAAATGGTGCAAACACATAACCAAGCAGTTCCTGGAACGAAACGCCGAGCACTGCACTGAAGATCCCGTTAACCAGTGCGATCAGAGCAACAAAACCGATTAACATTGCAGCTACGACGATAGCAACTTTGAAACCATCCAGAATGTACTCGCCCAACATTTCGAAGAAGGATTGTTTCTCTTCTTCCTGTACTTCCAATATATCTTCTTCCGGGGAAACCTCATAAGGATTCACGATGGAAGCGATGATAAAACCGCCAAACAGGTTCAGCACAAGTGCCGTAACCACATATTTCGGATCAATCATGGACATATAGGCACCGACAATGGACATCGATACCGTGGACATCGCCGAGGCACACAAAGTGTACAGTCGATGTTTAGGCAGCAACCCAATTTGTTTTTTTACAGAAATGAACACTTCAGATTGCCCCAATACAGCCGAAGCAACCGCGTTATATGATTCCAGTTTGCCCATTCCGTTGACTTTGCTTAATACCAGACCAATATATTTTATAACAAAAGGCAAGATTCGGATATACTGCAATATCCCAATGAGCGCTGAGATGACGACGATCGGCATCAGTACACTGAGGAAGAACGGCGCGCCCCCACTGTCTGCACCAACGGTAGTCAAGCCACCGAATACAAATGAGATACCGTCATTCGCATAGCCAAGCAAACTTTCAAATACGGTCGCGAAACCGCCAATCAAAAATGTACCCACTTCTGTGTTCAATAATGCGTATCCCAATATTACTTGCAAAACAATCATGATGATTAGTGGACGATATCTGATCTTCTTCTTACCGTTGCTGACCAGATAAGCTAGTCCAAAGACAACTAGTATACCAAGAAGGGCAATTAGGAATTTCATTCTATCTCTCCTTTGAAGGTAGTTAAGCCGGATGTTTATTCAGCTCAAAGGTTTCCCATATATGTGATGAATTAACCTTTCAGAAAACGGTTGAAGCGCTTACAATAAATTCGGTTTTTTATGATTCGGTTTTAATTAAAATATAAATTTGGATCAGCTTTAAAACTTGTTCTCCACATCCATCGAGAGATATGAAGAACAAGTTAACCCTTTTAAAGCATCCAAGCATTCCATCTAGTGAAATTTATCGAGCCAAGTTACTCCTGAATTAATAATTAGATGCAGATTGTTCGCCTTGCATGATTTTCACACCAGAACTAGCGCCAATCCGAGTTGCTCCTGCATCGATCATTTTTTGCATATCTTCCAGACTACGCACGCCGCCGGAAGCTTTAACGCCTACATCCGGACCTACAGTACGACGCATCAAAGCGATATCTTCTGGTGTTGCTCCACCCGTAGAGAAACCTGTGGACGTTTTGACAAAATCAGCTCCAGCTTTTACTGCTGCCTGACATGCACGTACTTTCTCTTCATCCGTCAACAGACAAGTTTCAATAATGACTTTCACCAAAGCTTTACCCGCTGCTGCTTCAACAACTGCACGAATATCCTGTTCCACAACGTCATCTTTACCGTCTTTCAGAGCACTAATGTTGATGACCATATCCACCTCAGTAGCACCTTTAGCGATGGCGTCTTTGGTTTCGAATGCTTTGGTCTCGGAAGTGGAAGCTCCCAGAGGGAAACCAATAACGGTACAAATATCGACGCCAGTACCTTGAAGCTGTTCAGCAGCATAAGCAACCCAGCCCGGGTTCACACATACAGAAGCAAATTGATATTGTTTCGCTTCTTCGGTCAATTTGGCCATTTCACTTTGTGTTGCATCTGCACGAAGCAAGGTATGATCTATCATTTTGGCTAATTGTGGTGTAGTCAATTAAATCTCCCCTTATCTGAACTAGTTATTTTCTATATCCCTACCCTAACATGAACATATGTAAAAATCAATATGAACTTTTGTTCATCCTTGAAATTTAAACATATTCCATGGAAACTTCACTAAACAAATGACTTCTCTCACTTGGAGGAATCGTATAATATAGCTTCTGCCTAAGAAAGTAAAACATCCGCCCATATCGCGTGGCAGATGTTGTCATCCATTGAATTATAATCGAAGCAAAGCCTGAGCTGTGTATTGATCTGTTACCAAAATGTTGGCGTAATGACCTTTGAGCGCAGCATGAATGGCTTCTATTTTACGTTTTCCCCCGGCCACGAGAATCGATTTTTCCTTATTTCGCAGCTCGGCCAGATCAATTCCGACGGTTCTGTTGTTAATCTCTTCACTGATCAACCGGCCCTCAGCATCAAAAAAACGTGAACAAATGTCACCTGCACCTGAATGCATCAGCAATTGCTGTTCTTCATCATTAAAATAACCCAGTCTGAACAAAAGTGCATCTTCCTTCACTGTACCTACGGTAAACATGGCAATATTCGCCTGTCGGCCAAGTTCCACAATCCTGCCAATATGTCGGTCTGCTTCTACCATTTTTTTGACTTCAATGTTGTCGAAGATCACGGGCAAAGGCAAATATCGGGGAACCGTATGGAAAGCTTCCGCAAATAAATGAACAATTTCTGCCGCATACGTATTCACATGGGAATGGCTTACGCCTCCCTTAAGTTGAACCACTTCGACGCCTTTGACCTGCTTAGGACGAAGCTGACGGGCGACGGCGTTCATCGTTGTCCCCCAGGTTACCCCAATAATGTCCGCATCTTGCACCGTATCTTGTAAGTAATCTGCTGCTCTTTTGCTAATATGTTTCAAAATTTCTTCGTCACTCTTCAACGGGGCAAAACATACAAGCGCAGTATCCAGATTATACTTGGCTTTGAGTTCTCCGGCGATAATGTCGATATCCTCCAGCGGGTCCATAATTTCAATACGAACGTAACCGCGATCTTTCGCGTACTGAAGTAATCTTGATACCGTTGGACGTGACACGCCCAGCCTGACCGCAATATCCTGCTGGCTGTAATCCGATTGATAATACAATTTCGCTGCTTCAATGCTTAATCGTTGCTTCTCCAGATCCATTCCCATATGCGCTCATCTCACTCATTCCTATTATCGTTCGATTCACCTTACACCAATGTATTATACATGAATGAGTACCAGGTCACTATCCAGGTATAAAACGTTACAAACGATGCATACTACATCAGTCGCTTATTAATGTCAGCCCTTTTTGTAAAAAACATCATAGAGAGGAAGAACCGTATGTCTACATTATTGTATATTACTGCCCATCCTCATGATCATGAAACTTCTTTCAGCATGGCTGCAGGTAAAGCGTTTGTGGAAGCATATCGTGAAAGCCATCCCTCGGATGAGGTTATTCATCTGGATTTGTATCGCTCGGATATTCCTCATATTGATGCAGATGTATTCAGTGGTTGGGGGAAACTTCAATCCGGCAGCGAATTGACTTCTGGAGAAAAGGCTAAGGTTCAACGTTTGAATGAATTATCGGATCAATTCGCCGCTGCTGACAAATATGTTTTTGTGACACCGATGTGGAACTTCTCTTTTCCTCCAATTATGAAGGCTTATATTGACTCCATCTGCGTGGCTGGTAAAACGTTCCGTTATACGGAACAAGGCCCGGTTGGATTGCTTTCCAACAAAAAGGCACTGCATATTCAGGCTCGCGGTGGCATTTATTCCGAAGGGCCTGCGGCTCAGATGGAATCCGGTCATCGATACCTGAGCATTATCATGTCTTTCCTGGGTGTGCCGAAGCTTGAAGGCATTTTTGTGGAAGGACATAACCAATATAAGGAACGCGCAGATGAGATCAAGCAGCAAGCTATTGAAGAGGCACGTACGCTCGCTAAACAGTTTTAACCCTCAAATAAACAAGTACAGTAACAAACACAAAACCCACATGCCAACCCATGGAATATTAATTCCATAGGGCGGCACGTGGGTTTTTATTTTTTTATAATAAACGATAGAGCTTTATTGATGTCCAGCGCTGGCACGGCTCATGGTTTCAAGTTTGCGAGTAATGGCATGTCGGTCCACTTTCAGTCCCCAAATGGCTTCAATAATCTGTTCTTTCTCTTCGGGACCCTCGGCATTTTTCAGTTGCATTAACAGATCATGCATCTGTTCGTTAATACCTTCAAATTGACTCCAAAGATCCTGTCTAACTTCGGTTGAATCCAGATGATGATTAGCATCCACTTCTTCTTTCAATGCTTGCAGAATGGCCTCTTTCCACTCCTCATCACCTAGCTGTTTCGCTATGTTCAGGAGATCCAGATAATCGTCAACAAGAAGTGAGTTCAGTTCAGCATGTGTTTTCATCGTTTATTGCATCCCCTTTGCATCTATTTACCCAGTATTATACTCGGTATTTCGGGATATGCAATACTTGTCGAAAAAAGTTAGTTATTGTATTAGGGACTATTGGATGATTATGGGTCAAAATGAGTGCTTTTATATAAGCAACCAATGCAACATATGCCGAATGTACCCAAGATATTAATCAATTGTAACCCGGATGGGAGCGCCTACGACTTGAGTTGTTGCAGTAGCTGTACGCGGTAGGCTTCACTTTCAAGAGATTGGATCTCCTTGTATTCTTCCGCAGTAAGCACTTTAGGCTCCCCTGCTGCCTTGGCGATCATGTACACCTTGGCGCTTTCCTCCACCACCTGGGTGCGGTAGTAGGCTTCGCGCAGGTTTTTACCTGTCGTGACCAATCCGTGGTTAACCAGAATAAGCGCTGTGTGTTCTTCAACCTTGGCAGCCACCGCATCAGCAAGAAGTTTGGTTGTGGGCAGAACATAAGGGACAAAGCCAATATCTCCCACCAGTGCCGACTGATCAGGGAACAAATGAGGCAATTCATCGAAAACGAGACTTAGAGCGATGGTGTATGCCGGATGTGTATGCACAATGGCTTGAATGTCAGGATTTACCCGATAGCTATACAGATGCATCAACACCTCGGAGGAAGGGCGTGTCGATCCGGCACGTGTCTCTCCTGTCTCAATATCAATCGCGATCCATTCCTCAGGCTCCAGATCCTCTAGTGCATAACCACTTGGCGAAAGCAGCATCGTTCCTTCGGAACGGGCGCTGAGATTCCCCCCTGGTCCTACAACTAGCCCCTGAGCAACCGCTTTGCGAGCATATTTGGTCAATTCTTCCCTTACCTGTTGTTCAGACATGTTCTGCTCCACTCCTTTGACTTTTCTTTTTAAGCATTTTACAAAATGCTCATCTAATTGGATCTGTTCGCCAATGCTTGATTCAGGTTTTGGTAACTTACGTATGCTTCCTGCCACCTTGCGGTGTCTTCTGGCTCATAGGTTTCGGGAGAAAAGGAAGCAGCCATAACTTCTCGCACCTCGGACAAGCTGCTCACTTCGCCATGTGCCAGGAATTGCAGCATGCAATTTCCGGCTGAAGTTGCCTCGGCAGGACCCGCTATCACCGGAATCCCTGCTGCATTCGCCGTAAGTTGACACAATAAGCGATTATGCACCCCGCCACCGACCATATGAATCACCCGTGGCCGGGTGCCTGTAACTAGCTCCAGTTCATCCAGAGTCTGTCTGAACTCCAGTGCCAAACTTTCGAGAATACAACGTACAATGGCCCCAATCGTTTCAGGTATTGCTTGCCCGCTGGCACTGCACTGTTGCCGGATTCGCTCTGGCATGTCGCCTGGTGCCAAATACACCCCATCACCGGGCGATACATAACATTGATGAGCGGTTGCCGAATCAGCGAGCTGGACCAGTTCCTCATGGGTAAAACGTTGATTCTCCCGTTCCCACTGCCGTTTGCACTCCTGCAATAACCACAGGCCTGAGCGATTCTTCAAGGTTCGCACTTTGCCATTTACCGTGCCCTCATTGGTGAACCCTAGTTGACGGCTACGATTATCCAATACAGGACGGTCGCGTTCCACGCCCATGAGAGACCAGGTGCCACAGCTAATAAAGGCAAATTCCGAATCTGTCGCAGGAATGGCTGCCAATGCAGATGCTGTATCATGTGAACCTACAGATATCACTTGCATCGGTTCAATCTTCAACTCTGCACACAAGTCATCCGTTAACTGCCCCAGCACCGTGCCTGGCTGTACGAAAGGTGGGAATAACGTCTCCGGGATACCCAGTCGGCCAATCAATTGTTCATTCCAACGGACCTCTCCGGCATGCAATAGTCCGCTTGTACTGGCTATTGTGTACTCACAGGCCTGCTGACCAGATAGATAATAGTTAAATAAATCCGGCATCAATAACATGCGTACATCTGGCCGCAGACCTTCCGAGTGCTCGCGCACACTTCCAAGCAGTTGAAATACGGTATTTATCTGTTGTGGCAGGACACCGGACATGGAATATAGCTCTTCTTCATTCACCATGCGCAGGGCTTCTTCCATCCACTTCGCATTACGCGATTCCCGGTAATGGCGGGGGTTGGAGCATAATCTTCCCTCCCCGTCCACTAATCCATAGTCGACTCCCCACGTATCCACAGCAATGGAACGGACCGGTTGGGAGATGCCTTGCAAGCCCTTTACAATCCCTTGTTTCAGTTCGTGGAAAAGTCGCAGGAAATCCCAGTACAATCCGTCTCCCAGGTGTACAGGATCGTTACTGAATCGATGCACTTCCTCTAACGAGAGCTTACTCCCGTCAAAAGTCCCACGGACCACTCGGCCGCTTCCGGCGCCGTAATCGGCAGCAAGCACATGTGTTGCTTGAGTTCCCATCTCTCATGCCTCCTTTGCTTCCGCGACAAGCCGTTTGGATGTTAACGATACAACGGTCCAAAGACGCTGCATGCCCGGTAATCGGCACTTTCCGGTTCACTTGTGCCGAACAGTCCCCAGGCACGTGGACGAAAAATCTCGGATTCCGGTACATTATGCATACTCACCGGGATACGAAGCATGGAAGCCAGTGTCAGCAAATCCGCTCCGATATGTCCATAAGAGATGGAGCCATGGTTCGCGCCCCATTGATTCATCACTTCATAGACCGAAGTAAAAGCCCCTGAGCCCGTCAGAACAGGTGCAAACCAGGTGGATGGCCAAGTCGGATCTGTCCGTTGATCCAACGTATCATGCACATCTTCAGGCAGATCGACGGTGTAACCTTGAGCCACTTGCAATACCGGACCAAGTCCTTTAACCAAATTGAGACGCGTCATCGTAACAGGCATACCACCCTTGGTCAGAAAATCAGCGGAATAGCCGCCGCCCCGGAAATATTCGACGGATGCCGGCCGCCATGAGGTCGCTTTCAGGCAGTCCTGAACCTCTTCGTCTGTAATTTCCCAGAAAGGCTTAAGCACAGGCTCACCCGCTCTTGATTGTTCCCCTGTACCATCCAATGCCGCAGAACCGGAGTTGATCAGATGCAGAATACCGTCCTTTGCATTTCCTTCCAACTGGTGCCCTGTCACGCGTTTTACCGAATCCGGGCTCCAATAGGTGCGTACATCTGCGAAGATCTGCGCGGTATGGGTAAGTAAGGAACCAAATAACATCGACACACCATTCAGGCTGTCGTTCTCTGTTGCCACCAGATAAGGAGAGCGTTTGCCATTCCAGTCAAAGGAAGAATTCAGGATGGATTCCAGAAAATCTCCGTTGGGTGAATGATCCGTCCACTGTCGTTGTCCCTGAAACCCGGATACAATCGCATGGTGACCCATGGATTCCTCAGTGAATCCTAGCTCCGCAAGCTTCGGATTGCCTGCCATCAGATCACGTACGATCTGCGTCATTTTCACAACCGTTTCCCATTCATACTCTTTGCGTTTGCGATCTGTCTGCAGATGGGCAGGATTATTGTCCGCTCCTTCACTACAGTTCTCCTTCACCCAAGCTAGCGCCAACTTATACTCCTCAGGATCGTAGATTTCTTCTTCTATACGACGAGTCAGTTCACTCATATCCACATATTCATTCCTCATACCCAGATACTCCTGGAAAAAGGAATCGTTCACGATGGAGCCGGCAATACCCATGGATACCGAGCCGATGGACAGATAAGCACGTCCCTTCAAGGTTGCAGCGGCAAGACCCGCACGGCTGAAGCGCAGCAACTTCTCACGAACGTCATCAGGAATCGTCGTATCTCCTCCATCCTGAACATCCTCGCCATAGATACCAAAGGCCGGAATCCCCTTCTGTGCATGGGCAGAGAGTACTGCTGCCAGATATACTGCCCCCGGACGTTCAGTTCCGTTAAAACCCCAGATTGCCGTAGGAATGGAAGGAGACATATCCATCGTTTCTGTTCCATAACACCAGCAAGGTGTAACGGTAATGGTCACGCCCACGTTGGAGCGGCTGAATAGTTCCGCTGCAGCCGCTGCTTCGTTAACGCCGCCAATACAAGACTCGGCAACGACGCATTGTACCGGCGAACCATCGGGATACCGAAGTTCTGCTGCGAGCAGCTCGGCAACGGAAGTTGCCATGTTCATGGTCTGCTCTTCCAATGATTCACGAACACCCTTGCGTCTGCCGTCAATTGTGGGACGAATACCAATCTTGGGAAATGCCTGTTTATAACGATAATCCTGATGTGTCATACTAAAACGTCCTCCTTCAATGGTTTCATAGAATAGGTACGAATTACTTGTGACTTGTCCGTGTGTAGTTTGATAAGGCAGATTAGGGATTCTGTTCCTTCTGTTCACCGATACCCGAGGTAACACACTACTTTGCATGCCAACGGACATTCTTTTTCTAATTATGAATGCGTTTACAACTATTCGATTAAATAAACCGCTCTATATTATTGACTCCGTTATGCTGTCCTGTTATGGAGTGTGAAGGAAGCGATGTGAGCAAAAATGAAGAGCGGTTAGACTGAAATAAATCAACTTTTTTATGATTAGGGTTATCGGTAACCCTAAGATAGCATGAGCCTATCTTGCTGTCAATCGGCATTATCCTATAGAATGGAAAGACTATGTTGCGGAAAGGTTAGATCCTATTGATTACCATTTATGATATTGCCAAAAAAGCCAACGTCTCCGCCATGACCGTCTCCAAAGTCATTAATCAAACAGGTCGTATTAGCCCGGCTACACGCGAGCGTGTACAACAGGTCATCGAAGAACTTGGTTACATACCCAACTCGAATGCGCGCAGTCTTGTGCTGCAACGGACTCAGATGCTGTCATTGTTGATTACGGATATCACCAACCCCTTCTATACAACGCTGGCCCGGGGGGCTGAGGACGCTGCCAATCTGCGTGGTTACCGCCTCTTGTTCAGCAATAGCGACGAGGATTACGACAAGGAGAAAAATTATGTGGAAACCATTCTGTCTACTCGCGTCGATGGTGTACTGTTTGCACCTGCAGGGGACCGCTCGCTGAATCACTTGAAGCAGCTGCAGGAACGTAACATTCCGTTTGTTATTTTGGACCGCACTGTCCCGGGAATCACATCTGACGTTATCGCTGGGGACAGCCGAGATGGGGCGCTTCAATTGATTCGATATCTGACGAATCTGGGACATCGCTGCATAGCTCTGGTTAATGGTTCTTCCGAGGTTTCGACTGCGCGGCTGCGAGAAGAAGGATATATGGAGGGACTCCGGGAAGCCGATTTGCCCTTTGACGAAGGCTTAATCCTTCGAACAGGCTACCGGGATTTCAGCGATGAAGTGGGTATCGACAGTTTACTTGCACATCAGCACAAACCTACAGCCATATTTGCAGCAAACAACATGCTCGCCATTGGCGTCATTCGACTTTTACGTAAACGGGGGCTACGTGTTCCTGAAGATATCTCGGTCGTCTGTTTTGATGACCTCGATCTGGCTTCTGCCTTTGATCCCATTCTCACGGTTGCTGCACAGCCTGCCTATGATTTCGGTGCGATCGGCATGCAGATGCTAATCGACCGAATTGAAGGTAAGGCTCCTGAGGAACCACAGACCGTCATTATGCCATCTCAGCTGCGTATTCGCGCTTCGGCCTCTGTACCCTGCGAATAAAGAGGAAAATCAGTCGAAGGTCAACCCTGACTTGAGAGAAACTGTTTTGTTGAAGCAAATACAAACAGGACGCATCGGAGAATATCTCTGACCGCGTCCTGTTTTTTATGAATTGTACCTCTTATATATATGGAATCTATATAAATTGAACTAAGCATTTACACTAGAACGTAGAGGACAGAAATAACCTGAAGAAGCGGAGCTAAAAGCTTTATGAAAGAAAGCTACATCGGAAGCATACACTTCGCCTTTATCCCCGGATTTTCCCCTTTTAAAAAGGGAATCCAAAAAATCTGGGGATAACAGCGATCGGAAGGTTGTTCTGTCATCGGAGTAGCAAGTGTAAATATTCTTTAGTTCAATCTATCCCTCAGATTGAAGTGCCAGAGCGACTTCCCGAACCAGACCCGGGAACCAATCCATTAATGCTTCGAACGTATATCCCGCCTGCTCTGCTTTGGATGTATCCATTGTCCAGGATTCCGAAATTCCAAAAGGTGACATGTCTTCTTTGATCGTTTCGGTCAGTACCTGGGATTGCATGCCTGTTACCGTTTCGATCAGATGCATCATGGCGGAAAGTGTTATCGTCCCTTTGGACGCTGCATTCACAGGTCCTGTAATGGATGAATGTCCAAGCCAAGCGAGAAATCTCGCGGCTTCGGTGGAATTGATAAAACCAATCTCGGCGTTCGGATTTGGCATGCCGATAGGTTTTCCTTTTTGCACATGTTCAATATGAAAATGGAGTCTTCGTGTGTAATCATCAATTCCAAGTACAATCGGAATACGCATCGCCGCCACCGGGAAATCCGCTTCCTGGAAAAACACAGCTTCGGCTAAACGTTTACCCTCTCCATACGAGAAATCTTCGTGGCTTCCGTATTGCACCGGGTAGGTGTACGGATCGAAATCGGCTTCGGTAAATCCAGGTTTGGGATCTCCATATACCGAGAGCGTTGATGTCAAAATGTATCTTTGGGTACGTCCCGCAAAAGCTTCGCAAGCCGACTTCGCCGCATCCGGCGAGTAACAGATGTTGTCATAGACAATATCCCACATGTCGGTCTGCGCAACCTCGGCAAGAGATTTCGGGTCCTCACGATCCATTTTAATCCGATTGACCTCGGGTCCAAAGTCTACATTCGTTTTGCCGCGAGTTGCGACTGTGATTTGAGACTTTCCTTCCCACAGTAAATGATCAACCAGACGTTTGCCGAAAAACCGTGTCCCACCAAGTATAAGTACTTTTTTCATCCGATAAAACCTCCTAACCTCTTCTGGTCATGCGTATATTACTAAAACTTCATGAATGAAGTGCTATCTGTGTTGTTGCAATTCAGATATTTTTACCGGGATTTCACAATATGGAGCATCGTGTGTGCTCCTCGCTGGAATTCGTATGAAGTCTTCTCTTCAGAAGTAATATATCCGCGTTCTTCCAGAATATCCTTTAATTGATCCATATGCTCATAACGCTTGCCAGACAAGTCTACCGTAGGAAAAATACGCAGCTCCCGCTTGGACACACGCAATAGCTCAAGGATCGTCTGTAGATGGAATTCGGCATCCAGGCGATCTGCATACGTAAACAGGAAATGCGCAGACAATGTCAGATCGAATTGTTCATCGGCAAAAGGTAACTCCGGCAGTACAGAAGCCACATAATGGTCAGGGAAACGTCTCATATCTGTTACACAGCCGGTGATTGCACGTCTACGTTCTTCTTCCAAGCCATGGATCGAACCGAAATCATCCCATCTATATTTGTCATGTACTTGTTCCATTTGTTTCATCGTATGTTCAATATCCTGAAGTCCCTTCACTTCCAGTTGGCCGATCTCATGTTCATAGGCAATATCCGCTGCAATGGGATCTGCACCCCACTCTCGCGCATGGCTGCTGAATGAACAAGCCCCACCTGGACAATCGAGAATAGACTTACCTTTAATTTCTTCCACGGTCAGGTTGAACATCTTCATATATTCCTCGAAGGTTCGCCCGATAAAAATAATCTGTGCCAGCTCCAGGCCGGCTACTCTGCTCTTCTGCTCTTCTCTGCTCATCTCGTCTCAGCTCACTTTCAGAATTAATCGTTAGGAAAAACAAGACCAATCTGCTGCCGGATCTGATCCATCACCTGCATGGTAACATAGGAACGTTCATAGGTGTTCATATCCGATTCCTTTTTGCCCTGCTGAATCAGATTAACAAATTCCTCCACCTCATAATACATCGACGGGTAAATTTGCTCGGCAGTGAGTTTTTCCACCGTACCATCATTGTAGCGTATCTCCGCATGTTCGGGTGAGCCAATTTTGTCAATGATGATGCTGCCGCGTTCGCCCATAATTTCACTTGGAACGTGAGAATTGGAGATTTTGGAGTACGTCACTACCGCTTCCATCTCATCATAATTCAGAATGACACTGCCTTGTCCATCCACCCCTGATTCCAGCATCATTGCCTGGGATTGAACTTGTTTAGGCTCGCCGAACAGCGTAATCAATGGATAGAGACAATACACCCCAAGATCCATTAACGCTCCGTTAGCAAGATCGGGTTTGAACGCATTCAGAATGATTCCTTCCTTATACTTGTCGTACCGGGAAGAGTACTGGCAGTAACTCGCCACATATTTACGTACCGGGCCAATTTTATGTAGGTGAGATTGTACCATTTTGAACGAGGGAACAAGGGTCGATTTCATGGCTTCCATGAGCAGAACTCCATGTTCTTTCGCGGTATCAATCAAACGACGGACCTCTGCCCCATTGGCAGCCAAAGGCTTCTCGCACAGTACATGTTTGCCGTTTCTCAGAAACAACTCTGCCTGCTCGGCATGAAAGGTATTCGGTGTAGCAATGTACACGGCATCAAGACCGTCACTCGCAGCCATCTCTTCCAGGTTGGTGAATCGAAGTGCAGCCTGATATTGATCTGCAAATGCATTAGCTTTATCTTCAGTTCTTGAATACACGGCGGTCAATTCGAATCCTTCGACTTGTGCAGCGGCCTCAAGAAGTCTTTCTGTAATCCAGTTGGTACCTACCACTCCAAAACGAACCATTCAATCTACCTCTTTCGTAAATAAATTTCACAATTAAACAGCTTGCCATCCTGTACATTGTAGCTTATATTTCAACCAGATTGAAGGGATGTCCATTTCCAACATATTGATATCTTGCTTTTTTGTTTGAAACTTCGTCGATCTCTATAAATCAGGGGTATAATGAGACTTGAGGTGATTCTTTTGGAAAGTCACAACCCCGATCAAACAAATTCAGTTGCTATAGATGAAAAACATTGGAATGCTATTATCCACAACGACAGCAACTTTGATGGTAAATTCTATTATGGTGTCAAAACAACAGGCATCTTTTGCCGACCTTCCTGCAAGTCGAAAGCACCCAAATACGAGAATGTCTCTATATTTAACAACCCTGAAGAAGCATTGGCCTTACATTTCCGTCCATGCAAACGGTGCAAACCAACGGGGGAGCGAATCCCCGATCAGGAATGGATTTCTGTTGTAACAGACTATATTGAATATCATTTTGCCGAGCCTCTAACACTTGATATTCTTGCAAATGTGAGTCACGGGAGTCCATATCATCTGCATCGGGTGTTCAAACGGATTACCGGCCTAACTCCGGTTGAGTATATTCAGGAAAAACGAGTCACCGAAGCCCGGAAATTGCTTGAAAGCACCCGGCTTACCGTCACAGATATCGGTCGACAGGTTGGCATAGCCAATCCGGCGTATTTTATTACTGTATTTCGAAAACATACAGGAAACACACCTGCCAATTATCGTGAACAAAGGCGTGATCAATCATGAAGACCAGCTTCGTATACAAAATACCCAAAACATTGCTGAACAAAGGAACTGGGTTCCTTAATGGTTATACGCATACCCTGAATCCCTACACAGGCTGCGCTTTTGGCTGTTCCTACTGTTATGTAAGGCAAATGCCCGTATCTTTATTTCGCAAAGAGCCATGGGGCAGCTGGGTTGATGTGAAACAGGAAGCCGCCAATGTGTTTGCCAAAGAGCTGAAGCGTGCGAAATCAAAAGGTAAAGTCACTCTTTTTATGTCATCCAGTACAGACCCATATCAGCCCGTAGAATATAAGGAGCAAATCACGCGGTCTTTGCTTGAAGTCATGGCCCAGCATCCACCCGATTTTATATTGGTTCAAACCCGAAGCCCATTGGTGACCCGAGATATCGATCTGCTGCAAAAGTTGGGTGACCGGGTCCGGGTTAGCATGACCGTGGAAACGGATCTGGATGATATGCGCAAGCAGTTCAGTCCTTCAGCTCCGCCAATCGCTGGCAGATTGCGTGCCCTGGAACAACTGCGAGATGCCGGTATACCCACACAGGCTGCTATTGCGCCAGTATTACCCAGCAGCGAGAACTTTGCAGCCATCCTGAGGCCGTTGGTCGAGCGTATATGCATTGACGATTACTTCATGGGAGATGGCAGTGAAGGCAAGCGAACCCGGAGACTTGGCATGAAGCCATTTTACGAAGAAGTGGGCAAGGAAGATTGGTACAGTCCCGAGGCATACAAAATGGTAGTCGAGCGAATGAAGGCGCATTTTGAGGAAGATGAAATCTGGATTAGCCAGGCCGGATTCGAACCCTAATCATACCTTGATATAAAATGAAAATAGCCCTGCTTCCCTCGCATCGGGAGTCAGGGCTATAGTTCTATCTAAATCGATTATTGATCAAGTGTGTATAATGGAAGATCTGCAGGCAGTGCAGCTGGGCGCTGACATGTGCTGTCCATTTTATAAAAAGTCTGCTCATCCGAAGAATCATGGAACGCCCACATCGCTTCGAGTACATGGTAGGCAAGCTCTCCACTTGCCCGGTGTGCGCGTCCGCTGCCCACTGCATAAGCCATATCTGCAACACCGATGCCACGCGTATTTTCCTGATATCCTGGTAGAAGGGGTACCTCAGTCCATTCCTCATCACCTAGCAAACGGTAACGAACTGGACCGCCGAATGTGTTTGGATCAGGAACCTGTAGGGTTCCATGAGTGCCGTATACTTCAATCGGTGGCAATACACTTCCGCCAAATACGTCAAAACTTGTAATCAGCGTGCCAATGGCTCCCTGCTCAAACTGCAACAAGCCCGCTACATGCGTCGGAATTTCAACTGGGATGCTCTGACCCCGCTTTTTCTCACTCGTGATCGTCCGCTGTTCCATCGCTTTGCCCGTCATGCCAGCAATGGACTTGATTGGTCCCAGCAATTGTACGAGCGCAGTCAGATAATAAGGACCCATATCAAACATCGGCCCGCCACCGGCTGCATAGTAGAACTCCGGATCTGGATGCCAGTGCTCATGCCCACGGCTCATCATAAATGCGGTAGCTGCCACAGGCTTGCCAATGACACCATCCTCTACCACTTTGAGTGCCGTCTGAATTCCTGAACCGAAGAACGTCTCTGGCGCACAGCCTACCAGCAGCCCTTTATGCTTAGCTGTTTCCAGGACTGCCTGACCCTCTTCTCGTGTGACGGCGAGTGGTTTTTCCACGTATACATGTTTGCCTGCTTCGAGTGCTCTCAAGCATACATCTGCATGAACGGCAGGGATTGTCAGATTGATAATCAAGTTGATCTCAGGGTCTGCCAAAATTTCATCTACCGTGTATACGTTAGGAACATGATAAGCAGCTGCTTGCTCTTCTGCCCTGTTCCGATCTAGATCTGCAACCGCTACAAGATCAAGCACCTCAAATCGGTGACAGTTCTCCATATAAATACCGCTGATTTTACCGCAGCCTATAATGCCTACTTTCATTGTTTTCATGCCTGGACTCCCTTCGTGTTCCCAATTGATATAGCGCTTCCAAAACAACTCAAGACCGCTTTATGTGGGTCAATATATTTATCTCAACGGATATGAATTAGAATTAGATTTAAATTTAATTAGTGACTTTGGTTATCAGCCATTCCTGTGTAAACTTCAGCCACTGCGTCCTTGCGGCTTTGCGCAAGAGCTTTGCCTGCGGCAGTCCATTTGAAACCACTACGCATCATTTCAGTAACCTGTTTCATCTCCACGATATCTGCATGGTGTCCGAGCGAGTTGTAGAACACACGACCTGCACCCCAGCGTTTAGTCCAAACGACTGGCATATCTACTGGGCCATTCGCTGCGTGAGGACCGTTAACAATTGGGAAGCGTGTTGTTGCCAGCACTTCAACAGCAGGGTCCACGTGCAGGTAGTACTGTTCACTTTTCACTTGGAAATCTTCAATATGATCCAGGAGCGGACTGGAACCACGCTTCATGTTTATCGTGTACTCCACGCCGTCGTTCCCTGGATGCGCAACCCACTGTCCACCCGTCATGAACTGCCAGTCGACGTTGTTGCGGAACGCATCACACATCCCGCCATGAAGACCCGCAAGACCCACGCCGCTCTGAACAGCCGCAGATACGTTATTGACTAGTTCCTGTTCAATCTGTCCCATTGTCCACAACGGAACGATTAGGTTCAGACCCAGCAGTTTCTCTGCATCGGCATAAGCTTCCAGTGTATCTGAGACCTCAACCTCGAATTGTTCTTCCTTCAAAATGCGTTCAAAAATCGCTGCTACCTGCTCTGGTTCATGTCCATCCCAGCCGCCCCATACGATTAGTGCTTTGCTCATCACCCATCACTCGCTTTCCGGAAGTTAAGTTATTGTCATTCTCTATCGGACCTTACGCAAACCCAAGACCTCTCCGAGGTCAACATCCTAGCTTAAATCTAGCTTATTTATTTCAAATGAGTGCCACCATGATGTCCACTTCACAATTCAGTGGTTCAATGCTTACATTTCTTCTAGCGACACCCAGCGGCGCTCTGTAACGGAACGTTCAACGGCTTCCAATACCGCTTGACAGGCAACCCCATCATGGAAACTTGGCTCAGGCTGCCGTCCTTCGGAGATCGCAGTCACCAGTTCCAGCATTTCATGTGTGAACGTATGCTCGAATCCAATCGTATGTCCCGCTGGCCACCACGCCTCAGCATATTTGTGTGCCGGATCGGTCGCCAAAACACGGCGGAAGCCCTGCACATCTTCATCGTCCTTCGTAAAATACACTTCCAGTTCATTCATCCGTTCAAAATCAAACCGGACGCTGCCCAGACTGCCATTGATCTCAAACGAGTTGGTACTGCGATGACCTGCTGCAAACCGTGTAGCCTCGAAGCTTCCCAACGCACCATCTGCAAACCGTGCGAGGAACAACGTGGCATCATCTACCGTCACTTCGCCCTTTGGAGCATCTGCGTTCGAACTGCCTTTGGCGCTAAGTCCAGTCATTTCCGAAGCCAGCGGCCGCTCTTTGATGAACGTTTCGCTCATCCCAATTACTTCCTTGAATTCACCCACCAGGAAACGTGCGAGATCAATCAGATGTGCGCCAAGATCGCCATGTGAGCCTGAACCGGCCACGTCTTTTTGCAGACGCCATACCAGTGGGAACGAAGGGTCCATGATCCAATCCTGAAGGAAAAACGCACGGAAATGATAGATTTTGCCTAGGCGTCCGCTTTGCACCAACTCTTTGGCCAGCTGCACAGCTGGAGAGAAACGGTAGTTGAACCCGACCATGTGTGTAACTCCTGCCTCTTCAGCAGCCTGGAGCATTTCACGCGAATCAGCAAGCGACAGAGCCAGCGGTTTTTCACAGAACAGATGTTTACCTTGACGAGCGGCTTCCAACGCGATTTCCTTATGGGCATCACTTGGAGCGTTAATATCGATCAGATCGATGTCATCACGCCGCACCAGCTCGCGCCAGTCCGTTATACTTTCAGACCAGCCGAACTGACTGGCAGCCTCCTGAACTCCCTGCTCGTTACGTCCGCAGATTACAGACATCTCCGGCTGCAGCGGTGCAGATGGGAAAAACATCGGCAGACTGCGATAAGCGTTGCTGTGGGCTTTTCCCATAAATTTGTATCCAACCATTCCGACACGAAGACGATTTGACATGGTCATTTCCTCCTTTGGGATATAGCTATACAGGTTGAACTAAAGAATATTTACACTTGCCACTCCGATGACAGAACACCCTTTCGATCGCTGTTATCATAGCCATGTATTAATTACGGATTGAAGAGGCACGGATGATCAGTTCCGTAGGCAACAATTGCCTTGCTGTTTCTACGGGGGGTTCGGTATTCACTGATGTAGCTGTTACTCCCAATGATCCATGAATAAGCTTGGATGCAGCCAGTTCTCCCATTTCATAAAAGGGAACCCTGACGCTGCTCAGCGGTGGAACTGCCATCTCGGCCGCATCGGAGTCATCGTAACCCACAAACGCGGGGAAATCCTGAACCTTGATTCCACGCTCACGCAAACCATGCATAACACCGATCGCCATCCGGTCATTCGCAGCAAATACAGCATCAATCTCGTCAAGCCGTGCAGCAATGGTGGCAGCTGCCTCCACTCCGCTTCGTCTGCTGTAATTTCCCTCCAGCAATAGACTGGAATCCACCTGCATTCCGGCTTCATTCAATCCGATCTGAACGCCCCGAAGCCGCTCCTGACTGTTGGAATAGCTGTCTGGTCCATTGAGAAAAGCAATGTTCCGATACCCTTGATCGGTAAGGTGACGTATTGCCAGTCTGCTGCCCTCCACATGATCAGCATCCACTTCCATGAATGATTCACTGTCAAAGTGCTGGTTCATGATGCAAAATGGATGTCCTTCCTGCTGAAGCTGTTGCAAAGCATCCAGTTCTCCATAATCATCTCGAGCGCCAAGAATGATGCAAGCATCCACTTTCTGACGGCGGAACAGATCCGTATAATTCATCACTTCACCCGGTGTCCTGAACATGACCAGCAAGTCCATGCCGCTGTCTCTGGCTTTGCTCCCAATGCCACTCAGCATTTCCGAGAAGAAATACGCTGAGAACAAGTGTGCTTTCGGGACGTAAGGCAACACCACACCGAGGTTACCACTCTTACTTCTCGCAAAGCTACGGGCCAGTGCGCTGGGCACGTAACCCAACTGCTCAGAAGCCTCAATAACCTTGCGACGAGTTTCATCTTTAATAGGGCCAACGCCATTAAGAACTCGTGATACTGTAGCTTCCGAAACACCGGCAAGATCAGCCACTTCTTTACGGGATGCCATGGATCTCACCTCCTTCATGTTTCCTGAACACATGCAAAACCGATGCCATGTATCAAATAATTATGTACGCGCGTACATCTTCTCATGTGTTGTAACCGTTGTCAATGCTTTTAACACAAAAAAAGATGAGGATTTGTGTAAACAAATTCCCCACCTCTTGCTTACTATATTTTCTTGTAACTTGTCCCATGTTCCCTTATGATTCACATGACTACAAATAGTTCTTTATTGGCCCAGCTAACTACAGTACAGACCTCATCAGGTCGTCACACCGTTACCAACGGATGATTGACTGAACTCAGCCTGTTCTAAAATGGTGATATTAGCTGGAATGCGATCCGAAGGTTCAGGTGTAGATTGAAGCTGCCGCACTTTGTGCAGCACTTCCTTATTCGGAAGGAAATGCTGAGAACGGATGAAACGAATGGTTTTGGTTTTGGCACGCATGACAATGGAATCGGTCTCTGCCCGGTCATCTGCGAGGTAACGCACACCACCAAGAATTTCACCCGGAGTAACACCTGTTGCGGCAAAAATAACATCTTCCGTGCCGATCATATCCTGCATCGTTAATACTTTGTAGGGATTGTCGATTCCCATTTGCAAGCAGCGCTGGAATTCGTCTGCGTTCGCAGGCATTAGGCGACCTTGAATCTCGCCTCCCAGGCAGGACAAGGCGGCTGCAGCAAGCACACCTTCCGGTGCTCCTCCTGATCCGACATACAGATCAATACCTGCCTCTGGGAACGCAGGTGCCATTGCGCCAGCAACGTCACCATCGCTGAGAAACTTGATTCGCACACCAACCTTGCGCAATGTCTTGATTATGCTCTCATGCCGAACACGGTCCAGAATCATGACAGTTAGATCTGAGATGTTTTTATTCAATGCTTCAGCTGCTTTCTCCAATGTCACCTCAACCGGGTCTTCGATACTGACCTTGCCCACCAGAGCCGGCCCTACAGCCAGCTTCTCCATGTACATATCCGGTGCGTGGAGCAGGTTGCCTTTTCCCGCCACTGCAATAACCGATAAAGCGTTGTTCAGGCCCTTGGCTACGATCTCTGTACCTTCCAAAGGATCTACAGCCACATCAACCTCGGGGCCCTCAGCGTTGCCGACTTCCTCGCCGATATACAACATGGGTGCTTCATCCATTTCTCCTTCACCGATTACCACCGTGCCGCGAATAGACACGGAATCGAACATGGCGCGCATAGCCAAAGTAGCCGCCTCATCTGCACTATTCTTGTCGCCCCGCCCCATCCAGGGTGCTGAAGCTAACGCAGCCAATTCTGTTACTCGGACAATTTCCAACGCCAGTTCGCGTTCCATTTTTCCCACTTCCTTTCCAGTTTCCAAAAGCATACATTGAAAGCGGTACTAAATCCATCGCAAATCCATATGAAATTGATCTAAAATGGAAGCAATAGCCCGATTTTGAGGAATTACCCCATTCTGTCCCTCATCGATAAATAGACACATTTACACACCTTTGAACATGCCTTTGTACGAGTCTTATCCACCGAATTATTTCATGTTGAAGCAGTATATTTTATCTTATTTTTTCGATACTCCATATTTATAGCGTTGAGATTGTCCCAGAAACAGAAGAGTGCAAAATAATTCATATAACAACGTTATTTATGTAATTAAACTTACACTCACAAAGAGAACTATCATCCATTCTAACGTTCGTCGAAAACGATTTATATTAGGCCCGATACAACCATCATGCACTCTCAAAGAAACAATATTGAAGAACATATAAGTGATGTTTTTTATTCAAAGATTCGAACTGGAAATCCACCTAAATCCAGCTCTATCCTTTCCTAGCAATATAGATACAGCTTATGGATGTCATCGAAAATAATAAGTTTACATAATAAATATTACGTTATTAAAACTCAATTCTTTTTTATTTCTTTTCAAAAGGTCTAAATATGATCTGACTCTTTGATCAAACTTTGTAGCTTAGCAGGTTTCTACTTCAGCCCCCAACATGGCAACTGCAATTTTCAGAAAATCCTCTTTTTGAATCTGCAAATGACCATATCTAAAATGATATCCCCAACGTGCTTGTCCCCGCGTAAGGATCAGTTGATCCAGTAAATCAGCGATCTTCACCTGCTGACAAGGATAATACTGAACATTCCTCCGATGCGGTACAAAGGAATCCGACACATGGTACGTGTACACCTGATCGTCTATTACGCGCCCTATGGCGGTGAATGCTTGAAGGACCTTGCCTCCTTGCATGCTTGTTCGCGGCGAATAATAGATCAGCCAGTCTCCTGCATTCATTCTGCGCAGTGAAGCTACCTTGCCGTGACAGAGCTGGGCGAAGCCCCCTATCACCCCTTTTTCCACATGTGATGCAGACACAACGCCGATCCAGTAGCGGTTTCCTTTTTCAGATTCTGCTTCAACATCTAACTGATGGGACAGAAATTCTCTCGTATGAGTCTGCTGCATTTCTGTGCTATTTGCCATCAAATCATGTTTTTCCTTTTCCTGTTCATTCATCTCTGCACCTGTTCTTCCCATGCCTTCTTCAGACGCTCATGCTGCAAGAAATGATGACGATAATGCATTTCGACCAATGCAAACCATTCCTCTGCATTCAAACCGCCGAAGCTTGGATGTGCCAACGTACATTCCTGTGTTGTTTCTTCCAACAGCACTTCCATTCTCCGCATTTCATCCCTTACCTCATTAAATCCTTGAATTATTGATTCTCTTCCATCCGGTTGTAGTGGAGTATACTCAGGAGAAGCAGGAACGTGGATACGTATTGGAGGAAAACTTGCTTCTGCAAAAACAGCTTCACCTGTTTCTGTTTTGCCCTGGTTTTGCTTCTTATCCATGTCCTCCTCTGCGCTTATACAAAGTTGAACATTGGCTAAATGCATTTTCATTGCAGACTGAATTAAATGCTGGTACATCTGGCCCACCGACCACTCAGTCTCACTGGGTTTGTAGCTTAACTGAGCATCGCTCATCAGCTCCAGTTCCTGCAAATAACGTTCCAGCGTCAGTTCAAAATCACGTCGAATCTCATCGTTGTTCCTTGTTCTTGGCATTTCCATACAAATACACAGCTCCTTCAATCGGTTATAAACCGATCATACACAAACACTACTGACAGCGTTATGTCAGTAGTGTTTAAGGAGATTACTTGCTTCCTCGCGAATACGGATTCTCAACGATTCAGGCTCCAAAACCAGAGCCGAAGCTCCCCAGCCAAGTATCCAACGCAGTACATCTTCTGGATGCCTTACACGAAAATCTGCGTATAATCCATCTGTTTGCAGTTCTGCTTTCTCCATGTAGTAATTATTCGCTTCAATCACTCGATCTGCAATTCGACCATGAAACCATACACGGACATGAACATCACGGTTGTCAGGTGGTGAGTAGCTATGAATATTAAAACCTGGAGGAAGATCGAATGGATCTGTACTAATCTCCAGATCGCTCATGCGGGATATACGAAAATGACGAATCTCCTGTCGCAAATCACATCGGGCAATCAGCATCCATGAGCCTTGCATCCAAAGCATCCCGTAAGGGGAGGCCATACGGATGGTCTTTTGCACGGTTTCATTAATAGTTCCAGGTTTATGATAATGAAAGCAGATTTTGAGCTTATGCTGCATTGCCTTTCGGATGATTCCCATATGTTCGATTTCTCGCTCGCGTGCATCACTGTCCGGTGAACGAAGTAAACGGATACCCTGTTGTATCTGTCCCACCTCTTCCCGAAGAGGCACGGGCAGGATGGCTTCAATTTTGGAACGGGACGTAAGGGAGGTACTTTTGTAGTAGTTATCGAAGCGCTGCTCCACAAAATCAAGTCCGATGAGAAGTGTTACTGCTTCTTCAGCTGTGAAGCTGATCGGAGGCAAAAAGTATCCTTCCATAAGTGAATATCCTACTCCGGGTTCTCCCACCACAGGAACTCCTGCCTCACATAACGCCTGAATGTCTCTATATATGGTTCGGACACTTGTTTCAAACAAGAGGGCTAAATCTTCTGCACGTTGAACCTTCCCCCGCTGCAGCTCAAGTACAATGGCCAGCATACGATCCGATTTGTTCACGAATCACCCCTCCTTGTGTGTAATATCAATTACACCATCTTCATAGGACATCTATTATATGTAACATATGGACAATTGAAAAGCATACTGACGAACAAGTCTTCATTATGGCTGCGTCGACCCATTTTCGTAATATGTTTCATTGAACAACAAAGACCAACCCCCAGAGCATAGGTTGGTCTATAAAAACCCTTATGATATTGAAATTCAGAGAAAGCTCGGACCGTACTATTACCATGATCATTGGGTAGAACCCATCCTATCGTGCTCATCGATCACCTTGTTTACCGCTCGTAGTATTCCTCCATATCCAGTACAGCGGCACAGATTACCGCATAATCCCGTTTCAATCTGTTCCTGACTAGGCTGCGGGTTGCGGTCCAAGAGAGCCTTGGTTGAAATGACCATTCCGGGAGTACAATATCCGCATTGGAAGCCGCCCTCCTCCACAAAAGCCTGTTGAATTGGATGTAACTCGCTTTCCTTTTCACCGTGCAACCCTTCTATTGTTGTTATCTCGCTTCCAATACATTGATAAGCCATAACGAGACAGGAATTGATCGGCTCTCCATCCATCAGTATCATACAAGCACCACATCGGCCGACTTCGCAGGAAACTTTCGTAATAATCATCCTTATCTATCGTCCGTTAGAGATAGTTAGCAAGCAATATAGATACAGCTTATGAGTTAATCCAAAATAATAAGCTTACATAATGATTGTTACGTTATTTTAAGTTCATTTTTTTGATGTTTTCTTTTAAAAGGTCGATTTTCTCCCCATCTTTATTCACCACATAAATATGGTCTGGTTTTTTGTCCAAACTTTTACCGCTAATCATCAATTGATGCCCGCCTTCTATGTTGTATTTTCGAATATATAATCCCGATCCTTCATCTTCATAAGGGTACGCTGCAAAATCATTCCATGTCAGGCTGTCTCCTTTCTCTGCGAGAGTATTCAGTTTTTTTAAGGGAATGGATGTACTCGCCCCCCCCTGATCATTATTTGCCTGACATCCTGAACAAAATGCAACCAAAAGCAACAATACTAAACTGAGTTTTCTAGGAATAAGATTTGTCATTATTCTTCCTCCTTAAAATTTTATGTGGAATAATTTGTAATAAATATCTTGCTTTTGTCACTATTGTACCATAACATAATTACCGTATATTACATTTTTTAGAATTTATTCGAGAGGGGGTTCTCTATTCATAAGCACAGTTGAGTTAAACATATTTTACATCGCATTTGGAATCAAAATATTTAATAAATTTCAGGAGGGACGTAACAATGAAAAAATTAGTTTCATCTTTATTTGCAATGATCTTGTTATTCACACTAGCGTTACCTGTATTAGCTGAATCAAACAGTTCCAAAAAGGATACTTCTCCCGCAGCTGAAACTCAAACATGGTTGAATTGGTTTGACAAACTCACTAAAGAAGATCAATTAAAAGTAAGTTACAAACCAGCTGAATTAATATCTTTTGACGAGAATGCCCTCCTATCGTTACCTAATGTAGACCCATTAGCTTCTTTCGCTCCAGATACTAAAGAATGGTTGAACTGGTTTAACAGTTTAACAGAGGAAGAACAATTACAGGTGAATTATCGACCTGCTGAATTCGCCTTATTGAATAAAACAGAAGTCACTGTTCATGAAACCCAATACAACAACCAGACTATTGATTCTAAAACAAACTCAAATGATCAATTAACTCTTCAAGCTCTTGAAACAATGCCTACTGGTGGATATGAACACCCGTATTCTTCAAGTGCATGGGAAAATTTGACGGATAAAGCTAATTGCTATGCATACATGTTGAATACATCCACATATTCTGGACATAAATTACAACCAGGTGAACTGGCCGGAAAAGTTTTTACAAGTTTAACTTCTTCGAGCATCATTAGTGCCTCTAAGCTTGACATGCCATATTTAAATAAATCCCTACGAACTTCTACATATAGTGAAGTTCCTGGATACAGAGAGTACAAGGTAGCACTTGTTATTGCACCAAATTATGATTATCATTGGTACAGACAGGATGCTGATGGTGGCTGGTCACATAAGCGTGGGCTAACTGCTATTGATTTTAGAGATGCCAGTGGTAATTCGATTCGTAATCCACAAACAGCTGATCGTAATTATGGAAATGGTCTGAATTATTCGACTTGGGGCGGATGGTACATTATCAAATATTAATCGTTAGAAATAAAGACCGAGCGAAGCGGAGATATTCCCTCCAGCGCCCGGTCTTCTTTAATTCCGTAGTTCAATCACAGGTCAATTACTTTCTTCTCTTCCGTTGTTAAAATAGATGATGATAAACAGGTTTCTCCTGCGGTACGAACTGCACGAAGAATCCCTCCATATCCGGTACAGCGGCACAGGTTACCGCATAATCCCGTTTCAATCTGTTCCTGACTAGGCTGCGGATAGCGATCCAGCAATGCCTTGGTGGAAATCACCATCCCGGGAGTACAATACCCGCATTGGAAGCCGCCTTCTTCCACAAAAGCCTGCTGAATTGGGTGCAACTTCCCTTCCTCTTCACCATGTAACCCTTCAATTGTTGTTATTTCACTGCCAACACATTGATAAGCCATAACGAGACAGGAATTTACCGGCTCTCCATCCATCAGTATCATACAAGCACCACATCGGCCGACTTCGCAGGAAACTTTCGTTCCGGTCAGATTCAGTTGCGTCCGTAGTACATCCACAAGACGGGTTGTCTGGGCGATGTGCAATTGTTTCTCCTCGCCATTCACAACGGCTGTCCAGAAATTGCCCAAAGGTTCAGTCATGATAAGCTCACTCCTTTCTGAAGCGAGACGTCCAGTGGTTTGATTAGTTGATCGCGCGGAATCGGCAACCGATTAACCCACACCCCTGTAGCCTGATGAATCGCAGCGGTGATGGCAGGAGCAAGCGCCACCGAACCAATCTCGCCAATCCCCCGTGGTCCAAACGGATCGCCCTCTGGCAGATCTTCAATTGCCTCCACCTCCAGGTTGGTGTGAATGTCGCGAATCGTCGGAATCAGGTAGGTGTCCAGATTGGTTGTCATATAGCGACTGTCTTGCATCACGGCGTCCTCGGTCAATGTAAAACCCAGAGCCATTACGCTCCCGCCTTCAATCTGTCCGATGAATCCCATTGGATTGATGACAGGGCCAGCAGCCACCACATGCCTCGTATCCAGTAATTTGGCTTCCCCGGTTAGCGTGTTTACCTCCACCTCTGCTGCTACTGCCGCATACGTATATAGATAATGCCCACCCACAACATTGTCCGGCGTGGTCGGATATTCAAATTGAGTATCAAAAATCCATTCTTCCGCTTCTCCATGCTTCGCCAGATCAACGTAAGAAACAACAACTCTGGATTTCATCGCCGGTTCATTCGCAGTAATTTTTGGAGAAAGCTGTCCCTTGCGCCATACTCCCTCTATTCCAGTAATCAGTTCGTCAGCCGGAATACCTGACAAAGCAGAGGCTACTGACAAGATTTTGGAGCGGAATGGTGTCTGTAATCGCTGAAGAGCCATCCAGGCCATCGTCGTTGAACGCGAAGCGGTGCTTGAACCACTGTGTGGCACTCGATCCGTATCCCCAATGATGATGCTCAGATCGGATGTTGAACAGTGGAACAGATCGCAGAGCATCATTTCAAGCGTGGCAATGAGTCCCTGACCGAATTCTTCGTAGCTGAATGCCACTTCAATCTTACCTTCGGCATTCAGGGATAGGCGGCCCCCCGCCGGATCGGGTATGCCATAACCCAATCCTGCCCCGTGCATGGCGATGGCTGCACCCACACCACGTTTAATCCAGGGAGGCAGAGCAAGATCTGCCGGGGGATGCTGATGCTTTTGCCATAACTCCGAACGATCCAACGCCTCCCATACTTGCGACAGTCCATCCGTGACCAGAATCCGTTGATTCAATGGTCCAGGATCGGACTTTTCTCTCATGTTGCGTCTCCGAAACTCCCAAGGGTCCATATTCATAATCTCGGCGAGTCGATCCATCTGACCCTCCATTGCAAAGATCGCCTGATTACCGCCAAATCCCCGGAACTCTCCCGACACCCCATTATTCGTATACACCGAGACACCCTCCACATCTACATGGGGAATAGAATAAGGCCCGAGACAGTGTTCTGTGCAAAAGTTCAGGACGGGCGCCCCCAGCGTGGCATATGCTCCGGTGTCTGCGGTAATACGGACTCGGTGAGCCTGGATCATGCCTTCACGGCTGATACCAGTCTGCATCTCAATTTTCATCGGATGGCGCTTCAAGCCTGCACGTACGGATTCCTTGCGTGAATTGTGCATTTTCACAGGACGTCCGGATCTTAACGCAAGCAGTGCCCCATATGGCTGTACATTCAGCTCATCTTTCCCGCCAAAAGAACCGCCTATCGGAGACGAGACCACCCGGATATCCTCTTCGGAACATCCAATGATTCGGGCAAGCTGCATCCTGTCCTTGTAACCATGCTGTGTAGCCGCGTAGACATGGAGTCTCCCACTTTCATCAGGAACAAATAACCCGCCTTCCGTCTCCATATAGGCATGCATCTGGCGAGGGGTATAATACGTCTCACTCACAATATGTTCGCATGCAGCGAAGCCCTCATCTACATTGCCTCGCTTGATTTCGGTACGGTGCAGCACATTGCCAGGTCCATGTTCATGGAGCTCTGGTGCACCGGGTGCCAGTGCAGCTTCCGGGCTGTCTAGCGGAGTCCATTCTTCATACTCAACACGGATGGCTTCCAGAGCAAGCGCTGCACGTTCCGGAGAATCCGCAGCAACCGCGGCAATGGCATCACCGACATAACGAACGACATCCTCGCAAAATACAGGCTGGTCCGGAGTTGCGATGCCAAAGAGGTTCAAACCGGGCACATCTTTCGAGGTGAGTACGGCAAATACGCCCTCTATAGCCTCCGCTTCGGTAATATCTATAGACAATATGCGGGCATAAGGGTAAGCGCTTCGAAGGACCCTTCCGTGGATCATATCAGGCAGCGTCATGTCTGTCAGATATTGAAGCTGTCCTGTTACTTTGCCTACCCCATCTGGCCGAAGATGCCAGCGTTTCCCACTACTCTCCCGATTCAATAGCATGATCTCTCTCCCCTTTCTCCCTTCAGAAGCTGTTGGTCTTACACTTTGCTTCTCCAAAATGGTTTTCTTCTATGAGCGAAGTGCTTCCCAGAGTCCGGCACCGAGCATATTACCTGCCGTTTGTTTGCGGTACTGTTTTGTAGCGAATGCATCGCTATAAGTCACGAATTCCGCAGCTGCCGAGGCAGCTAGAGATGCAGCTTGCATAACAGAAGCATCCACGCTAAGAAGCAGCTTTTCCGACTCCGTAAGTCGCATGGCCATACCTGAACCTCCACCTGCAGCGATCGCAATCTTATTCCAGCGGTCATCTGCACCCAATTCTCCGTGAAATGCAATCGTCACCAGCGAAGCTGTAAAGGTCTCCCGCCGACCCAGTTTACGGTAAAATGAAATTTCACGCGCCACAGCTGTCTGCTCGCTATTGGCATCAGGAAAAGGCGTATTTTCCAATGGAATATGAATACTGATTAATACATCATTAGGGTTGCGACTCCCGTCACGACCACCGTTCAGCCAGGACGAAAGACTGCGCATCTCCATGCCGTTGTCCGTCAACCAGTGCAGCTGAGCATCGTAGACAAGGAGTGCGGGGATGGAGTCACCGACTCCTGATACAATGTTTCCACCAATTGTCGCCATATTCCGAATAGAAGGAGCGGCGATAGCGTTCATTGCAGATTGTAAAATGGGCAGCTGTTGCAGAAGAACGTCTGTGGCACAATGACTTAATCGCGTCACTGCTCCAATGACCAGATCATCTCCATCCACATATACGCCGCTTGCATCTGGAATACGAGCAAGGCTGATCATATGCTCAGGTACAGGTACAAGGCCGCCCTCCCACTGAGTACGTAATAATGTGGTCCCTGCTGCAAAACAATACTTCCCAGACAGCTCGTTCTTTAAAGCGTGCAGTTCATCCAGATTAACAGGCTGCCAAACCGTTGGCTGCGCTCCAGACCCATATGCCGGCATGACCATCCTTCCATCTCCCTTCTCTACCTGGAATCTGTCTGCGGGGTGTTGGATATGAACGAATCATCCAAATAATTCTTCAAATCATATGTGACTGCAACAATAAGGTCAATTATCTTCACATCATTTTGGATAAATGTATAAATAGGCTCTTTGATTTGTGCCTGATGCATTATTAACTTTCAAAAGCTAACATAAGCCACTTCATAACCAATTAGATCAAAACAATAAAGAGGCCAACCAGATGGTCTGGCTGACCTCATTACTTCGAGAAATAATACACAAGGAATCGCTCCTTTTGTCTTTATTTTCAATCATCTTATTCCCTTCACATAATCCAAAATACATTCCAGCTCTGGTTCGGTATCCGCATCCCAAAAGCTAAATTCAGGTAACGATACATGCATGCCTGCATATTTGGCATTGCGCATGATTTTTCTCGCCCCCTCATCTCCGCTGAGCGACAAAAGAGGCCCCAGCATATGCTCACGAAAGGCTACCGGAGGCTTACCTCCACCGCCATCCGTAGCAGCTGCATAATCACAAAGTTTGTTGGCGGCTAACGACTCAGCAACCCTGTTAATATCTTGTGCCTGCAATAGCGGCTGATCTGCCAAAATCATCATCACACCTTCTGGCCTGTATGCCATAGCAGACAGAATGCCACAATGAAGGGACATGGCCATACCGTATGCATAGTCGGTACAGATTGCAATCTCTAGCTTCGTCCTCATATCAAGACTACAGCCATATGATGCTGCATTGAGCCACATGGAGGGGATCCATGCCAATGAATCCTCAGGTTTGACCACACAGATGACTCTCTCCAAATCGGAATTCAATGCAGCTTCCAATGTCCATGCAGCCAAACATCTTCCATCAGGCATGACGATAGACAGTTTATCCCGCCCCATTCGGCTGCTCTTACCTGCCGCTAGCACGATACCCGTCAGTCGCATGTGCAATCCCCCTCTGTACGTTGCGACGCTCTGCGGCAACAGCAGCTCGTTTACAGGCAATAAGTTCTGCTGCGATACTGATTGCGATCTCTTCCGGTCCGTCGGCACCAATGGTCAAGCCAACGGGTGAATGCAGATGTTTTAGTGGGGGGAGATCGTTCAGCAAACGTGCTGTCCGTGTTCTGGAGCCCATAATACCAAGATATGCATAATCTCGATCCTCAAGTAATTCAAGCAGCTCCCGTTCTCTCGGAAATTGATGACTCATCAATACAATATAATCGCCGCTTTGGATATCCAGTACAGGCATAATCTCACGAGGGAAACCCCGGACAAGCTCAACACCCGGAAAGCGTTCAGCGGTGCATAAGGTTTCTCGCCAATCTGCTACGACTACACGAAATCCTGCTGATTTGCCCAGACGGGCGACCGGAATCACATCATTTCCGGCTCCAATGATAATCAGACGGGGTTTGGGCTCATATCTTGCAGAGATCTGTAGGGGGACATCCCACCGCTCTGCCTCAGTCAATCCATGCCTCTGAAGATCACTCTCTCCAGAATTAGATGCGACAGCACCAGCTTGAGACGAATGAATAACGACCAATGATAATCGCGGTGTGTCCTCTGTAATTGTATTTATAGGACCTAGAGGAGCTCCCTTGGCAACTGGAGTAGGGTATAATGATGTCTGGCTTTCTGCATCCTCAGCGAGCTGAATTACATAATGAAATCGGGTGTGTTGATCGTTGAATGAACGGGTTAGTACCACAGCTGAGCCACATTGAAAATACGCATGCATATGGGACATGATCGACCTGAGTTCACCACATACCGACTCTAGCAGCACTATAATTAACCCGCCGCAGCCAATCGTTTCTCCCCAGGACAGATCATCTTCGGGACGCATATCATACTCCACGAATTCAAACTGCTGTGTATGCAGCACACGGTCCACCCTGGCCTGCAAATCACTCTCCAGACAACCTGGACTGATACTGCCATACATCGCACCTTCTTCGGTCAAAAGCATAGAGACTCCCTGCTTACGGTAAGCATGACCTTCTACCTTAACCGCTGTTGCGAGAACACAGCGCGGTTCCCGCGCTGCAATTGCACACAGATCATGCATTTCCATCGCGTCTCCATCCTTTCAGGGATTTGAATCCGAATCCGAAGACCGGTTGCTTTTGATTAGATGCGTTTCATCAATCTTGCAATACTTTTATCCGATTCACGAAGCACGATACCGCGATCAATCGTTTGAATCTTCCGGTTTTGGAGCACGATGCTTCCATCGATAATAACGGTGTCTACACAGCTGCGAGTTGCGGAATAGACCACACGGGAGTACACATCAGTCTCATAGGAAGGATACGTATGAAAATCATCCAGATCCAGCAGCAACATATCTGCTTTTTTACCCACTTCCAGACTGCCGATTTCCTTGGACATTCCGAGCACTTCCGCTCCCCCCATCGTCGCCATGCGCAGTACCGTCCGGGCATCCATCACTGTTGGACCATGAGGTACCTTTTGAATGAGAGCGGTCAGGCGCATTTCCTGGAACATATCCAGATTGTTGTTGCACGGCGCACCATCGGCACCAATCCCTACTGCAATCTGGCGATTCAGCAGATCAGGAATATCCGCTATACCCGAGGAGAGTTTCATATTCGATCCAGGACAGTGGGTGACTTTTACACCGCGTTTGCGAATAATCTCCTTCTCTTCCTCACTCAGCCACACACAGTGGGCAAGCACCAGTCTTGGGGTAGCCAGGCCAATATGATCCAGATAGACGATGTTGCGCATACCGCGTTCGTGTTCAACCAATTCGATCTCGCCACGATTTTCAGAGGCGTGGGTGTGAACTTTCACATGGTACTTATTCGATAGGTCACGTACCTCAACCAATAATTCCTCGGTGCACGAGACGACAAACCGTGGACAAAACGCATACTGAATGCGGCCACCGCCGAATCCATTCCATTTCTCCAGCAAATCGACACTTTGTTGCAGCGAGGTAGCCGTATTTTCACGCAGCGGTTCAGGAACTTCATCCCCGTGATCCATCATTACTTTGCCGGAAATTACCCGAATGCCGCTCTGGGCCATCGCCTGAAAAGCTGAATCGGTATGATGCACGGTCTCCATATCCAAAATCGTTGTTGTACCGCTGGAAATCAATTCGCCCAAGCCGAGCATCGCCGAGTAATAGACAGACTCTTCATCATGCGCTGCCTCAAGCGGCCAGATGCGTTGACGAAGCCAATCCATCAGCTCCAGATCGTCCGCACGTCCACGGAACAAGGTCTGACACAGATGAATATGCGTCTGGATAAAACCTGGCAGCAGCACTTTGCCTCGAGCATCAATGACCTGATCTGCCTGAACATCGATATGCTCTGCAATCTCTTTGATTTTATTGTCCTCGATCAGCAGATCTCCCGTAAATACATCCTCTTCTGCATTCATTGTGACAAGCTGTGCACCTTTTAGCAGGATCGTTCCCATGATAATCTCCCCTATCCGTATCTACCTGCTTAATTTTTACTTATTCTGATCCTGCACATTGAAGATAATTTTCCTTGGATCTATGCATGATGCACTACATAAATCACGTTACCACCCGATAGCCATGCCATCTCCCCTGGGATCTGCTGCCCCGCTGATCATGCCATCTTCACGGATGACAATCCCTTGTGACTGCCCCATAATCCCGTCCCACGGCGATCTGGCTTCGACGTTATGCCCCCATCGGGCAAGCGTGTCACATACATCGTCATGATAGCGGTTCTCCACTCTCATCGTGTCACCGTCTTCGCCCCAGGTACGCCCATACACCCAACGCGGTAGCCCAATGGCTTCCTGAATGTTCAGACCATAGTCCAGCACACCCGTAAGAACTGATAGCTGTGTCTGAGGTTGGCCTTCACCACCCTGCGTGCCTACGAGCATATAAGGTTTCCCGTTACGAGTGACAAGACCCGGCATTAGGGTGTGGAATGAGCGTTTATTTGGTTCTAATACGTTAGCGTCCTTCGGATCAAGTGAGAAAAAGGAACCGCGGTTCTGCATGATCACACCCGTATCCCCTGGCACATAAGCAGCGCCAAAATCAAAGTACAGGCTCTGGATAAACGAGACGGCATTGCCTTCATTGTCCACAACCGCCGCATAAGCCGTATCCTGACCCATCATTTTGGACAGAAAAGGCTGTGCCACAGCAGGTGGAACAGACTGAATCTCATTCCATAATTCATTTCCATAAACCTTGGATAACAAATTTTCCAGCGGAATATCCCTGAAATCCGGGTCGGTGAGATAACGATCACGGTCACGAAAAGCCTTTTTGACCACTTCAGCCATCAGGTGATAAAACTCGGGGGACGTACGCGCCACAGAAGAGAGATCAATATGTTCCAGCATATTCAACATCATCAGCATCGAGAAGCCCTGTGAATTCGGCGGCATCTGGTGAACTTGATAGCCACGGTAATCGGTAGCGATCGGCTTCACCCACTCCCCCTTGTGAGCCGAGAAATCCGCTGGGGCAAGCATGCCGCCATCCTCACGAATAGCCGAAGTTAGCTGCTCCGCCAGTTCCCCGGTATAAAAAACATCGCGTCCACCTGCCTGAATCAGGCGAATGGAAGAGGCAAGATCAGGCTGCAAGAGAAGATCGCCTTCCTGCAAAAGTGTACCAAAAGGGGCAAATACCGCTCGCAGCGGTGAATGCCCCATAATGAAATCCTCATCACGTTCCAGCCACAGATGCAAATTTCGGGATACAGGACATCCCTTTTCCGCATATAGCGCAGCTGGTTCAAGCAACTGTTCCCACTTTAACTTCCCATAGCGGGACCAGACTTCCCACCATGCATCTACCATTCCAGGAACGGTAATCGCACTAAGCACACCTCGCTGAGGAATGGTGCTCATCCCCATCGCTTTGAACGTGTCGGCATGAATGCCTGCTGCTGAACGACCGCTACCGTTGTAGGCCGTTATGTCACCACTTGCTCCGTCGTGAATCAGAAAGAAAGCATCTCCGCCAAGTCCTGTCATGTGCGGGTAGACTACGCCCAGCGCGGCACTTACAGCGACAGCAGCATCATAAGCGTTACCACCCTGCTGGAGCATTGAGCTGCCAACCGCACTCGCCAAATAATGTGGGGAGGTAACCATCACCTCCCTGGATATCGGCATCTGGTTCAACATAAGACGCCCTCCTTCCCGGCATATACATCCAGCGCTGCCTGTACGGCCTCGCCTGCTGGCAAGGCGTGACGATGACGCAACAGTACAGCTTCGAGTGCACCTAGCACATGCAGTACATTTTTGCGCTGGCAGCTGAATCCCATCGTACCAATACGCCAAATCTTACCTTTCAATGGTCCAAACGAACTGGCAATCTCAATACTGAAATCGTTCAGAAGCATGCTGCGTACCGACTCTCCGTCTATGCCATCTGGAATTTCGATACAGGTGACCACCGGAAGTTTACTGGACATGTCTCCATACAGTTTGAGCCCCATGCCCTGAATTCCCGCGACTAACGCACGTTCATTGATCCGATGTCTCTGGAAACGGGCATCCAGACCTTCCTGAAGCAAAATTCGCAGTCCTTCGTGAAGACCGTAAAGCATCGAAGTTGCTTCTGTATGATGGTTCAACCGTGCTGAACTCCAGTAGTCCTGCAATTGGCTCAGGTCAAAATAATTACTGGCAATCGTGCGCCCTTCAGCCCGAGCGCTTGTTGCATCGCGGAGGCCCCGTTCGACGGTTTTGCGGCTCATCAGTTTCTTCTCCACACGGCTGTTATACGTTAATGGCGCCATCCCCGATGGAATGGACAAACACTTCTGCGTTCCTCCCATTACTGCATCCAGATGCCAGGCATCTGTCTCGACAGGTGTCCCGCCAATTGTGGCAACCGCATCGACGACAAGTAAAATATCGAGTTCGCGGCAGGCTTTGCCAATCTCGGCGAGTGGCTGCATTTGCCCGGTTGATGTCTCACCGTGAACCATCGCAACCAAACTCGGCTTATGTGCATGGATTGCCTTGATAACTTCTTCGGGATCAAATACCGTTCCCCACTCTGTTTCAAAAAAGATAACCTCGGCACCACATCGTTCTGAGATTTCAACCAACAGATGTCCGAAGCGTCCATAGATGGGGACGAGCACCTTGTCCCCTGGCTGAATCAGACTGACCAGCACAGCTTCAATCCCTGAGCGGGATGTGCCATCAACCGGATAACACCACTCATTGTCTGTCATGTATAGTTCACGCAACATGGCCATCGTCTCATTCATCAGGGAAGTGAACTCCGGATCAAACTGCCCCAGGATCGGGAAGGATAATGCCCTCAGAACTCTTGGGTCGACTTCAACTGGCCCCGGTGTCATGATCGTCCGCAAGGACGGGGACAATTCTTTATAGTTGGACATCTTCACTCAACTCCCGTAACCGTATTTATAGAGTAGCTGAACCAGAACCCGGAAACCTTTCATTAGGTCCTCTTCAGCTGTATATTCAAGGGGATTGTGGCTAATTCCATCATGGCTAGGGACAAAAATCATCGCCGTGGGGCAAGCCGGCTGAAAGATCTGCGAATCATGTCCTGCGCCGCTTGGCATGTGTATATAGGATAACTGCTCCACTTCACAGATATCTCGAATGTCTGACGTAATCTGATCGTTCATCGGAATAGGTGTGACAGACAAGTGCTCTTCCCAGTTCAGTCCGAGCTGCTGCTCGGCCGCGATTCTGCTAAATTCCTGCAGCATATTGTGCCAGCATCGATCAATGCTCTCTTGCCTGATATGCCGGATATCGAGCGAGAATACGGCCCGGGATGCAACGACGTTACCCACACCCGGATCGGCTGTTATTCGTCCCACAGTGGCTACAAGTGGTTCTCCCGCTTCAAGCGCAATGTTTCTTACGGCTGTAATCATCTCGGCTGCACCTGCAAGTGCATCCTTGCGCCAGGACATCGGTGTAGTTCCAGCATGATTGGCTTCACCACTTACTGTAATGCTAAAGCGTTTCTGGCCTACAATATCCGATACAATACCAATAGAATGGCCCAATCGTTCAAGGATCTGACCCTGCTCGATATGAAGTTCGATAAACGCACCATATGTGTGCGAAGCAGTTCTATAGCTACTATTTGGTCCAAAGCCTGCATCACGTATCGCCTGTGCAAAGGTAATGCCTTCTTGATCCTTCAAATGCTGAACATCTTCCAGCCCGCTTACCCCCGTTATACTTCGTGATCCCCAATAAGCGAAGGGGAATCGACTACCTTCTTCCTCACATAGGGATACCACTTCAAGCGTCCGTTTGGGTGCTCCGAAATGTTTCTGCAGATACTCTAGCGCGAGCACTCCCGCAACTACGCCATATGCACCGTCATACTTCCCACCATGCACCACAGTATCGATATGGGACCCCGTAACAATCGGCGCCTCTTCCATTCCTGTTCCTGAACCCATACCTCTACCGTGCAGAGTTCCATACAGGTTGCCCGATTGATCAAATTCAGGAGCCAAACCTTTCTCCTGCATTTTTTCTGCAAGCGCATGCTGTGCCTTACACCATGCTTGGTCGTACAACAGACGTGTCACACCTCCCTGGGCATCAGCGCCATAAGCGGATAACCAGTCAAGCATGCCTTTCAGCTCCACCTGCTCCAATTGCGGCAAAGGATGGGTGGGACGTTTCGTTCCAGACGATGTGTGTACTTCAAAGTCGTTCATGACACCTCCTCCGTTCCTTCAACAACAACTTGAACAGATGAGTTAGCACAGATAAACCGTCCCACAGGTTCATCCGATAACCCTGTTTTTGAACTGTATACTCGTGTGCCCCGGCAGAACACATCGGCAATGCTGGAGGAAAACGTGCGTCCCACATAAGGACTCTGTTTATGTGTGTAGTGCAGGTCATCCGCATTTAAGGTGGTACGCTTCTCCCAATCAATCAGTACCAGATCCGCGTCCTTGCCGATGGCGATCTCACCTTTGCTATCCAACCCAAGTCTTCTGGCAGGTTGCAGAGCCAGAACTTTTCCGAGCAGCGGAAGGGCTACATTTCGCTGAAGATGTCCTTCCTCCAACATGAGCAGCAGCGTGCTTTGCGCACCCGAGATGCCACCCCAGATTTCAAAGAAATTATCAGATTGTTTCATCGATGGCGGACAGGGTGAGTGGTCGGATGCAATAACATCAATTAGACCTTCTCCCAACGCATCCCATAACCGATCTTGCTCAGCCTGACTCCGCAATGGCGGCGCACACTTGGCTACAGCTCCCAACCGGACAACATCCTCATCTGTCAGAGTCAGGTAATGCGGACATGTTTCAGAAGTTACATCCAGCCCGCGCTGTTTTGCTTCTGCAATCAGTTCAAGCGCTTGCCGTGTACTGATATGAACAAAATGCAGTGCACATCCGGTTTGCTCCCCATATTTCAGTGCTCGTGACACCGCCTGAACCTCTGCTTCTGCTGGACGAGATTGCACGTAATCCATCGGGCCGATTCGTCCATCTGCAATACTTCTGGCCCCCAGTTCAGCAACCATCGTCTCGTCTTCGGCATGAAGCGCCAGCACACGGTTTAGTTTTGCAATCTCGTACATGCCATTCAAAAGTGTATCGTCATCCGCTCTGGCGAAGATGTCTTCCCCTTCTCCGCCAGGTTCGGACATAAATGCCTTGAATCCCGTCGCCCCCATATCAGCCAAAGGCGCAAGCTCACCCCGATTGCCGGGAACAAGTCCTCCCCAAAACGCATAATCAACATAGGATTGACCGTCGGCTGCTTTCATTTTGGACTCCCATGCCTCCGGTCTTATCGTTGGGGGGACACCATTAAGCGGCATATCAACGTACGTCGTAATTCCGCCAGCAGCCAGTGATGCTGATCCAGATTTGAATCCCTCCCAGCTCGCGAGTCCAGGTTCATTGAAGTGAACATGAATGTCCACAGCCCCTGGCATCACTGTGAGGCCAATTGCTTCTATTATTTCAGTATCTTCATCACCCACCAGGTGTGAGGACAAAGCTGATATTTTTTCACCAGTAATCCCAATATCCAGTTCTTCCACGCTATCTCTCAACACAACCCGGGCCCCCCGGATGATCATGTCTAATCTTGTCATATGGATGACCCTCCCCTGATCAGAACCGGATTCGTATATTTCAGCTTCCCCGGTATGTACTGTAACCTCCTGGTGCAATCAACAAAGGAATGTGGTAGTGACTTGCAGCATCGGAAACAGCAAACCGAATCGGTACAACCGTCCATAATGCCTGCCCCAATTCTTCAAGAGATCGCCGTGCGTAATAACCCTCAACGTTGAACTGAAGCTCGTAGACCGCTTGCTCAAGCTTCCCACCTTCAAGCAACGGTGCATCCAGACGCCCATCGGCATTGGTCAACGATTCAGCAACTTTCATCTTGTTTTCCTTCTCGCCATCCTTATACAATACAAAAAGTTCAATCCGCACACCTGCGGCCGGAACACCCTTGGAAGTATCCAGCACATGCGTAGTAATCCGTCCACCAGCCACCGACATCATGCCTCCCTTTCTTTCTTCGAGCCCCAATTGTCAACATCTAGATCATCCCTTGTCATTGAGAAGCCCTGAAACCCATAAGGAGGTCTGGCCTCGGTGAATACTTTGCCTTCTCCTTCTTTTACTTCCTCCAGCACCGTTTCCCATGTCCGATTGTTGGATTCGAATGAAACCTCACTGAGCTGTCCAAATCGACGCAAGAGCCTTAGTCCAATTTGATAAATCAGATGCTGAATGGATGCCGAACGACACGCATGGAACACGGCTGCAGCTACATCTCTTACCTGCTCCGCCGCTACATAACGTCCTCGCTGATCGTCCATACCATCTCTCGGGTCCTCGTAACGCCAATTGATATTCAGGAAAATGAACAGTGGACGGTCCCATGTCTCGGGTAAGGTGGTGTACTCATCCTTGACGAAACCGGCAAATTCACTGCCTTTGACCTTAATAAGCCTGATATCTGCGACACCACTGAAATGATTGCTCAGTTCGACCTGATTTCCTTTTCGCTGCGCTTCAATTGCAGCCGTAGCCCGATCATTCTGGGAATAACGGAATACCAGCTCGCTTGTACGAAGGCTTCCCTCTCTGCGAACAGGCACATCTTCAAAAGGAATCTGATCTGCCGTCATTTGCACTTTGGTCATCTGCGGATATGTCTCCAGAAAACGTCGGCTGACGTAAGCGAGAAAACCTTCCACCGTAGCTCCGAAGTAGTCCGCAGCATGTTTCAGGATGAAATTCTTCATTGAATCCGTTGCAACGACGAGAGAATTATCTCCTTCGATAAAAGAAGGCAGAAATTCATCGCCTTGCACGGCTACTTTAATGTTTAATCCGAACAGGATATTATTGCGTCCAGTAAATGGAGATTCCGGGATGGCCTGAATACCCGTCAACGGTTTGGCGTATGAACGGTACACCCATACATCCCCTTTGCCGTAATACATTGTCCGCTGCTTTACTTCGGAGGACTTACATACAAATTCATCTTCATGACCAACCTGTGCTAACCACTGCTCCAATCGAATGGAAGCAATCTTGAACACTTCCTTCAGGGCGGTCTGGAATTCTTCCGCTCTTCCTCTCTGATTGCGATCCCGCATGGACTCCAGGATGGACTGAGCTGTGTGACCTTTCACGGCCAATATAAAAGGAAAGCCGAATTGGCTTGTATATTCTTTATTTAATTTACTAAGCTCGTTATATTGCTCCACCGAAAGTGAATTAAGCCCTGCACCAGCCTGTTCCTGAACGGAATTGCTGCTCATGCTGATCCGCGCACCGAGATCCGGGTGATTGCAAAGCAACTGCAACTGGACCTTTTCATCGGATGTCTGCACTACGTTCTTCATCACATTCATCATGTGTTCAAAAGAGTCGAATGGCCGTGAAGGCCAAGAACGCTCCGCCACCCAAGGTGATTCTTCGAATAGTCCGCCAAACGTATGCACGAACTGTGTGATAGACCAGTTGTTAACGAGTTTAATGAAGTCGCCCATGTTAGAACCTCCGGTCTTCTGTGGATTGTTGTTCTTCATTTTAAGTGCCTCATCATACTGCGACAATAATATTTACGCAATTTTGTAATATAACATAACATCAGTTATGTGATTTGTTAGTAGTGCACGGGATTTGGTTGTTCAAATGTAATGAAAAGCTCAAAAAAACCGCACTTCCCCAAGGGAAATACGGTTTTATCTGACATGCATGCTTCATTGTCATGCTGCACAACATTTGTGCGAGATAATGGTTTTGATCAATATTTACCTATTAAATGGGTTTGCCTTCGGATTAATGATGCTGGGAATGAGGTCTTGCCGAGTTTTTATCCCGCACAAACTTGCGGAAGGTGAAGACCAGCTTTAATTTCAACAGATCATTAGTCTTCTTAAAGTCCATTTGCAGCAAACTTCCCACTTTCTCCATCCGATAGGTAACGGTGTTCCGATGCACAAACAGTTGCTTCGCAGCCTCGTTAATAAGTCCATCATTCTCGATAAAAGATTCCAACGTATTCATCAGTACCTGATTGGGATCGCCGTCCCTGGCCAATAAAGGCTCAAGTACTTTATTGCAATAATTCTCCATGATGTTATCCGGAACATGTTGGAATACATAGGCGAATTCCAGCATCTCGAACTGGAGAGCCCGATCTTTCATACCGAATCGGCGAGCCAGTTGACGGGTATCTAGACATTCCTGATAGGCCTCGCGCAGCGACTTCGGCTCATGCTTCATTTTGCTGATCCAGAACCGCGGTGCAGATGCTCCCTTGGCTTCCTGTGCTGCAAGAACATCACCAAATCGATTCAGCAGGAATGCTGATAATTCCTCTCCATAATCCCGCCCTGTTGGGCAGGTATAGATGGAGAGTATGCCATCTTCAATCTGAAAATGTTGTGAGGCTGTGAATTGCATAAGTGGGTTGTATTGCAACTCGCGGTGGATCTGTTTCAGCAGCTTTCCTTCTGCAAAAACAGACGGTTCCAGCGTGATCAATACACATTGATAGGTCCCCTGGAACAAATGAACCCCTTTATTTTCGCTGAGCTTGGTGAGTTCATCTACCGTCATTTTGTTATCTAGATATTGGGTTAACAGCGTACGCATCTCATCCTGAACGGTGGGGTTAATGTGTTCTCGATAGGTCATATCCATATAGAATGCTAGAACATCCGCAGCCTGCTGAAACAATTCCTCCTCCGCTCTAAGTGACAGCGCCGATTCTGTAAAGACGAGCAAAAATCCATATTCTTCATCATTCTGCTTGATCGGTACCCGGTGGCAGCTTCCCTGATTCCATTTCACCCGGTGCATGACGGATTTCCAAGGCCAACCCTGTACTACCGCATCTCCCGCAACACCTTCGCTGCCATACAGCACATGGCCGCGGGAGCCAATAACCGCAAGCGGATAGTTCAACACGGTAGCGAGTTCGGCGAATACATTCCGATGCTGTTGTTGCTGCAATGCAAAGTGCATTAATTTTTTCTGTTTCTGCACCACCTCGTGCAGTAAACGATTGCTGCGTTCATGTTCAGCCTTGAATAACGCATTCATTTGGTCGGAAAATGTAAACTGGAACGGCAGTTCCAGCAGCGGTAAACGCAGTCGATCTGCTTCCTCGATAATTCCTTGCGGAATGGCCTGCCAGAAACGGCCCAATTTAATGCCTAATCCGGCACAACCACGTTCGTTCAGGCGGCGCATCAAACGAAGTGCATCGGTCTCGTTGTCTTTCATAATAAATGCAGTTGTAAACAGCAATTCTCCGGATTTGATCCAATCCGCTATATCTGGAGCGTCCATGACGTTAACGGATTTCATCATCCGTGAAGTCCCTTCCCCACCTGCAACCAGTCTGGCCTCAGACAACGGGTATACCTGTAAAGCCTCTTTAACCGTAAGCTGCATGGACATTACCTCCCATATATATAACGCGTAAAGCGGTTTATATCCTTATACCGCACCTAAACAAAGGTTTAACACTAAATTTCAACCATTTTATTGAAATAATCCTTGAGTGTTGTTAAGTATTATAACATCATTTTCATTTAAATAGTTTACATGAGAAAAAAATAAAACCCATGACACAATTGCAGCAATCGTTCCGCAACTGGCGTAGGTTTTATTTTCGAGTTGATACATGTTGAATTACAAACGGAAAGGATCAGATTCCCAATGTTTCGTGACTCAACCACAATTTCATCCGGGACAGTACCTCTTTCATATTGAGCGGTTTGCTAATATAATCTGAGGCTCCTGCCGCAATACATTTATCACGATCTTCTTTCATGGCTTTGGCAGTCAAAGCAATAATAGGGAGCTTTTTGAGATTTAATCTCTCACGGATTTGGCGAGTAGTTTCATATCCATCCAACTCTGGCATCATGATATCCATCAAGATAATATCCGGGTTCGCTTCTCCGCTCTCTAACATCTCCAGACACTCGTAGCCATTCTGAGCTGTAATCACCTTCATGTCATACTGCTCAAGGGCATTTGCCAAGGCATACACATTTCGAATATCATCATCGACAACAAGAACCTGGCGGCCATTCAATAATGATTCTTCAAGTGGCGTCAGTAACATCTCGACGTTTGTTGAATTCTCGCCTGAGGATTTGTTTGTTTCAGGAGCAGTCACGGCTACCTCGTTCAAGAACAATCTGGAGTTTTGCATAACCTCAGGCTCTTCCCTTCTAAGTGGGAGGAATAAGGTGAAGACACTTCCTTGTCCTTCGCGACTAGTTGCCGAGATTGATCCTCCCAACAGATTGGCAAGAGATTGAGAGATCGACAGTCCCAGTCCAGTTCCACCGTATTTTCGGGCGGTGGCTCCATCCGCCTGTTTGAAGGCATCAAAGATCTGCAGCAGTTTGTTGTCCGCAATGCCAATCCCGGTATCACTAACCGAGAAGGCTATGACATCCGTCTCTGCTCCGTTCGTTTCAGGATTGGACAGACTCACTCTGGAGATGGTTAAGGCTACTTCCCCTTCATTGGTGAATTTAAATGCATTGGATAGCAAATTCCGTAAAATCTGGTGTAACCGCATCTCGTCGGAAACAATCGTTTCCGGCAGAGGGCTTTGAAGCTGAATCCGGAAATCAATTCCTTTTTGCTCAGCCGTTTTCAGGAAATATTGATTCATCGCTTCCGGCAGGGTTCCAAGATAGACATCATCCAAATCCACTTCCATCTCCCCAGCCTCCACTTTGGAAAGGTCGAGAATGTCGTTAATCAGATTCAACAGGTCCTTACCTGATGCATGGATCACCGAAGCATATTTCTGTTCTTCACTATTTAAGTGCTGATGTTTGTTCTCAGCCAAAATCTCGGACAGAATTAGCATACTGTTCAGCGGGGTACGCAGTTCATGCGACATATTCGCCAGGAACTCAGACTTATAACCAGAGCTTGTCCGTAACTGATCGGCTACTTCTGCAAGTTCGCTAGCAGAGGTCTCAGCGGCATTTTTCTGCATTTCCAGACGCTCGTTCAACATGTGCAGTTCCTCTGTCTGCATATGTAATTCTTCAGTCTGGGACACCATCTCTTCGGTCTGTGCCTGCAGTTTCTCCGATTGTGTCTGCAATTCTTCATTCAACACCTGTGATTCATCATACAAATGCTGTAATTCCATGCGTGTTACGGTGGAATGAAGCGAGACGCCGAAGATTTCGATCAGTTCGGTTAGCAACTTTGTTTCCTTTGGTTCGATCTGCTTCATAGAGGCCAGTTCGATTACAGCTATCGTTTTACCTTCAAATACCACCGGGGCTACCGTGAGTGATGCAGCTGACGCATCACCAAGTCCCGATGAGATGCGAATATAATTTTGAGGCAAGTCGTTCATCTGCAAAACTCGCTTCTCAATCGCACTCTGACCGACTAATCCCTCACCCGGTGCAACGGATACTTTACCGAGGGAACGCTCTTTCTCTCCATCTGCCGCATACGCAGCTACACGAATGAGACGGTTCTCTTTCATCGCATATAACACGCCATAAGGGGCTTCTAGCAGGATCGCGACTTGGTTTAGGAACAACCGTGACAGTCCCTCCAAACTTGCAGGGTTCTGCAAGAGTGTAGCAATGCTGGCAACCTGATCTTTAAGTCGATTCTGTTCCTGTACCGTATCCAGCAATAAGTTCGTCTCTTTACCTAAATCACCGACCTCATCTTGTGTACGGACAATAATACGCTGTGTGAGATTGCCGCCTTGAGATATGTCGCTGATGGTATGTTTGACTTCACGCAGGGTCTTTACGATATTGCCCGAAATGACGAGCGCTGCAGCAACAGATAGTCCGGCAACGGCAGCCCATAAGGTATACATAATGGTAAGCAATGTGGAGCTTCGTGCTGCGAGCTCGGTCACCCGGCTTTCTGTCAGTCGCAACTCTGTATTGCGGAAGTTCTCGAACTCGGATCTTAACAGATCAATTTCGCCTTTCCCTGGATCGGAATGGAAAAATTCAATGACTTTATCCTGATCTCCTTGTCTCTTTAGGGCCACCGAGGCTGATCCGGCAACATCAATCCAGCGGACAATATGTGTTTTGATGGTTTCCAGAGTCATCTGCTGGGATGGGTTATCACTAACCAGCTCATACAGTTCGGCATAATTGGAGTTCCACTGGGTTAGCGCTTGGTTGTATGGCTCCAAATAACTTTCTTCCCCGGTGATCATGAATCCCCGCTGTCCTGTTTCCATATTCAGAACATTTTTCTCAATTGCATTGGTCAGGTTATGCACTTCCAGGTCGTGGTGGCTGATAAAATCGATTTCCTTCTGCGATGCATCAATTTGGGCAGATAACACCAGCAAAACGGCACCAAATAACAACACAACCACTAGATAGCCCAATAGAATTTTGGAGCGTATCGTAAATCTTCTCTTTTTCGACAACGCAGAAACCTCCAATGAAATAAACAATTCCGATCAATTAAAAAAACAGTCGCATATGTAGTTTATATGTATACGTATATACTGACAAGCATTAGTTCAAGAACCGCACGAGTTAAAAAACGACCTGCGTATGCAGGTCGCTTGTTTATGGAATGAAGTTCGCATGATAATGACTGATTAAGCTTTCGGGGCAATCATTTTCGCTGGATCAACATACTGATCGAATTGCTCTTCCGTAAGCAGACCTGTCTGCAATGTTGCTTCTTTCAGAGACAGTCCTTCCTTATGCGCAAGCTTGGCAATTTTGGCTGCATTCTCATATCCGATATGCGGATTAAGAGCGGTAACCAACATAAGCGAGTTATTCAAATTGTGTTCAATCTGGCCGAGGTTAGGCTCAATACCCACCGCACATTTATCATTGAATGCAACAATGGAATCAGCAAGGAGCTGGACAGATTGCAGGAAGTTATAGATAATAACCGGTTTGAACACATTCAACTCGAAGTTACCCTGACTTGCCGCGAAGCCAATCGCAGCATCGTTCCCCATGACTTGCGTAACCACCATGGTCATCGCCTCGCTCTGAGTTGGATTCACTTTACCTGGCATAATGGAACTGCCCGGTTCGTTCTCCGGAATACGAATCTCTCCCAGACCGCTGCGTGGGCCACTAGCCAGCCAGCGAACATCATTGGCAATTTTCATCAAGTCAGCTGCAAGCGCTTTAACTGCACCGTGAGCATAGACCACTTCATCATGACTTGTAAGTGCGTGGAATTTGTTAGGTGCGGATACAAAATCCTTGCCGGTATGCTTGCCAATTTCCTTGGCTGTATAATCACCAAAGTCAGGATGTGCATTAATTCCGGTTCCCACAGCTGTACCACCAATTGCGAGTTCTTTCATATAATTCACACTATCGCGGATCATACGTTCACTCTTATCGAGCATCGCTTCCCAGCCACTGATTTCCTGACCGAGTGTAATTGGCGTTGCATCCTGAAGATGAGTACGTCCAATTTTGATAATATCTTTGAATTTTTCCGATTTGTCTGCAAAAGTGGATTTCAGCACCGCGATTGCCGGCAAGAGTTGATCTTCAACAGCAAGTACTCCTGCAACATGCAGAGCCGTTGGGAATGTATCATTAGAGCTTTGGGACATATTTACATCATCATTCGGATGCAGACGTTCTTCCTTGCCCTTTTGTTCAAGCAACTGGTTACCCAGATTGGCAATGACTTCGTTTACGTTCATGTTGGACTGTGTTCCGCTACCCGTCTGCCATACCACGAGAGGAAAATGATCATCAATCCGACCTGCAATAATTTCATCAGCGGCATAAGCGATCGCATCCGATTTGGCAGCGGACAATTTACCTAATTTATGGTTACTAGCTGCAGCGCTTTTTTTCAAAATGGCAAGAGCACGCACGACTTCCATCGGCATATGCTCGCGACCAATCGGAAAGTTTTCCTTACTGCGTTGCGTTTGAGCTCCCCACAGCCTGTCGGCTGGTACTTTCATTTCACCTAACGTATCTTTCTCAATGCGGTATTCCACTTGCTTTTCCTCCTCCAAAAAGATGGTTTGGGTCTCTAAAAAAATACGTATACATTCTTTTCTTCACAGCATCTTACATCTGTTGATTCCAAAGTCATTTTTGGGATTTATGCAAAATGCTTTTTATGAGCAAAGCTTGTGTATCTTGTCATATTATACATGATTGCCTGTGCAATTTTCACCTTTTCGACAAAAATGTAAGCGTGAAGCAAAGTGCTTGAGTATTTATTTTTGAGCTTTGATCGGATATAGACGGCTGGTTTGCTCGAATAATTCGCCCGGCTCAAGACCAATCAGACCGATCTCTTCAGCAGGAATGCCTTGTACATTCGGGGCGTTAACGAGGTTCATCTGTGGCTCAGGACAGAAGAATCCGCCAGCCATATTGTTATTCCAGATCATCCAGTGCTTGTACGAAGTCCCTACATCATATACCAGCTTGTCACCGGTACGATGATCAGTAAGCTCCATATAGTTGCGACCGTTCTGTGGTTCAGCCGTGTAGTGGTTGTCCATGGCTGCAAAAAACGGACTAACGCCCTCTTCCTTTAATTGCTCTTCCTCTGGTGTAAGCGGTTGAAATTGTCCTGTAGGTAAAGAACGTTCATTCAATTCACGACGCTGACCAATCGTTATTTTGGCGGTGTAATCGGATGCCTGGCTTTCCGGTGCAAAAGGTACGCTAATGGCTGTATGGAATGCGAACAGGTTCGGCATACGTTCCTTCCCGTTATTCCGAACATTCAATTGCTGCTGAAGTCCCAGACTACTTAGCGAGTAACGGAGCGTCACTGTGAAGGTGAACGGCAGGTATTTGTAGAACTCATGTCCTTCCTTCACTTCCTGACTGAGCACAACATAACTCTCCAACTCGTCAGAACCGAACCCATCAACCTTCCACTCGGCATCATGCAGGAATCCATGCAGGTGGTTGCCTGTAGCTGGTTCGTTTATAGGTAGTTGATAAACTTCACCATTCCAGGGGAAGCGACCATCCTCATAGCGATTTGGTGGGGAAAGAATCGGAATACCGTATACGGCAGGTGCAGCCATAAATTCATCCATCTGTTCCTGGTCTGGCTCACGCAAATAACGGAATCCCTGCTCTGTATCACGGAAAGCGACCAGGTTGGCACCCACACTCGGAATAACTGCCGCTTCGAATTGATTAAAACGAAGCCAGACGGCTGGTATACCTCCAAATTGTTCTTCGAAAGCTGCATTTTGCTGTGTCATCGTTATATGTACCTCCTGCATACTAAGGTTATATTATACGGCTCGACTATATCATGACCGGGCACAAAATACCAATCTATGATAGAGAACAAATTCATGATGGAACGACAAAAAAGACAGCTACGATGCTCCGTGGCTGTCTCCATCCCCTTATGCTGCCGTAATGAATCATTCCAGATTTCAATGGAATACCCATGTTTGGCATCTGCTCTATCAATCCACATATTTGCCGTGATCCGGAACGGCGGTCTGTTCAAAATCAAGATCGAGTCGCTCCAGCGAATCTCTCAGCATTTCTCCGGTTAAGGAATGTCCGTGCCCGGTAACAGCAACTATGGGCTCCAGTCGACGAATATGCTGAACTGATCGATGAGCCGCTTGCCAATCCGTCGTGAAATACGCGGGTGGACCGTGCAACTGTTTGTCCTGAAGCAGCACACTCCAGAGCGATTCCTGTTTCACGGTGACGATCGCGTCTCCCGCAATCAGTGTACGGTCTTCTTTTCGAAATAGAGACACATGGCCCGGTGTATGACCTGGTGTATGCAACCATTCCCAGCCAGAAACACCTGGGATGGAATGATCATCCGGCAGACTGAATATCCGATCATCCAGATTAATAGCTTCATTAGGGTAAGCAAATGACAGCCGTGCCATCAAACCGCCACCAACAGTAGGGTCGGCCGGAGGATAATCCTTCACACCTGTCAAATAAGGCAGTTCCAGCGGGTGTGCGTACACCGGGACGCCCCAGAATTGTTCCAGTTCGATGACGGTCCCGACGTGATCAAAATGACCATGTGTCAAAATAATCGCAGACGGTGGACCAGGAAAGCGTTCAGTTGCAACATGAAGAATCTGATCAGTGAAACTCGCCATTCCAGTGTCCACGAGCACCCAGTTCCTGCTTCCAGGCTCCCCGATGAACACAACATTAACGAACAGTGTACGCAGACTGAGGATATCGTGCGCGACTTCTTCAAGTCCCGTCATTCCTGCTGTAATCAGATTGTCAGATGCCATTCACGGTTACCTCCCATTCAGGCGGATTGTCTCTCTGGTTCCATTCATCTGTCATAGACTTCCCTTTTCTGGAGTAACTATTCCTTATTCCCAATAAAATAGACGGTGGACGCCCTGTTTCAGGCATACACCGTCTAGTATAATCAGCTACATTCCATATTAGAACAAGAACCTTTCGATCCTATTATGCCGGGAAAGCGTCCAGTGCCGCATCAAGCAGCTGATTGTACATATCGTCATCGTTTTCCAGCAGCTCGTCCATACGCAACAATTCATCTTCATCACCGGATTGTTCAGTGAAATGCAGACTATAGTCCCAATCCTTGCCGTTCTTGCTCATAAACGTAATCTCATAAACTGACTTTTCGCCCTCTGCACGAAAAACCGTATTACCTACATAATTCTTCTCATCTTCACGACGCATCTCTGCACGAATAATCTCAATATTCACAATCGTTCTCTCCTTTAATCTCTCTTCAGTTGCAGGTCTCCACAATTTATGGTAAACCTAGTTTGGTAATTATTATTGGTTAATTGTACAATATATATCGTAGCAACGTATACCTTATTCAATGAGGGAACCATTCTGACTCCTTACATACCTGTAATGAGGACTATAATAACAAACAGCTACGACATTATACCAAACAGGAGGAAAAAATAGCATGAACAATTTTGAAACGAATTTACAACAATATGCCGAACTGGCTGTCAAAGTCGGTGTTAATGTCCATCCTGGGCAGACTCTCGTCGTGAACGCACCAATCTCGGCAGCACATTTTGTACGCCTAATCGTCAAAGCTGCTTATGGCACAGGTGCCAAGCTGGTCAAAGTAAACTGGAGCGATGAGGTTATTACACGTCTTCATTATGATCTCGCACCAGAAGAATCCTTCTCCATTGAACCAAAATGGTTTGCAGGAGAAATGACTGAACTCGTAGAAGAAGGTGCCGCCATTCTGCATGTTATTGCAGAAAATCCGGATCTGCTTGCAGGCGTTCCTCAAGAACGCATCGTGACTAGTCAGAAAGTTCGTGGTAAAGCGATGGAGAAATATCGTTCCTATCAGATGGCAGACAAATTCAGCTGGTCCATTGTGGCCGTTCCTTCCCCTGAATGGGCGGCCAAAGTATTCCCTGATCTTCCGGCACAGCAGCAAATTGATAAATTATGGGATGTCATCTTCAAAACCGTTCGTATCGGTGAGCAGGATGCTGTCGCAGAATGGAAAACACATTTGCTGAATCTCGACTCCCGTGCAGATCTGCTTAACGAGAAAAAATACAAAAAGCTTCACTATACTGCACCTGGCACAGACCTGACAATAGAGCTTCCTGAAGGACATCTGTGGGTATCCGGTGGTAGCATCAATGAGCAGGGACATGTCTTCGTTGCTAATATGCCTACAGAGGAAGTGTTCACAGCTCCACTGAAAACTGGAGTTAACGGAACAGTTCGCAGCACCAAGCCACTGAGCTATGGCGGCAACCTGATCGACGGCTTCTCCATCACTTTCGAAAATGGCCGAATTGTCGATTATACTGCCGAACAAGGACTCGATTCATTGAAAAGCTTGATTGAAATGGATGAAGGCGCACATTATCTGGGTGAAGTAGCTCTCGTTCCACATCAATCGCCAATTTCAGACACGAATATTTTGTTCTACAACACCCTCTTTGATGAAAATGCATCCAACCATTTGGCTATCGGGAACGCCTATGCCTTCTGTCTGGAAGGCGGCAAAACGATGTCCAAAGAGGAATTGATCAGCCATGGCATGAACTCCAGTCTCACTCATGTGGATTTCATGATTGGATCAGGAGAAATGAACATTCACGGTGTTACTTCTGAAGGTAGTGAAGAGCCAATCTTCCTTCAAGGCAACTGGGCTTTCTAATTTAAAATAGTGTAAATGAGAGAGAGGGTCACTCCTCTCTTTTCCTGCGTATGCGGGGCATTCATGATATGGAGGAACTTGATATGTTGAGTTTTGAACAAAAACTGGATCGTTATGCTGAACTGGCTGTAAAAGTTGGAGCCAACGTTCAGCCCGGACAAATCTTCGTTATCAGCGCGATGATTGATACAGCTGAATTCGTGCGTTTGTTGGTGCGCAAAGGCTACGAGGCCGGAGCAAAGAAAGTTATCATCAAATATGGAGACGAAACTGTCAATCGACTGCGGTTTGAAATGGCCCCTGAGGACTCCTTCCAAGATGCACCGAAATGGCATGCCGCTGAGCTTGAGGAGCTGGCAGCGAACAATGCTGCGTTCTTGACCGTATTGTCATCCAGCCCGGACCTGCTAAAAGGCATCGATCCAGAACGCATTTCCACTCATCAGCGTACATACGGTCAGGCGATGTCCAAATATCGTCAGTATCAGCAGGCAGACAAAATGAGCTGGACAGGAGTAGCCTGTCCTTCGCCGGATTGGGCCGCCAAAGTATTCCCTGACCTTCCCCCTGCTGAGCAGATGAAACAGCTCTGGGAAGCCATTTTTTCTGCTGTAAGAGCTGATCTGGAAGATCCTGTAGCGGCTTGGGAGCAGCATATTGAGCGTTTGGAGCACAAAGCAGTTGCCCTGAACAGCAAAAAATATAAAACTCTGCATTTTGTCTCACCGGGAACCGACCTTACCGTTGATCTTCCTGAAGGGCACATTTGGGCGCAAGCGGGCAGCATTAATGAACAAGGCACTCGTTTTGTGGCCAACATCCCGACAGAGGAAGTATTCACAGCACCAGCCAAATTTGGGGTGAACGGTAAAGTGTCCAGCACCAAACCACTCAGTTATGGCGGAAGTATCATTGATCGCTTCTCTCTTACGTTTGAAAAAGGACGCATCATTGATTTCCACGCCGAAGAAGGTCAAGATACACTAGAAAGACTCATCAATATGGATGAAGGTTCCCATTATCTCGGTGAAGTCGCTTTGGTGCCCTTCCATTCTCCAATCTCGGAAAGTGGTATTCTCTATTACACAACGCTATATGATGAGAATGCTTCATGTCACCTCGCTATCGGTAGTTCCTATGCCTTCAATATCGATGGTGGCAAAACCTTGTCAACCGAGGAGCTTGCAGCTCGCGGCATGAACTCCAGCATTACTCACGTAGACTTCATGATGGGATCGCCGGAAACGAATATTTATGGCGTGACAGCGAATGGTGAGCGTGAAGCCATCTTCCTGAACGGTGACTGGGCTTTCTAAGCCATTTGTACCTGTTATTCTGCGATTATTAAGTAACTCATAGAGGCTGCCCTACTGACCATGATTTAGTGGTTAGTGAGGCGGCCTCTTTCTATTTCGGCTATACTTTTTCCGCTTCTGTCAGACTAACCTCCCATTGTATCGCTTCCATATAATGTTGTAAAATGAAATGATACCAATGTTTGTGGATTGTTCACCAGAAAGGAGAACATCATGGCCAATCGGCTCCAATTACTCTTAGCCTCAGATTTCCATAATTTGGGCCCGCAGCTTCAAGAAGAAGTGTACTACGAATACTATAATATGGTACATGGTCTCATCGTTTACATCATCAAAGAACGTGCAGCAGCAGAAGATATCATTCAGGAAGCTTTTATTAAAATCATTAAAAACAAACCTCTCTTCGACAACGAAGTCAAACTGAAAGCATGGCTGAAGGTTGTCACACGGAATACCGCCATTAATTATCTGAGAAAAAATAAAAATAACCGTAACCAACTGGATACGGATAGTGTTTTTATAGATATGGAGACAATTAATCAGACGGCCGCTTCCGTGGAGAGCACGGTGGAGACTCAAATGATGCAGGAATCCATCGAATTCTATCTGGAACAGCTTAAGCCGGAATACCGTGTTCTTGTGGAGCTACGCTGGAAAGAGGGTCTTTCCTATCGGGAAATGGCCGATCTGCTTGATACATCCGAAGAAATTGTGAAGCAACGTTTGTTCAGAGCCCGCGGAAGTATCAAAAAGAAATTACATAAGGAATGGGGTGGAAGTATTGAGCAAAGGCAAATCCGATAAGCATATTGATTCATTCGATTCAGAGCTGGAAGACGATTTTTTCGATGCCGCGTTTGATATGGCTTTTGACGAAGCCTTCCATCAGGCTGCATCTGCCACCCCTGCTTCCAACACCGAACCTATGCGTCAATCCTGGCTCCGAGTTCAAAAGGAAATTTCCCGGGTTGGCGCACGCAAGAAAAGAATGCGCACCATACGTTTATCTGTTATTGTGGCTGCGTCCGTGACCATCGGCGCCGTCATCTTCAGTATGCCTACCGGGACGCAAGCCGTCTCCCCTTTTGTACAATCGATCAAGGAATGGGGCAATGGGATGAAATCCATTGTTATTGAGGATCGTACTACTCATTTGGGCGCTGATCCGTCGACAGCTAAGACCCCTCCACCTCCTGAACGAGGAGTTAATGAAGCTCCCAAATTCTATTCTGGAGACGAACCAGAAGAGGATGAAGATATTGTTCTCCCCTTCTATGAGACATCACATTTACTTGAACCTATTGTTGTAACCAAGGAAATAGCACGCTCGGGATTTATGGGTGATTTTTTGTTATCAAAAGCGATTCCCGAGCGGTTTACAAAGATCAAATTTGAGCTCATGCTGGATACCCTCAATCCCGTCAATCCGGAAGATTATTACGAATCTCAACGAATGAGGGTTCGTTATAGCGGCGAAGGCAAAAATGGTGAAGAAGAAGTCATTCAGTTTGATTATGCCTATGTTTCGCCTGGTCAGATCATTGAGGGGCCCATGCTTCGCGAAACAAGTATCGTCAAATTGGCTGATGGCAGCGATGCATTTATGTACCTCGGTCCCCCCTATAACACCTTTCAATGGATGATGGGTTCTGTCAATATGAGCTTATTCGGAACCGTCTCGGAAGAAGAGATGACTGCCATTGCCAACGACCTGCAGGAACAAAAATTTCCAGGTAGTACTCGCAAGTAAATTAAAATAATACATTGCTTGAAATATGTGTTGTCGTCTCAGGCTTGACCCCATCATCGGCCGTGTGAAGACTGACGACTCGATAGTAATAGCCGGTTATCACGGTCCAGCTCGATTGGGCATTCAGGGTCTGCGTTTGGGTTTTCTTCTTGGAACCGGATTGATAGAGAATCCAGGCCGATCCCGTCCAGCGTTCAAGTCGATAATCGACTTGCAGCGATTTCATTTCCGAGAAAGTTGTTGTTGTTGTATTTACAACCGCAGTCAGCCCCCCTCCAGGTGTAACCGTCCCCTCTGCCTGATAAATATATTTTGGGGAAGTCAGTGCATGAATACTTGGTTCCAAAGGCGGTGGCGGTGGAGTAAGCGCGTGAGGCTGGATACTTGGACTGGCAACAGCAACCTCTTCGGTTGGTAGCGCAAGAATTATGGGTGCCGTTAGTGCTGCAACAATCATGACTTTCAGCATGGACGTTATTCTTAATTTCCGCATATGTATCCACCCTTCATTTTCCAAATTTGATTTTGTGTAAGTATTAAACGGATGTAGTGGTTAGAAGGTTTCAAAAAAATAAAAGACGCTCCGACTTACATGTCGGCAGCGTCTTTTGGTACTTTGATACTTCTTCGAATGAACACATACAGAATGGATGAAACCTAAATAATTCCATTACGTATCCATAAGATACCGTTGATATGAAATTACTCTCACATGCTTCAGACCAAATGACAGGCTACAAAATGATCCGCTCCAACGTTCCGATACGCTGGAATTTGCTGCTTGCAGATATCTTCTGCCCATGGACAACGTGTATGGAACTTGCATCCAGTTGGCGGATTCACCGGACTGGGGATATCCCCTTTAAGCACAATTCGTTCCCGTTTCAATTTGGGAATCGGTACAGGTACAGCTGATAGCATGGCTTTCGTATACGGATGCAGTGGATTGCCGAACAACTCATCTCTGGAGGCCGTCTCGACCATGGAGCCCAGATACATCACTCCAATACGGTCACACAGATGTTCCACCACACTCAGATCATGCGAAATAAACAAGTAAGCAAGGCCACGCTCTTGCTGAAGCCGTCTGAACAGGTTAATAATCTGAGCCTGAATAGACACGTCCAGTGCTGATACCGGTTCATCTGCGATAATCAGTTTCGGATTTAAGATCAAAGCTCGCGCAATCCCAATCCGTTGTCGCTGTCCACCAGAGAACTCATGGGGAAAACGATCAATATGATAAGATGACAATCCGCAGGCTCCGAGTACCTCCTTGACGAGATCACGAACCTCGCTTGCGGTAGCCAACCCGTGATCCAATACAGCCTCCCCGATCGCATCACCAATGCGAATGCGCGGGTTCAGTGAACTGTAGGGGTCCTGGAAAATAAGTTGAAGCTGCGGACGGATCTTCCGCACTTCCTGCATAGATAACTGATGCAAGTCAACACCTTGAAAACGAATCTGTCCTTCCGTTTTTTCCGTTAATCGCACGATCGTTCTTCCAACGGTGCTCTTGCCACTTCCGGATTCACCCACTAATCCAAACGTCTCGCCTTCATGGATTGTGATGCTGATATCATCGACTGCTTTCACATGGGCTACTGTACGATTCAATAAGCCTTTGCGCACTGGAAAATAGGTTTTGAGATGTTCAATTTCCAATAGAGGTTCAGACATGACTCAATGCCTCCTCATACAGAAAGCATGCAGCCTTCTGACCAGGTCCAAGCTGCTTCAGCGTCGGCATTTGCGTGGTGCATATCGACATACAGTGCTCACAACGATCAGCAAAATGACAGGAATCTTTTAAGGACAGTGGATCAGGTACATGTCCGGGTATCGAATACAATTCATCCTGTCGTTGATTGATAATTGGCTTGGAGCGTAGTAATCCTTGGGTATATGGATGTTTGGGAGATTCAAATAATTGCACCACTTCCCCCTCTTCCACCACTTTGCCTGCATACATTACAACGACATAATCCGCCATTTCAGCTACAACGCCAAGGTCATGCGTAATCATCAGAATGGAGGTTCCTGATTGGGACTTGATGTGTTGTAGCATATCCAATATCTGCGCTTGAATGGTCACATCCAGTGCAGTGGTTGGTTCATCCGCGATTAACAGTTTCGGGTTACATGAGATGGCAATGGCAATCATAATGCGCTGCAGCATACCTCCACTCAGCTCATGCGGATAGCTGTTTGCAATCTGTTCGGGACGTGAAATGCCAACTTCGGCAATCAGCTCAACCGCTCTGGCACGAGCCTGCTTTTTACTCATTTTCAAGTGTACTATCAGCGGCTCCATTAATTGCTCACCGATCTTCAGCACGGGATTCAGAGAGGACATCGGTTCCTGAAAAATCATGGAGATGTCATTGCCCCGGATGGCGCGCAGTGAGGATTTACTTTCACGGAGCAGATCCCGTCCACCAAACCGGATCGCACCGCCAACCACCTTACCTGCCGCTTCCTCGATCAAACCCATAATCGACATGGCGGTTACACTTTTTCCACAGCCTGATTCACCAACGATGCACACCGTCTCCCCTTCACGTACATTCAGGCTTACGCCGTCCACGGCTTTGACATTTCCTTCTTCTGAGTAAAAATGAGTTTCAAGTTGTTCAATTTCAATCATATTTTGCATGAGGCGTGCTCACCTTCTCTTCTGTTTGGGATCTAATACGTCTCGAAGACCATCACCAAAAATGTTAATCGCAATAACGGTCACGAAAATGGACAGCCCTGGCGGAATCCATAACCACGGATGCTGTTGAAAATCAATCATGTTGTTGGCTGCATCGATCATATTGCCCCATGTAGGCGTTGGGGGCATGACACCCAGTCCAAAAAAGCTAAGTACCGATTCGCTGAGAATGGACCCTCCGATATTCAGAGTCGCCATGACGATGAGAAGCGGAACGATATTGGGCAGAAGATGGTGAAACAGTTTGCGACGGTCACGCAAGCCAAGAACAATAGCAGCCTGCATGAACTCACGTTCTCGCAAGCTTAACATCTGTCCCCGTACCATTCGGGCCATACCGGGCCAGTTGACAAAGCTGAGCATCAACATGACGATATACATTCTGGAATCCGGAGGAACCTTCCAATCCGATAACAACGCGCCGAAAATGAACAGCAGCGGCAATCCCGGGATCGTAAGCAGCAAGTCGGCAATCCGCATAATGACCTGATCAACAATGCCACGATAATATCCGGCGATGGCTCCAAGCAAGGAGCCGATAAATACGGATAGAACCATGGAAGCCAAACCAACAGTGAGCGAGATACGACCAGCCATCAGCACACGGGTAAGCACATCCCTACCAAGCGCATCCGTACCAAGCCAGTGATGAATGCCGGGACCTTGTTTCATCGCTGTCATATTGATCTTGTTATCGGTATATGGTGAGAACAGCGGTCCAATGAAACAAGCAACAAACATCAACAAAACCACGATGAATCCGCCAACAGCAAGTTTGTTCTTGAGCAGTCTTCGGATCGACAATTTCCATAAAGAAGACTTGGCCGGAACCTTTGAAGGTAAGGCAGCTTCTGCGGCATTTCTCGTTACAGACGATGAAGAGATTGTCATGTTCATAGCCCCCTTATTGCAAACGGACACGCGGATCTGCGATGTGATAGAGCACATCAGACAGCAGCGTTCCAATGACGGTCAGAATGGCGATAAACATGGTAAAGCCCATCAGCAGCGGATAATCCCGTAGCGAAAAGGACTGCATATATAACTGGCCGATACCCGGCCAGCTGAATATTTTCTCAATAATAAGTGAACCACCGAATAAGGACGGCAGCTCGAATCCAATTAGTGTTATCGCAGGCAACAGAGCATTGCGCAAGGCATGGGTGTATAACACTTTGCTTTCTTTTAAACCTTTGGCTCGTGCTGTGCGAATATAATCCTGCTTGATCACATCAATCATGTTGCTGCGGAAGTAACGGGTAAGTGAGCCTACCCCAAGAAGAGTCATAACAATTACAGGCAAGGTCATGTGTTGAATCACCTCTTTGACATAGGCCAGACCGGTAGCATTACTTCCTGTAGTCATCATGCCGCCTGGAGGCAACCATTTTAGGTCAACCGCCAGCAGTTTGATCAAAAACAATCCGATAAAGAAAGATGGCACGGACATGGCTGCAAATATGCCTATCATCACGAAGGTATCGAACCACGAGTACTGCTTATAGGCAGCGATCACACCGATAATAACCGCGATAAACCAGGTCAGGAATGTGGTCACCGCAGCTAACAGGAATGAATTCCAGATATATTCGTTGAACAGCGAGAGCACTGGCTTTTGTTGTGCCAATGAATATCCGAAGTCCCCGTGTACAGCATTTTTCATCCAGATGAGATATCGTTCGATAACGGGCTTGTCCAGTCCATATAATTCTCGCAGTTCGGCCTTGCGCTCAGGACTCAGCTTAATGTTGCTGGAGATGTAGTCGCCAGGGGTAAGTGCATACAGACTGAAGATCAGAACGGAAGCGGCCAGCAAAATAAGAACCATATATGTCATCCGTTTCACAATGTAAGTGCTCATATCAGGCTCCTTATCAATGCGTCCCCTGCATCTGCGACATCGCAAACACAAGGGACGTTTTGTTTATTTCGGTATTGATGTTTCTTGATTCATACCACCGCTTATTTCAGAGACCATTCCGGCAAGCTGGTTGCAATCCCGCGGTATGGACTGACAGAGAGTCCATCGATCCGACCGTTATAGGCGTAGACTGTTTTTTTGTAACTGGTGAAAATGACAGGCAGCTCATCGTTGAGCAACTGGTACAGCTCTTTGTATACTGTCTTACGCTCCTCAATGTCTGTCGTAGCCAGACCTTTGTTGTACAGCTCTTTCACTTTGGGATTGTCGTAGCCCTTCAGCTCACCATCCACAAATTGCAGTACACCGTCAGAAGGATCCGTTAACATCGGTGTAGAGAAGGAAGCTACATCGTAATCGCCACCCTCCACTTTGGAAACAAGCGAGTTGAAATCAGCGAAGACTTCCGGCTGGAACTGCACGCCAATCGCTTCAAAGTTTTCTTTGGCCACCGCAATGAAGATATCCGTGGCCGGACTCTTCGTTCCGAGGAAATGCAGGGACAACTTCTTCCCGTTTTTCTCACGGATGCCATCCGCTCCAGGCACCCAACCTGCGTCGTCCAGCAATTGATTGGCTTTGTCCGGATCATAGGCATATGGATTAATACCTTCTTCCGTATATGACCAGGAAATAGGTGAAGTCGGGATGTTGGCAACAGCCCCTGCCCCTTGGTTGGCGTCCACATAGATGGACTGACGATCCAGGCCATAGGTGATGGCTTGCCGTACTTCTTTTTCCTGAAGCTGTTCATGCTCCAGATTAAGCTGTAAATATCCGTATGTACTTGGTGTGTAAGGTAGAAGGTTAAGGTATGGGATATTTTTCAGCTTATCGATATTCTCCTGGGTAGCCGTGAACGAAGTGAAGTCGATCTCTCCGGTCTCAATAAACTGCCAGGTGTCTCCTTCCGATGTTTTATATATGAAGTGCTCGGTTTTCGGTTTGCCCTTATAGTAGAATTCGTTGGCAACGAATCGTACTTCCTGACCCGGAATGAACTTTTCGAGTTTATAAGGACCATTGCCTACAGGTGTTGCATGAAGATTTTTAATGTATTCAAGCTTGCCGAATTGATAGTCTTTGCCGTAGTAGGCTTTGGATAACACCTCTGAGCCCAATGTAAGCAGAGCAGTTGCGTTGGGCTGTTCCAGCGTGACCGAGATCGTTAACGGATCAATGACCTTAATACCCTCGATGTGATCTGCCTTTCCTTTGGTATACGCTTTACCGCCTTTCACCTTGGTGGAGAAAATATCGAATCCACCGTCATACGACTTGTCATGCAGAATGGTCCATGTAAAAGCAATATCATCTGCGGTGAGCGCGGAGCCGTCACTGAACTTGGAATCTTTTCTCAGATGAAACGTGTATGTACGCTGATCGTCTGACACATCCCAGCTTTCAGCAAGATCAGGAACAGGCAATCCTTTCTCATCTACGGTCACAAGTGAAGCAAATAGCAATGAAGCAACGTTGCCATCATATCCACTCTGATGGAAGTACGGTGTGAAAGCCCCACTGGGATCCGTAAGTCCCACAATCACCGTATCCGTTCGTTTTTTTGCCGTCTCAGGTAATTGATTCAGGTCCGTTGCCTGAAAGGGTGCATCCAGTGCTGCTGAAACCGGAGTCGCTTGTGTGCCCGAATTTGTTGTCCCGCTTCCAGCAATAGTGGTCTCTGCTCCCCCACCTCCAGCACATGCCGATAACACAATCGCACTACTGATGATTAACGATGCCACGGATAAACCTTTCACTCTCATAAAATCCTCCCCAATTCATAAATGATCCATATTTTTCTCGCTCAGCCATTCCTAATTCCCGAAATAATCCAGAATATATATAATTCCTATGAAATTAGTAAGGTATAAGTTCGATAAGCCCTATTATAAGAACCGCATTTGGTTCTGTAAATAGAGAACCACAAAAAAATATTTATATTAAACCCATTAATATCCACTTTAAAGCGATAAAATAGCCGTATGTTTTGCGCGGATTTACTGAATAAATTTCAGTTCGACCACAACAAACATACGGCTGTATCAGAGGAATACTTTTTTTCTAAAAACCACATTTTGATAAACGTTATTGCTCCAAATAATTCATGACATTCGGTAAAATTTGCTCCAGTGCATGAAGACGAAGTGAATACTCAACCAGGCTCTCTCCTTCAAAATGCGCATAGACCAACCCTGCTCCACGAAGCTTGGAAAGATGGTCATGAGTAATTCCTTTGGAGAGCTTCAAGTGACGAACAATTTCTATGAACGAACGTGGTCCCTGATGCAGAAAACGCATGATTTTCAGTCGGTTCTTCTCTCCCAAGCTGCGAATCACACGCAAATGATGGGTCGGAATATATTCGTGATCTCCCATATACAATCTGGAGGAATAATGGCACAGCAGAGTATCCCCAAAATGCAGGATGACATTTAGCGGTTGAAAATGAAATTGTGGCACAAGCAGTAGTCTATCCAGCCCCTTCATGTCCCGGAACATCAACCCGTTGGTCGCATCGTCGAGTACCTCTTTCTGGGGAGATTGATTTAACTGTTCCTTGCGGTTCAGAACCTCCTGGCGCAGATGCTGCAAGATGGCGGGATCAAGCAAACGAAAATATTGCTCATTCCAGCCGGTTAAGACATAGGTCATCTTGGTCTGGAAAGCAGCGATATCATCCGTATAAGGGAAACTGTACCGACTAAAAATGTCATGAAGGTCAAGCACTGTTCGTTGGCTAAACCATTCAATAAAATCCTCTGGCTCCTCAGCTTCCACTCGCAAACAGACAAGCAGATACATCCATTTCCAATCATCATCCACGTTCATATTTTGTAAGACAGCAGCAAGCTCAGGTGTTAGCTGCCCTTCTGTTTCTTGCGCCCAGGCTATGGATAAATCAATCTTTTTATGCGATTTCCGGCAAATATATGTATGCAAACTGGCCATGAATTCAAATACAGGCGTAAATCCAACCTCAATGCGATAGCTCAATCTCAACCTCTCCTATCTTGCAAAGTCGTTCCATTATACCCTGTTTGCAGCCGTGCATGCTACGATTATAGGGTAAACAAAAAGCCGCACAATGGAATAATCCACCGTACGGCCTCTCTATAGACTGGAATCTCCTGTCTCCAAAATAATACTTTGGATTAAGCGCCTTCGCCTTCAACCATCAGATCCAGCTTAATCACATTCACACGCGAAATCCGCTTATGTTCGGTCTCTTGAATGACAAAGACATATCCATCATACTCTACCGACTGCCCTACTTCGGGTGGGATGGTCTCTACTCTGGAGTATAACCAGCCGCCAATCGTATCATAATCTGCCCGGTCCATATCCAGGCCAAAGCGCTCACTAACCTCTTCAATCAGCATGAGCCCGTCAATAGAGTATTCCATCTCATCCACTTTCTCAATCACCGGACGCTCCTGGTCAAATTCATCTTGAATCTCGCCCACGATCTCTTCCATGATGTCTTCAAGCGTTACAAGGCCGGAGGTTCCTCCGTACTCATCAATCAGGATGGCAATCTGTGTCTTGCTACGCTGCATCCGCTTGAGCAGGTCACTGATCGGAGTGGAATCGGGTACTGCGAGAATCGGCCGAATTACCGAGATGGTATCTGTAAGCTGAGATCGCATCAGGTCTTTAATGTGAATAAAACCGATAATATGGTCTTTGTCACCGTTATAAACCGGATAACGGGTACGCATGCTCTCACTGGCAATTTCCAGATTTTCCAGCATGGACTGATTGGCATTCAGGCAGATCATTTCCGTCCGCGGAATCATAATTTCACGGGCGGTTGTTGCCGTAAAATCAAATATATTATCAACAAGCGCCAATTCAGTATTATCAATTAAACCGCTCTTATTGCTTTCTTTCATCAGAATGCGTATTTCATCTTCACTATGCGCTGAGTCATGCTCTGAGGCCGGTGCCATGCGAAACACTCTCAGCAGGCTGTTCGCCATACCATTCAATGCCCATATAAAGGGATACATTAATTTGTAAAAGAACGTAAGCAGCGCCGCAGACCATAACGTAATCGTCTCTGATTTGCGGATAGCCATCGTCTTGGGAGCAAGTTCCCCGAGTACAATATGCAAAATCGTAATAATAACAAAAGCAATCGCAATGGAAATACCGTGTACGTATACCGGACCCATTCCAAATGCAGTAAACATGGGTTCTAACAGGTGAGCAATCGCTGGCTCTCCTAGCCAACCGAGTCCAAGTGAAGCAAGCGTTATGCCCAATTGGCACGCAGACAGATAAGCATCCAGGTTGCGTACAATATTAGAAGCATAAATCGCATTTTTATTACCTGTTTCCACTAAAGCTTCAATCCGGCTGCCACGAACTTTGACCATCGCGAATTCTGCCGAGACAAAGAAACCATTCATCAATACAAGCAAAGCAATTAAAAATAAATTTAATATACTCGGTAAGGGGTCACTCAAATTATCTTCCTATTCGCCGTCATTCCTCGGCAAATAGGTCCACCTCCTTCGAAAATGTAGGATATTTGCCATTCTGCCGCTCATATGCAGTTTCAACTTCCCAATGCATTCACCTCCACCTTCTTCTGTCGAATAACAAGGATATGCTTCTTTTATTATATAATTCTACACTACACAGTCAATCCGTGTCCTATGACAACGAAATGATGCATACGGGCTATTTCGTTAACAAATGTACCGAATGCGCAGTTTTTTTTACGTTTTACTAACAAATATATGCATCTTCTTGCTTACGGTTTAACTTTTCTCTTACGCTCAGTTAATCATTCAGCTATATACTTCCAAATAGAACAACAAATTGATCTCGGAGGTATGTTCATGAAAAGTCATCATGCTATGAAATGGAATGCTCTACTACTTAGTGCGGCTGTTGCAATTACAGCAGTGCCTTGGCAGGTCAATGCTGAACCCGTATCTGCCCAGCAACAGACGGCCCCTGCCGCATTTACCATTTTACCTATTGACCGCGCTCAGATTCTGGCAGGCCAGAAGCTCGATTTCCGAGTTGAATTGAACGGTGCCAAGTTAAAATCGAAAGACATTAAAATCCAGGTTAATGGCTTGTCACCGGACAAATACTTCGGCAAGTCCGGAACGTGGACAAGCAGTACCGAACTGAGCACAGAATACACCATACGGGATGTTGCCTTCAAAGAAAGTGATTCCATTGTGGTAACCGCCGAGACGACGGCTACAGGCAAGCGTACATATTCACGGGTCGTATACCAAGTGTTCGATCCTTCCATAGACACGGCGACACTGACAAACGGTGAGCAAGCCAAAAATGTCGTTCTAATGATTGGCGATGGCATGAGTGCCAATATTCGCACCGCCGCTCGTGTTGTATCCAAGGGTATTAACGAAGGCAAATTCAAGGGTTGGCTGGAGATGGAACAAATGGATGCCATGGGCATGGTCACCACCTCTGGCATGGATTCGATCGTCACCGATTCAGCCAATAGTGCTTCCGCTTATGCAACTGGTCACAAAACGGCCGTCAATGCCGAGGGTGTCTACCCGGACAATACACCAGACCCTTTTGACGATCCGAAGGTGGAAAACATCGTTGAGCTGGTGAAGCGGACACGTGGCATGGCTACCGGCCTTGTAACGACTGCGGATGTGACAGATGCGACACCTGCTGCAATGGCTGTACATACACGTAAGCGCGGGGAGCAAGAAGCGATTGCGAGCATGTATCTGAATGAAGCCAATCGACCGGATGTTATTCTTGGCGGTGGTCTGGAGTGGTTCCTTCCAGCAGCTGACGGCGGAAAACGCAAAGATGGACGTAATATTGTGGAGGAGTTCAAAAAAGAAGGATATACCTACGTGACAGATGCAACAAATCTGGACAAGTCTGCCTCTACCAAATCATTGCTTGGATTATTCCGCAAAGGCAACATGAACGTATATTATGACCGGGAGTATACTCAGCCTAACAATGCAGAAATTGTGGGCAAGGATACTGATCAGCCAACGTTGATGGAAATGACTGACACAGCCCTTCAAGTGCTGGAACAGAACAAAAACGGATTTTTCCTGATGGTCGAAGGTGCATCGATTGATAAACAGGCTCACACGATGGATTTTGAACGCTCCGTATGGGATGCAATTGAATTCGATCAAACGGTTGGTCAGGTTAAGGAATATGCGAAGAAACACCCGGATACGCTCGTTATCGTCACATCCGACCACGGTCATTCCCTTACTCTAAACGGAACGTATAACACGGAAGCCGCCAAAGGTAAATCGGGTGACGAACTCCGTGAATTGATCGGCACATATGCTGATTCCAAGTTCCCGACGTATGTGGATGCAAACGGAGATGGATTCCCGGACAATCCGGATTCCGAGTGGAAGATCGCTGTTGGCTGGGGCAATATGCCGGATAACAATGAGGATTATCTCGCTAATCCGGTGCCAATCAGTCCTACCATCCAGGACCCTAACGTCAAAGACAAGGCATGGTATATCGCTAACCCGGACAAAGACCCGGACGGTGTTCACTACACGGGTAACCTGCCTCATGATGAAGGCCAGGAAGTCCACACATTCGACGATGTACCAATCAACGCCTCAGGACCAGGGTCCCACCTGTTCTCCGGCTATCTCGATAATACGGATGTGTTCCGTAAGATGGTAACTGCATTGAAGTTGGATGCGGCCAAGTAGAATAAAGGTTGAACTAACAAAAGAGTATCCTAGCTCATGCTCAGGCATGGCGGGATACTCTTTTTTTATGATTTTATGGATGATGAGGATTAGCTGGCACGTTAGCTAAGCAATTACCCCTCTACTGCTTCTACTGCTTTTATTTTATTTCTGATGCCATCGCATTCTCTATAGGATCACTACGTTCCCATTAACGGTATCCCAGCGCCACAGTTTGTCTTCCTCTTCACCTATCTGAAGACCACCAATCCAGGAAGTATAAGAAGTATCATGTCTTAATAGTGCCCAGTCTACTTCTCCATTCAGCACCTGAATACCGAGTTCGGTCAAAGACAAGACAGCGTGACGAAATTCATCATGATGCTGCTGGAAGTTAGGAAAAGCTTGTACACCGCTTAATTGAAGTAAAGCATGTGGTTCCTCTGTCATTCTCTTCAGATGAGCCCAGTACTCCAGATCACCCATTCCCAAGATATGCAATTGGTCTCCAACATGCTTGAACAATGGATAAGGACTATTCACGCCCTCTCTTATAGCCTCCAGTGTCGATTGCTCAATTATGCCCAGTCCGTTCGATACAGAAGGCAGACGGGACAGGTGGGCCTTGAATGCAGCATGTGCAAAAGGGAGCACCGATGTATTTTTTAGCAAGTAGTCCTTGTGATCCTGAATGTCAGATGATGCATACGCTGCCCAAAACTCGCTGCCAGCCTGGATTTCCTCCGCCCCCATCACGTGCCAGGTACCTGATAAACGTCCAATCTGTGAGGGTGTGAGTTGCCCAAGTCCCCGAAAATGTTCTATGTCTGGATAGTTATCGATGCATAACAGATTCAGCTTTGTATTCTTCAGGTCCTGTTCCCTGAAATAGTGCAGCAAGTACGATAGCATTGCCTGATCATAGAGGTCATACTCAAACCACAGGACGATCTCTTCGTGCTGATGGAATGACTTAAGTGTCTGCTCAAGTTCCTTGATTTTCAAGTATTCAGTCTGTGGAATACCCAAGTGATGCTCCAAATATTGTGCTCGTTCACTTCGATCCTTCTCATTCCTCATATTTCTTGTTATTGGTCCAAATGTATAAAGCTCTCGCCAGACCAAAATTTCACCTTGAATCCCGCTTTGTCTTAATCGATCTGCCGCATGGTCACCATTCATAATGTGAAGCATTCCTTTTCCTCCTTCGTATAGATCACTAAATACTGAAATCACATCCGCCACAGGCAATGAACGTCTGAGCCTGGATCTGGCATCATACAACCGTTTCTTCAGAGCCGGAACATTAACCCCGAGAAATTCCGACATTTCCTTGAGCGAGTAGCCCTGAAAATAAAACAGTTCAACAGCAAGCTGCATGGAAGTTGGCAAATTGGAAATCGAATCTTGCAGGAGGCGATGCACCTCTCCTTTCAAAGCCTGTTCTTCAGGATTATGAGCCTGATTCTCTTCCTGAATTACATCCTCAATCTCCAGGACCGGGACGGTGCCATGCTGCTTACGCCTCATTAGACGGTAACACTGTCTCTCCACGATGACTTTGAACCACCCGGGAAAAGCATCAGGTTTGTCCAGTTTGGACAAATTTGCAAAGGCCTCCGTGAATGCCTCTTGTACCACATCTTCGGCCAGGAACGTATCCCCTAATTTTTGATAAGCAACAGCCAGTGCCATCCCGCTAAATTGCGTCACCAGTTGCTCATAAGCCTCGGCTTGCCCCTGGAGTGCTCCATCGATCCATGTCTTCAATATGTTTTGCTCCTTCCTGTGCGCTTGCTGCTTGATGTATTTATCTTTAAGTGCCCTGATTGGAGGAAAAGGTTACTTCTGCTTATGCTTTAATTTTTTATTTGTTTATGCTTTATATCATAATATAGGAAAAGCTGCCCCGTTTGCGTAATTATAAACGCATGCGAGACAGCCTGAGTATTACCGTATTATAATTATGTTCTTTTTTCTCTACAGATTAACGTCTGCTCGGTTGTTGCGGATAGTTCCCGATCACACCTGGATATTGATACAACAACGGCTCATCGAATGTAGCATAGTCGAAATTGACCATCAGAAGCATGATCCGTTTTCCGCTGTTCGGGTCACTGATGATGATATGGTCACGACCAGCAGCTTCCAGAATGCCTTGGAAAATGCGGGCATTCCATTCTTTGTTGCCTTCGTATGTCATGTAGAATGTTCCACATTTCCCCAGGTTAAGCCGTAAAATATTTTCAATGTAGGATTGTTCAAACTGTGGCGCAGTAGTGGTTACCACTCCACCCGTAGGTGTCATTGGAGCACCGCTTGATACGAGCGGAGGTACGCTTGTGGAACTAGGTGAAACCATGCCTGGTGTTGGGGACATCATTGGCATACCGTTACCGATTTTATATGATGTTCCTTGGACTTGCGAATTGGCCTGTTGGCCCATAACTTGTGTCGGTTGATACGGCTGGTTAATCATAATGATTCCTCCCAAAATTTAATATACGGTTGGACAGTCTTCGCCTGTCGGACTGAAGAAACAATGCGCCTTGAAACGGCCTGTATTTTGCTGGTTATACCAGGTTGGTGGACATTCCCCCACCGGACGGAAAAACCACAGGGAGTTGCTGGCTGGCCAGAAGCGTTCGCCGTTAATGACACGCTGTGCCAAGCGTATTTCCGATGATCTTGCCCGTTGGTAGAAGTACCCTTTTTGCGTAGACTCGAAGCCACCCGGATTCTGAAACACCATTCGATTAATGTCCCGAATATCACCGAAATCCAAGCAATCGCCGAGCACCCGGTTTACACCCACATTGCCTACAAGCAGCATGCCTTGTTCGCCGTCACCTTCAGCCTCCGCTCTCATCAGTCTAGCGAGCAGCTTGACGTCTTCCGAGTTGGCTTTAATAACAGCCATATCCTGTTTCCTCCCTTGTTGAACCTCTTCATCACCGTATATCGTATTGTGCAGATGCCCATTCGGTGACACGATTTTATTTTTTTACCATAAAAAAAGCCCGGAACCTCACCTTAAGTGGAGTCCCGAGACATAACATTTCCTATATAACCTGCCTATTCAGGGCTTGGCTTGAATCCAGTAATCGTAAGCATGGACGATATTGCCTTTGTAGGCTTTATACTCGCTTAACAGATCTGGAAGCAGTGCCAGCTGGCGTTCCATCTCTGCTGCTCCCTTATCATAAAATGAAATATGTTTACCTTCAAAATTCTCTTTCATCTCCACCGAGATCAGGAGTGGTTTACCCAAACGATCCGCAATTTCCATTTCCTGACTGACGACGTCGGCAATTCCATTGGAGCCTTCAGCAATGTTACGGAATGCCATCAGAGATACGTGATCCAGCGTTGTGATCATGTATTCACTGACGGACATGTCTCTTCCCGGTAATGGGGACGTATCGAGCCAAACGGCCAGATCGGCACTCGTTTCCAGATCACTGTCCTTTTTCGTCTCTTCATGGAAATAAGCAATATTAGCAGCCCATTCGGTCAGCAGCTTGTCCCGATCATTTTCCCATTCAGGTAAGGTGTATGGTTCAATATCCAGATGGATTCCCTTAAAACGTTCATCCGGTTCGGATTCGGCATTATAATGTTTCACATAGTCGATCAAGCGCTGTATCCGTGGCCGATTTTCCTTTTTACCCCAGATTGGATGACCGCCCATCGCATGAACCTCAATACCTTGAGCCTGGGCACGTTTCACAAAACTGCGATAGCTGGAATACGGTTGATCCAAATCAAGCCGGACGTATAACCAATTAATGTTTTGCGCTTTGGCGAACTCCAGAATGTGATCTCCACCGTCATTCGTAACCTGAGAAGCCTGCCAGATATAGGTTCCTCGGATTTCAGGTTGATTGGATGGATTCTCTGGTAATGGTACTTCCCCTGGCTCCAGCTGCCCCCAGTACACGATGTCATGCACAGCCGAACCTGCATAGGAAGCATGATCTGTGAATGCAGATGCCACTTCACTTAAGACACTCTCCAATTGCGCCGCACCTTTGCCAGCAAAAGTCGTGAACTCTTCCCCAGGCATCGGCTTGGTATTTACGCCAACAGTAATCGAACCATTTCTGGCGTCAGCCCATATCATTTCTTGTTCTACCAAACGTATAATGCCATTGTTTCCTTGTGCGCTGTCACGGTAAGCGAGCAGTGTAATATGATCAAATTGTCCGATAAACCAGTGTGACAACGAATCGTTATCCGCATCGTCAGTAGTTCTGCTACCTGTCACCGTGTATGAATCCAGCCAAAAAGGCAAGTCGACATTCACTTCAACCGCCCCATCCAGTTTCACCTGTTCCAGCAAGAGCTTCATATTGACAACCCAGGACTGGACGAGCGGCTTGGCATCTTCATTCCACTGTGGCAATACATACGGTTTGATATCCAGATGAATGGCGTCAAAACGCTCTTCCGGCTTTGCAGCCAGGTTATAATTGCTCACCCAGGACGCCAGTTTGAGCATTGGACCTTCACGACCACTCACTGCCCATGAAGGATCTCCGCCAAGAGCTTCAACTGCGATTCCAGCCTTGGTGGCTTTGGATATAAATGTATGATAAACCTCCTGTGACAGATTCATATCCACATTCACATACAGTCTGTTAATCTTATGTTTAGCTGCATTCTCCAGCAGCTCATTTCCTCCATCACTGACAGACTTGGCCTGCCATACCCAGGCTGCTCGTATATCTGCTTCAGCTTCAGCAGTAGATTCAAAGCCTGTCATTATAATCCCTCCAATCAGCAGTAATAGCCAAAACACTTTCCGGGATGAGTTCCCGAACATAATCTCCCTCCATTCCTGTACTGTGGTAAAATCACATTTATTATAGCAACCGAGTTATCAAAAACAAATAAGCCCAAGTGCTTAACTTGGGCTTATTTCTGCTATGTTTTCAAAAGTTTACATTCAACCTGAGAAATCCCGGTACTAGTCCTCATATATCATTTTTCGCGTCATTCCCCCATCAATAATCAGGTTGGTCCCTGTGACAAAGGTATTGCTTGGATCGGACAAATATAAACAAGCACGGGAGATATCCGAAGGAACGCCTACACGTCCTGCCGGGTGTTGTTCATGGTCCTCTGGCTTCAATTTCTCAACATTTCCTGTCTCAATCCATCCCGGACTGATACAATTGACCCGAATTTTGTCTTTACCCAAAGAGACAGCCATCGCATGCGTCAACGCTACAATCGCTCCTTTGGATGCAGCATAGGCCTCTGTTTCCGGCTCTGACATAAAGGCACGTGTTGAGGCCATGTTCACTATCGCTCCACCATTTTCGTTGTGCTTCATATGTTTGGCCGCTTCCCGGCTTGCGAGAAAGCAACTTCGCACATTGGTATTGAGTATATCGTCCCACTCTTCCAGCGTTAGCTCATAGGGAGATTTCCATCTGGAGACACCCGCATTGTTTATAAGTACATCAATCTGCTTGAATTCATCCATTGTCGTTTGAATGAGGTTCGTTATATCCTTCTCTTGACGTACATCACATTGGACAAATATGGCTTCTCCGCCTTCATTGCGAATCGAAGCTGCCGCCGCAGCCCCTTCCGCTTCCTCATAGTCGGCAAGTACGACTTTAGCCCCTGCAACCGCATAGGCCTCAGCTACACTTCGACCGATTCCTTTGGCTGCTCCCGTCACAACCACGACTTGATCTGTAAATGACATCATCATTTCCTCCTCTATTGGGATGGTCCATTCATCACATAAGTCTACATTAACTCACCGAATATGGACCATAAATTGAATAAAGTCTCTTCTTATATAAAAACACGTTAGCCCCATTAAGAAACGCTTGTCCGTAAAAGAAATTAAAAAAAGCTTACGCCACTATGGCGCAAGCCAGCCGGTTTATCCGCGTACACGCTCTGAATACAAACGATTGTAGCGTTCAAAGCCTACATAACGCGTTCCCTTGAAAGAGAGTCGACCTTCATCTCCCTCGGCGCACAAACCGTACTCATCACCATTCACTTTGAATTCGAGCCGATCCCCGCTCTCCACTTCAAAAGTAATGTAATAAAGCGTACGGGCTGTACTTCCTGGTTCGGAGTGCGACTGACTCATCTGCATTCTCCTGCTGGTAATACGTGAAGGTACAGTAAGCAGAGGCTCTGAGTTATTACGCCCCCATCTCCACACTTCTTTCCCTACCGACAGAAGAACAATACCTATAATCAGGACAAATACTACCGGAAAGACGGTTCCAAAAAAATCAAACATCCAGGATGATTCAATGCCCATGTCTCTCCCCTCCGTTCATCAAACCTAGGACAGCCGGAGTCTTGACCCGTCTTCTGTAATATGTATGCACGTTAACAAGGAACTTGCTATTCGGATCCAAATCCAAAATGTTCAAGGGAAAAACCTCCGGCAAAATGCCGAAGGCTTACCTCCAAACGAAAATGAGCAATTTTCTCAACGTTTAATACATTATATTATACTTTGGAGCAGCGTTACTTTTTACTATTATGGATATAATCGATCTTTTTTTGAAACCCTGGCACCAACTGGGACAACGGCCAAGATGACTGACCGATATCCCAGTTGAGGATAGCCTTTGTACCCTCTTTATGCCAATTGTGTGATAACCAGATGTGCCGAAACTGGTCTTGTTCCTCCAGCAAGCGGTGTGATCGTCAGCGCAGTGGAATTACCAGCTGGATTTCGCACGGTCAGTATTGAGTTAATAACAGTCGTTTGTACTAAAGCCATTTCTACGATCTGAGACGTTCCTGTTGCCCGCCCAACTACCGTAGGAGCTAAATCAGCTCCATTGAGGGTTAAAATGAGTTGACCTGCTTCACTAACGCTAACTTGGAACAACACTTGGTACGTGCCTATCGCTGCTAGATTGAATGAGCTAGGTCCCGTTCGAGTAATTGTCGTTCCACTAGTTGGACCATTTTGGGGAAAACTTACATCCGTTCCTGGAGCAACCGTTGCGGCATTATCAGGGGGCATCAAAGCAAAAAAATCGGCAAATCCAAGAACTCCTCCCGCTGCGCCTGTCGCCCCTGCCGGACCTGCTGCGCCTGTCGCCCCTGCCGGACCTACTGTGCCTGTTGCCCCTGCCGGACCTGCTGCGCCTGTCGCCCCTGCCGGACCTGCTGCGCCTGTTGCCCCTGCCGGACCTGCTGCGCCTGTCGCCCCTGCCGGACCTGCTGCGCCTGTGGCCCCTGCCGGACCTGCTGCGCCTGTCGCCCCTGCTGGACCTGCTGCGCCTGTCACCCCTGCTGGACCTGCTGCGCCTGTGGCTCCCGCTGGTCCGGGGAATCCTTGTGGCCCGATTGCTCCGGCTGGACCTGGTTGCCCTTGAGGTCCTTGTGGACCCACAAGACCCTCTTCCCCCGGAATACCCTGTGCACCCATCGGCCCTGCTGGACCTGCTGCGCCTTGAGGACCTATTGCTCCCGCTGGGCCAGGTTGCCCCTGTGGCCCTTGTGGACCTGGAGGACCTCCAGCTGGCCCTTGAGGTCCGGGCGGTCCTTGTACGCCTTGATTACCTTGAATCCCTTGAATGCCTTGTGTACCTTGGGGGCCTCTTGGACCAACAACTGTCGGCGTAGTCACGTTCACCTCAGGTGGCGGACATTTTACCCGAACTATCTTTTTTACCACTTTCACTCTGCGTGCTTTGTTTTTCCCTTTACATGGAAATACAGTTACACCTTTTTTCTTATGACGTTTTTTTTCGTCTGAATAACTCACTACGTACACCTCCCTATAAACATAGTTTAATGTACGTGTGTAGTTAGTTTGAGGTATGGACGAAACAACTATTATTAATCTATTTCCAACAAAAAAAGGCTACTGACATGGTAGTTTTGCTCATTAGGGGTACTAAACACAATCAAAAAACGCTGACAGCGTTATGCTGACAGCGTCTTTTTTGTTTTATACACTTTAAGCGTACATCAGATCCATATATCCGCGTGTTACTTCTCCACCATCCGTCTGCTCCGGCTCATCTGCCTGTGCGTACTTCGCCATGCAGGCTTTGACTTCTTCCTCAGTAGTGCAACGGTTGGCATCATCACATGTGTAGCATAATTGGAGCATATATCTGGTTAACTCGTCCGCCTGCGTGAATTGAGCTTGTTCATTCGTTCTCATGTTCATCACTCCCATCTCTTCTTGAATTCAATATAACATCATTTGAAGGGATTTATTGTGATTTATTTCACAAAGTTATTAAAATGAAAAGAAACCCGAAGGTTCCTCTTCTAAACACGTTCTATTCAACCACAATTATAGTACTTTCCAACGCACACCGCCGTCTACGGTTTGCAGCAAAAGCGATCTTTTGGCATCCGTATTTTCGACCAAAATCCAGCCTAGTTTCGAAGAAACCATTTGGAGCTTGACGATCTCAGGGTACTCTTTAAGAATGTTTTCCAATACTTCACTTGTAGGAAGTGCTTTCCAATTCTTGCCGGCATCTTTGGTGTAATAAGTCTTGCCTTTCTGCATGACCCAGCCTTCCAAAGAATTCAGAAATGTGGGAGTCAGACCGCGATTGATTCCGGTTTGTTTATTCAGACTGAACGTTGATAACTGCCAGCTCTCTCCGCCATTGGTTGTGAAAAAACCGTTAAATTTGGTGCTTTCCCCTTGAGAACAGGATATCGACATCCAAGCTGTTTGAGCTTCCCGTCCAAAAAACTGTGGCGAGCTGATGTTAAAATTACCACACCCGTTAAATTTGTTACGGTCAAAGAATGACGGACCCGCCTTCCAATGTTGGCCCCCGTCCGCTGTAACGTACAATTTCGGCGTACCGAACTCTAGAGCGGTCAAGAACCCGTGATCCGAGTCCGAGAAAGTCATCCCAGTTGAATAACCCCGTGTGGGGATCTCTGCAGATGCTGGTTTGCCGTCCTCGTCACTGGAGGTCATCTGATTCCAGGTAATACCGCCATCTTCGGTAAGATACAGTTTCTTGTCTTGCTTGCCAATGGAAGTATCCACAGTAGTCAGTATCCAGCCTTTTTCAGGAGAAACAAATGTGATGGCCGTCACCTTATCCGTTTTGGACAAAGAGGACAGGCTCCAGCTCACTCCTCCGTTGTTCGTGCGCAGCACCATCGTATCTGTTCCGCCCATTCCTTCACGAACAATCCATCCATGTGTACTATCTACAAAATAAATGCTTTGTCCATATTGCGGATTAGCCGGAAACTGAACATTTTCCGAAGGTGAGATATTGGTCCAGGTACTTCCCTGATCCTGAGTATAATACAAACGCAAGGCGTTCCGCGTCACTCCCCAAGCTAATCCACCGTTACCGTTAAGCAACTGGAAATCGGTTAAACGGGTCTGAATTTGATATTTGGCTGTATCCGCAGCTTGTGTACTGTTTGCGGGGGGAACTACGGTTAGTGTCTGACCCATATTCCCGTTATCTTCTTTCTCCTGCGGCGGTTCTGCCACCGGGGTCTCTCCCGAATCGGTGCAAGCTGCCAGCAGAGCAGCTATACCGATAGACAGCAATGCTGTCTGCGCGATTTTGATCCATTGCGAACGCAAGTGGTTTCCACCTCTCTCATCCAATAAGCAGGCGCGCATGCCTGTCCATTCATGTTGTTTTTACGATTCATCTGAATCCACTGCTCCTATTCTACCACAAACGATGTCGAAAAGGTTCATCTCCACTCTCTGGAAGCAGACAGCGATCTTTTTGCTGCATCTGTTTCTTCTATAAAACATAAACCAGGTTTTCGACGAAATCTTCCGCAAAAAGACATGAAGTGTGAAAAAGTTTATAGACATGGCTCGCTTTTCGAACGCTTATCCCTTAATATGGATGGAAGTATACCCCAAAAAGGAGAGGATATGAAAATGGTAAACAGTGCAGCGCTCAAACCAAGTCGTGTCGTTATTGTAGGCATGGGTGCGGTGGGAACAACAACGGGATACACGCTGATGTTAAGACAGCGTTCGTCCGAGTTGGTATTTGTGGATGTGAATCATGATAAGGCTACCGGCGAAATGCTGGATATGAACCACGGTCTCCCATTTACCGGAGGCGTTAAAGTATGGGCAGGCGATTACTCCGACTGCAGAGACGCAGACATCATCATTATTACTGCGGGTGCTTCCCAAAAACCAGGAGAGACACGCATTGATTTGCTGAAGAAAAATGCAAGCATTTTCAAAGAGATCATTGAACGTATTACTGAAGTTAATTCCCATGGTATCCTTTTGATTGCAACGAATCCTGTAGATATTTTGTCCTATACTTCTTGGAAACAAAGCGGTTGGCCCGCTTCTCGCGTGATTGGTTCTGGTACGTTACTGGACAGCGCACGTTTCCGTTACCTTATTGGTAAAAACAAAGGAATTGATCCACGCAGTATTCACGCTCATATTATCGGGGAGCATGGCGATTCCGAAGTACCGGTGTGGAGCCTCGCCAACGTTGCTGGAACGAATCTGGATCTGGATGAAGAAACACAACAAGATATCTTCGACCGGACCAAAAATGCAGCTTATGAGATTATTAATGCCAAAGGTGCCACTTCCTATGCAATTGCGCTCGCTTTGGACCGTATTGTGGCTGCCATTCTGGGCAATGAAGGCTCCGTACTGAACGTTTCCACATTGCTGGAAGATTACAATGGCGTATCCGATGTATATCTGGGTGTTCCATGTGTAGTTGATCGCAATGGTGTTCGTGAGATTCTGCCACTTCCTTTGAATGAGACGGAGAAAGTTGCTTTCCAAGCCTCTGCCAACAAATTGAAGGAACAAATTGCCGGACTGGAGTAAATCCAAATCCAGGCGTGTGACTAATCACGTTATTTTATCTTAAGCAATATCGTTAAGGTTGTATAACTAAAGGATCACCTGTATCTTCGTTATGAGGATGCGAGTGGTCCTTTGGTCTTGTTAATAGTTTACACTGTTGTATATCGTTAAGTTTCAATTGAAGGTCAATCTCTGGCTAGTTTATCACCCTATTTCATATGAACAAGAAAAGCAAGTATTGATTTCTTGTTTAAGTTAACATAATAATTTTTCCGTTAATAATGACGAGATTATTTTATAATTTCTGACTTCTTCTGACATCTTCCATTAAATGTATTATTTCTCTTCTACATCAAATTGCAAAAAAACCTGTCGTTTTGGACAGGTTTTTCTACCATTACTTGCTTCTATTATATAAACCAAGTTTCTTTTTTACATATCAGCCACAAACGCGGGAAGTTTGACATCCAGCAAGGCCATCGCTTCTTCCTTCTCACGGCTGGTTACGTGGGTGTACACCGTGGTCGTTTGAATGGAGGAGTGACCCAACAGCTCCTGAACCGTTCGCAGATCTGCTCCACGTCTAAGCATCATGGTCGCGAATGAGTGACGCAGTTTATGACTGGAGTAATTCACACGCTGATTGGAAGCCGATTCCTGCTGAAAGCGTTCAAAGGTTTCGGTGGATATAAGCTGAATACTGCGAATGGACAATCGTTTCCCTTTTTGCGAGACGAATAATGCCTCTTCCTTCGCCCGCCATGGATCCAGCCGTTCTTGAAGAGCCTGGGATAACAGTTCGGCAACGGTCTCAGGTACAGGCAAAGTACGCCATTTCCGGCCCTTTCCGAATACATCCAGCGTGCGCCGTTCCGCATTATAGTCTTTGCAGTTCAAGGCATGCACCTCTCCGACCCGCAATCCCATGTATCCCATGAGCAGAAAAATAGCCAGGTTTCGTGTACGGTACTTACCCTCAACCGATTGCAAAAATCGTTCCAATCCGCTTTCATCAAGGAAGACAGGGGCCCGATTTTGCTCGGTTTTGGATTTCTTGATTCCGAAAGCGGGGTTATTGGTCACCAGTTCAAGCTCAATCAATGACTTATAAAAACAGTTCACCGCTGCGTGTTTCCGATTCCGCGTCGAGTCACTGACCCCTCTTTCCCGAGCTCGGGACAAGAAGGATAACACATGCAGTTTTTTGACCTGCTCCAGTGACTTTCCATGAATAGAGACGAGAAATTCAGCAACGTCACCTGTGTATGATTTTACCGTATGTCCCGTGTAGCCCGCATCTTTCATCCATATATGAAAAGCTTCAAGCTCATCGACGTATTGCTCCTGAATCTCTTCGGTCATCATCTGTGTTGGTCACCACACTTCTATTTATTAATCTACAATTACGATATCGATTAGTGGGATGATCGCTTCGGGTTGTCCCTTAATGCGGGTGAGTACAAATGAAGGCAGTGGATTTTCGTGCAGTCCATTCACTGATTCACAGACCTGAACATACAAGTCCATACGCAGCGTCTCACCTTCACCCGCAACATCAATTACAGGCCATGCTTTCTCTGCACAGGATGGCCAGTATGCCAATTCGTTTACCGGCACGATACTTAATTGTTTAATTTCAGGATGCACACGGTATATTCCCGTATTCTGAGGTTCATCACCCAGCTTGTCTACCAAAAGTATAGTTCTCGAATGTTCATCCGGAGCCGAATATATCGAATAACACCATGGTGTTACTCCCCAGGCAATCGCCATGACACCTTCCTCAAGCAAGGTGTCCGAAAGGTCACCCTCACTGAATTGTTCAATCAGATTATGGTTTCCAGAACCGATCAGATCTTCTACACGTTTCGCCATACGAGGCAGATCTGCGAGAATAAAGCCACCACTGCCGTAGGAGTCAAACACATGATTATCCCGTGTCCATACCCTCTCGGGTACTGAGTTCATCTGCACAACTTTGGCTGGAAACAGACATATCGATACAGTTACCACCTGAGCATATTTCACCATGGCATGCTGCTCGGGCTCCAGTGGTCCTTCTGCGATGCGGGGTGTTTTCACGTGCAGTGAAATTCGCAGCTCGTACTCCCCTTCTGCAAAGTCTCCCAAATCCAATACGATCGGATGATCTATTCCTTCAATGGGAGTGAGTGAGCATGTACTGTCTGGTCGCAGGGTAACTGCATATTGTGCAAATCCCAGCTCCTCCCCATATATGATAATTGTATCTTGCCGATCCGGCGGTGTATCCATATGCCGCGCAACAACCGATACTTTGCGTCCATCCTTCAAAAGGCGCTGCGGATCAATGTCCAATTGAAATTCGTTTATGTCTTCTGGATGTGAAAGGATTAGCTTCGCCTCGGCAAGTACGGCTGAGTCAGCTAATGCAAAACCGAAATTCGAATTTTGGTGATGTTGATTGGTATGTAATGGTGTGTTCATGATACATCCCCTCTCCTATGTCTGATGGCATGTCACACCCCCAAATATATGTCATATTTGCCCTGACCGCAACCCCGGTTCCGCTCAAATGGATAGATATATCACTTATTAGATACCCAAATATAACCTTAAATATCAGCATTTTTTTCATAACATACGAACTGCTCTCACAAAAAAAAGCCCCATACCCCGCCGTTTTGGCGATGCGGTATGAGACAGTGGAGTTGACTCTATTAACGTATAGTTTCAGTGTGACAAATTAATTTACTAATCTTTCACGATATCTCTACAATGTAGGAATCAGCTATGACAGCTATTTCCCATTTGTTGTTTTGAACGAGTCCGATATACGCCGTGCCGGATTCAAATGACTGTGATGACGACCGTAGGCAAAGTAGATGATTAAACCAATAATCAACCAACCGAAGAACGTAATCCAAGTCAGAGCCGCAAGACGTGTCATGAGATACATACAGCCAACAGCACTTAGAATAGGAATCAGTGGAACCAAAGGCACGCGGAATCCCCTTTTCAGTTCCGGGTTGTTTTTCCGCAATACGATAATCCCCAGACTCACTACCGCGAAAGCGAACAGTGTTCCGATGTTGGTCAACTCTGCCAGATGGCCAAGTGAGATGAATCCCGAGAATAAAGCGACGATGATCCCAGCAACCCAAGTTCCCGTAGCTGGTGTTTGGCTTTTGCCACTGACTTTGGAGAACATTGGAGACAACAGCCCGTCCCGTGACATGGAATAAAGCAAACGTGTCTGACCATACATCATAACAAGTAATACAGTGGTAATCCCCGTAATCGCTCCAAGCGAAACAATCCAGGACAATCCTTTTAACTGTACAAATTCAAAGGCAAAGGCAACCGGATCACTCACATTCAGCATATGAAAAGGTACTATTCCTGTCAGGATCAACGATACAACGATGTAAAGTACGGTGCAAATCGCAAGGGATGCAATAATACCGATTGGTAAGTCCCGTTGAGGACGTTTCACTTCTTCCGCAGCCGTAGAGACTGCATCGAAACCAATGTAAGCAAAAAATACTGTTGCCGCACCTGCGGTTACCCCAGCGATGCCAAATGGAAGGAATGGTTGCCAATTATCCGGCTCCACATAGAACACACCCACACCGATGAAGATCAGAACTACGATAATTTTAATCGCTACCATAATTCCGTTGGCACGAGCAGCCTCTTTCACCCCTCGGGTGAGCAGGAATGTAATGATTAACGTGATCGCCGCTGCGGTGATATCAAAATAGGTTCCCTTTTCAGGACTAAATGCACTGGTAAGCGCATGGGGTAATTGCAACCCGAATCCGGACAATAACGTTTGAAAATATCCAGACCAACCGCTAGCAACAGCCGCACTCGCAAATCCATACTCCAGAATAAGATCCCATCCGAGAATCCAGGCAATGACTTCGCCAAAAGCGGTATAGCTATATGTATACGCACTTCCTGAAGCAGGCACACTGGATGCAAACTCCGAGTAACACAATGCAGCGAAGGCGCAGATAATACCTGCCAGCAGAAAAGACAGTACCAAACCGGGACCTGCATATTTTGCAGCAGCAACGCCTGTGAGTACAAAGATACCCGTACCGATAATCGCACCTACCCCGAGAGTCATTAGATCAAATGGGCCAAGCACCCTTTTCAACATGTTGCTTTCGTTATCTCCGGTGGCAATCGGCTTTTTTCTAAACAGGGAAGATCGATTCTGGTTTTGATTCATACACAGTTTCCTCTCGTATTGAAAATGATGAATGTGACCCTATACTTCAAATGTTTTGTTTGTTTCATCTGTTCTATGAAAAAGTCCTTTGTTCTATCTTACTGACCAACTACAAAAATCTATCGATTTCTACACTTTGTCGCGTTGCTTTGTTAAATTTATTTTGGGATGATGCTATATTTTGTTCATTTCAGACGAAAATTATCATGATCTGTTGGGCAGGGGTGAATATAAAAATCGTTTTAAAACAAAACTGCGTATAATTTATATTATGCGCAGTTTTTTAACAGCTTTTTTCTTTAACAAAACATCATAAATTCGTTGTTACATGCAACTATGCAAATACAGTGCCTTTTCGCCTCTTTTTGCGGTTTATTCCTTGCTCCCCCTGTTATCTTGTACGATAAACAGATACGCTAAAGAGCCGCATACCCGTATGCGGCCCCTCTCTTGTAACGCTATTAAATCTATAAGCCAGATGAGAACCCTCTCTTTTCATTCCAGAAGAGAATCACCTTTCACTCACATGGATTGTCTAACTTATGAAAATACAATTCGCTCTGCATCCGACATCCGATATTGAGATAGCAGATATTCCTTGCTGTCCAAAGCCTTCCGCCGGACCTCATTCAGATCGACATGCAGCAGCTTACCTTCGCGCTTCACCGGACGACCTGCTACAAACACAGTATCCACATTGGATGGATTGGCAAATTGAACGACGGCTCCAACCGGATCATGCACCGGGAACAAGTTAAGGTCGGTGGTTCGGATCATAATCAGATCGGCTTCTTTACCTGGCGTAAGTGTGCCAACCTTCCGCTCAAGCCCCAGAGCCTTCGCCCCAGCAGAAGTTGCAAATCTTAGCACTTGACTGGATTGCAGATTAAGCTCACCAGGCATTTCACCCTGCAGCAAAAGTTGTTCATTTTCACGGGAACGTTCAGCTTGAAGTGCAAATTTCATCTGGGAGAACATATCCCCACCTGTTGATGTTACAACATCGACTCCGAGCGTTGGGGTTCCGCCATTTTCAAGGAAGTACCCCGTTGCCGGATACCCGTGCCCCATCATCATCTCTACTTCCGGTGTGACGGACAGTGAGGCGCCGCTATCGGCCAACATTTTATACTCATCCGTATCCATCGTATTTCCGTGTACGACGTTCAGACCTGGGCTTAGTAAACCAGCCTCATACATTTTACTTATCGAACGATCTACAGACCCCCAGCTTCCAAAGCCAACATGCATTGAACATATCGCATCCAGCTCTTGGGCAAGCTGAACTTCCTTCACCGTGATATCCCAATGGCTAAACTCCGGACCTCGAATAGCAAGGCCGAACGTAAGCAGCTGATCCCGTGAGGAAAAATACTGGTCCTTAACCCTTCTCACATCATTCGAATATGTCAGCTGGCTCTCTCTGTTCCAGTATGGCGTCTCACCTGGTACACCATAAGCGAAAACCGACCGAATACCCGCATCCTGAAGTCCGCGAATCAGTTCATCCGTATGCTCCGGGGAATACGGCATACTCCAGTCAAGCACCGTGGTCACTCCTGCATTAAGCGCTTCCAAAGAACCCAGCAAATTGGCTATATAGCTGTCTTGTGGCCGAAGTTTACTCCCCATCGCTCCATAGTAGAGATTCTGCAGATAGACCGGCAGTGACCAGTTGGTTCCCGCTGTTTTTACAAGTGACTCCCATACATGCCGGTGCGTATCTACAAGTCCAGGGAGAATGATCATCTCCGATGCATCTATCACTTCCGCTTCAATACAACTCAGATCGGGCTGGATAGCAGTTATAAGAGAATCCTCAATGAGAACGTCCGCCCGTTTATACTGACCCACCGACGAATCCATAGACAATACACAACCATTTTTCAGTAGATAACTTGTCCCCACAAGACACATCTCCAATCATTGTTTTTTGTTGGATATACGCTTGAATCCTGGATGTTAATCTCTGATGAAATGACTAGCTGAAATATTTTAAGTATATAACCATTATATAGAAGTGGATGGTAAGATTCAATTTTGGTTTTATACAAATCTTATTGAATATTTCCTGTCTGTTGCAAAGTATAGAAAATCACACTTTCTTTCTGTACACCCTACTCTTGCTCCTAATCCTTCTTCTGTTTTGCCCGAAACCTTCTAACCTTCATCAGATTACCACACATCTTGTCATCACAATATTTCTGGGTTCTACTACGTGTATCGTCATAGAAAATCCAACGGCAATCCGTATTGTCACAGATACGAATTCTTCCCCCATCCCCTTCAACTACAGTGATGGCAAAATCGGCTGCGACCTCTGCCATGACCTGCTGCCATTGAGTTCCTACAGGAATAAGTGAAAGATTCAGTCCCTCATCTCCAGCGTTCAGTCTTCTTATGACTTGACCTTCCTCCATTATGCCGTTAAACCATTCCTGGTCTTTGTTCGATAATGCATTTCCGTCAGATAAACGAGTTGCAATAGCCTGCAATTCATTTCTGAAGTTTCTCAAAGCTGCCTCTTCTTCAGAAGAGGCAGGTACAGATGCGTTCAGTTGCCATTGTTTGAGGAATGACTGCTGCCATTCGGCTTTGCCAAGCCTGTCCTCTGAGCGATTTCCGCCACGCCAGTCGTGGTAATCACTGTTCACAAAATCAGTCCATAGTCTATCCATACGTACCTCCGCTAAATTGTAACTTTCTAAAACGAAAAAGATAGTTACAAATATTCGTGTTTGGGTTATATTAATTGTAACCACATTTTAGCACTTTAGCTAGTTACCATGAATTCATTTTAGGGAGGAAAAATCAATGACTACAACAGCAACGGAACTATTGCTCATTCAGAAAGATGACACCTGGGATCAATGTAACTGGATTGTGCCTTTATCCAAGGCACTCGAAGGACTGACTGCTGAACAGGCAGCCTGGGTTCCATCAGCCGGTGGATTAAGCATCTGGCAGTTGGTTAACCATATGTATTACTATAATCATCGCTTGTTGAGTCGCATTCAGGGCAAAACACCCTCCGGTACACCTGCCGAAAACAATGAATCCACCTTTGGAGATCCTGGCGACCCCTCCGATACCACTGGCTGGAGTGTACTTATGCAAAACACAACACAATTAGCCGGACAGCTTCGTGATCAGCTAGCTTCATTAGAAGAATCCGATCTTGAAGCTTCGTACATGGATACGGATGAAAAATGGACACATGAGCTTGCCCGCTGGGTACTCCACGATGCGTATCATGCAGGACAGATTGTATTACTACGCAGACAACAGGGAAGCTGGAATATCATATTCTAAAAAAACACTTGAACTGCTAGCGCTTACAGGAATAAGATGGACTTATTAATGTTACAGCTTGTTTAATACACAATATAATTGAATAGGATCTTCGGGGTAGGGTGCAATTCCCAACCGGCGGTGATGTTCTTCGGAACCAGCCCGCGACTCGCTGTTTGACCCGATGTAGGGATTCAGCGACTGACTTGGTGTGACTCCAAGGCCGACGGTACAGTCCGGATGAGAGAAGATCAACACATTGACATGCCGTTACGGAAAGGCTTATTTTCGTACGACATGTTAATGATTGAGCCCCCGTTTATTTGGTGTATACCAAAACGGGGGCTTTTGTCGATTTTGCCAACTGAAGATTCCGTGTTCTGACGAAGGAGTCCTGAATATGGAAAAGACCCAATCTGCATCAACAGTTTACCGCAAGGAACGAAGTAATACCGGATTTTGGCTCGTCGTGCTCGGCGCCGCCCTTTGGGGTGTAGATCCACTGTTCCGTATTATTTTGCTCAAAACGATGACCTCAACTCAGATTGTACTGGTGGAACATATTATTGTCAGCCTTGTGGCGATTCCCGTCTTGTGGAAGTTCCGGGCCGATCTGAAAAACCTGCGTGCACGCCACTGGATTGCGGTAATTTTTATCTCTTGGGGAGGATCTGCTCTAGCAACGGTATTGTTCACTCTTGCGCTAACGCATAATGATCCCAACACCGTCTTATTATTGCAAAAGATGCAGCCGCTATTTGCGATTGTTCTGGCTAAGCTGCTGTTGAAAGAAACATTGCCTCGTCGCTTCGGTGGACTGTTTATCATTGCACTTGCAGGAACATACCTGCTCACGTTTGGATTCACCCTTCCCCTCGGCAACTGGGACAATTGGGTTCATGCAGGCAGCTTGTTATCACTCGGTGCAGCTGCATTGTGGGGCGGTTCAACAGTTATGGGGCGGCTAATGCTGGGGCAAACCCGTTATGAAACGGTCACCTCCCTGCGCTTTGTCGCAGCCTTGCCGCTGCTGATCTTTATGACGTGGAACGAAGGTGCTGCGTGGACATTCCCTTCCGCAACAGGTGAACAGGCGGCTGTAGCACTTAATATTCTGGGTCAGGCTTTACTGCCAGGCTTACTGAGTCTTCTGTTATATTACAAAGGGCTCTCTTCCACCAAGGCCTCAGTCGCAACGCTCGCAGAACTGAGCTTCCCGATGGCCGGTGTACTGGTAAACTGGATTGCATTCCGTACATTAATTACATGGGAGCAACTGGTGGGCTTCATCCTCATCTGGATTGCCCTATTCGCTATCTCCAAACAGCAAGAACGCTCAGCAACTCCGGCTGACGGTGCACCAAAGCTTCGTACGGATTGAATTTTATATAAAAGCAAATCAATTAAGGCACTACACATCCTTCGAGATGTATAGTGCCTTTTGTTTTTTCGCTATTCCGGTGGTACGATAACTTATGGAATAGTAGATCAAGTCAATTTAGAGAGGAACGATCATCATGTCTTCATCTTCATCATTTTCATATACGTCTTACGATGCCATTGGTTTGGCTGAATTGGTTCGAGCACGGGAGATATCTCCTGTTGAATTGCTGGAAGCGGCGTATGCACGCCTGGAAGAAGTGAACCCGCAGCTCAATGCAGTCATTCGTACATATGAAACACGTGCACGTCAGGAAGTGAGTATGGTTCGTCCGGGAGAGCAACCCTTTGCCGGCGTGCCCTTGTTATTGAAAGATATCTCTCAATCCCTGGAAGGTGAAATTCTCACCTCGGGTTCTCGTCTTCTCAGTGAGCATCGTGCACAGCGGAATTCTAATTTCGTTTCACGTCTGCGCGATGCAGGCTTCATTATCATTGGACATACCAATACACCGGAATTTGGCCTGAAAAATATTACTGAGCCCCGTCTTCACGGTCCAAGTCGAAATCCATGGAATACGAATCACTCGCCAGGTGGTTCAAGTGGAGGTGCCGCTGCCGCAGTAGCCTCGGGTATTGTACCCCTTGCGGGAGCCAGTGACGGTGGCGGTTCCATCCGAATCCCTGCTTCATTCAGCGGCTTGTTCGGACTCAAACCTACACGTGGACGGACACCTGTTGGACCGGGAGTTGGTCGTCAGTGGCAGGGTGCTTCGATTGATTTTGCCTTGTCCCGCTCAGTTCGCGACAGCGCTGCTTTGCTCGATACATTGCAAGTGATTCAACCCGAAGCTGCGTTCCATGCTCCGCTCTTTCCAGGCAGCTACTTGGCTGATATGCACTATCCTCATCAACGCAAACTGAAAGTTGCATACACGACAGCTTCACCTGTAGGTACACCCGTGAGTGATGAAGCCAAAGAAGCTGTTTATAAGATGGTTCGCTGGCTGGAAGAACAAGGTCATGAAGTTGAAGAAAAGCTGAGTCCGGTTAATGGTGTCAAATTGATGGAGAACTATTACATGATGAACAGCGGCGAAATGGCGGCGATGATCTCTTCGATGGAACGTTCTATGGGCAGAGCTTTAACCTCTGATGATATGGAGATCGAGTCCTGGGTTCTGGCTGAAGCCGGCAAAAAAGTATCCGCTGCCGAATTCGTACATAGTCTGGCCGAATGGGATGTTGCCGCAGCTCAGATGTCCACATTGTTTGAACGGTATGATTTTTATGTCACACCTGTCAATGCTTTTCCAGCACCCAAAATCGGCGAATTGACGCCTCATGATGAACAGATTCAGCATCTGATGCGTATTAGCGATTTGGACAAGATCCAGCAGCAACAGCTGATTTATGAGATGTTTGAACCAAGTCTCACCTACACTCCGTTCACTCAGCTCGCGAATCTGACGGGTCAACCCGCCATGAGTGTTCCTGTGCATCTTACTCCTGAAGGTCTGCCCATGGGTGTACAGATTATGGCAACGAAAGGCCGTGAAGACTGGTTGCTCCACCTGGGTGGTCAGCTGGAAACATCCGAACTATGGGTTGGTATGAAGGGTAATCCCCTGTTTCCAGTATAAATGCAATCCCTTTTTCACGTATCTCAGCAATCTTACGTACAGCGTATTCTTCAGATTCATCTGTTACATTACTAAATAGTGAATGAAAGTAATGTCATCTCCACATACTGAGTTTAAAAAACATGTGGGGGAAATACGGATGAATTCAACGAAATCCCATAAGCAGTCTATTCATATTCCTGCCAAAACAGGTTACGCAATTAGAGTGAAGAAAGGTTCGTTGATCCGTATAACCGATTTGGAGGGGCAGCAAGTGGTCGATTTTGTTGCTTACGATGCGCAAAATATCAATAATCGGCTTGATCCCGGTGTAACACTCGATGTCCTGCGCACATATAGGATTAAACCAGGACAAAGCCTGTATTCTAACCGTTATGAACCTCTCGTTTCCATTGTCCAAGAAACTGTAGGCATTCATGATTTTTTCAATTCGGCCTGTCGTCCAGAGATGTATGAGGTCTTATATGATAAAAAAGATCATCCCAGTTGTTATCATAATCTGAATACAGCCTTGGAACCTTTCGGCATCGCTCCCCCAGATCAGCATTATCCTTTCAACCTATTTATGAATTCGGTTGTAGACGGTAACGGGAAAATTGATGTTATCGCACCCGAATCGAGCGCTGGTGACTATGTGGAAATGGAAGCTTTGATGGATCTGATCATCGGTTTGTCTGCTTGTCCATGTGAGGAGAGTTCTTGCAACGGGTACCATTGTACTCCTGTTCAACTAGACGTAGAATCTCCTACTGTTTAAATGAGCTCTATGCTAACAGCTGTTCTAATTTGCTCCAGACGGGAATACGATGACTTGTACCCATATGTGTGTGACTTACCGGTACAATTTGTCGAACCCGTTAAGGAGTGAACGCGTATATGTCTGTACTGTTTAGTTATATTATTCTGGGAATCTCACTATCAGCTCCAATTGGTCCGATTAATGCCGCTCAGTTGGATCGCGGAGCCCGCCACGGATTTATGCATGCCTGGATTCTAGGACTTGGTGCCATGGTTGCCGATTTGGTGTACATGCTTCTGATCTACTTTGGAGTTGCCCATTTTCTGGACACGCCGTTCATGCGCTCGTTTCTTTGGTCATTTGGCAGCTTTATTCTGGTGTATACCGGTGTGGAAACACTATCCAAGTTAAAAGACGGCATTCAGGCCTCTTCTACAGCAGAAGCGAGGGTTGGAAAATCCTTTGCCTCTGGCTTTCTCATGGCCCTGTCCAATCCGCTGAATATTTTATTCTGGCTCGGAATTTACGGCTCTATTCTCGCTACTACCGTGAAGCATACCGACACCGCTCATCTGCTACTATACAGTTCTGGTATTTTCATAGGCATCCTTGTCTGGGATGTCATCATGGCTGGCATGGCCAGTCGATTTCATAAACGCAGCAACGAAACCGTTTTGCGCTGGATCTCCATTATCTCAGGAATCTGTCTGATCGGTTTTGGCCTGTACTTCGGGCTTGAAGCTGTACGATCTATCTTTTTCTGACATAAAAACTACACTGGACAGTCACCCAACGCCATCCGCATTAATACGTTAACGGTATCATGTGGAATGGAGTTGGGGAATTCATGGCAGAGCTGTACAGTGCCGATGAAATAAATGCATCATTCAAAGGCCTGCCCGAATGGCAGCAGGACGCATATTCAAAATTTGCTAATATGATTGCAGATGAGGGTAATACGTATCCCTGTGTACCCGGACGTATGGGTTTTCTCTCAGGACATTTGAGATACGGATTCACTAGGGATCCGCGTAAACAAGCTTCTGCTGAAGACATGGTGGAATTGCTAAGTCAATATGGGCCTGTTTCGCGGGAAACGGGACATTACGCTTCTTTGGTTGTCATTTGCGAGACACCTGACGATTTGAGATACAACACAACGGTGGAGCAGTATCAGTCCTTGTTCTGGGAGATGCTTAACCGGGTAAGCTCACTCGATACTGCCTCCTGGCCTGAACATATTTCGACTGATCCGCATGAAGCCACATGGGAATTTTGCTTTGGCGGGGAGCCTTATTTTTGTTTCTGTGCCACTCCCGCGCACGAGCTTAGAGCCAGTAGACACTTCCCCTATCTTATGTTTGCTTTTCAACCACGGTGGGTGTTTGAATCCATTAATGACAACACACCTCTTGGCCGAAAAATGAAAACCTTGATTCGCAAACGTTTGGCAGCCTATGATGCCGTTCCGGCTCACCCTTCGCTCATGTGGTATGGAGAGCAGGATAATCTGGAATGGAAACAATATTTCCTGCCCGATGACGAGCAGACCCCTTCCAAATGTCCTTTTTTGTGCATGCAGCAGGCCATTAGCAAATTGACGAAATAACTGATACGAAACACCCATTCAGGGCTTTGATGGCTCAGTAGATGGTGAAGTCCGCGGTTTGCGTACTTTGTTTACAATGTAAGTAATCAAGGCAATCAATACAACAAGACCTATACTTGCCAGCAGACCTCTTCTGCTGGCTTTTTCCATAGCCGTGCCAGCTACTGCTGCAAGTATAAGGACCATGGCGATCCAAACTTTGATGCAATTCCAACTTGTTGGCTTCATTTTTTTGATATACGTGATGCAAATCAGAAGCCAGGTATACATTAATACCAAGCTGCCTGCGGTTGTTACATATTCAAATAAGCTCTTAGGCATCCATAACGCCATGAGAGTAGAAAGGATTAATCCGGCCGCAGTGCATCCTAATGCATATAGGGGCATGTTCTTTTTTCCCCAAGTCTTCGTAAACATCTTCGGTGCATCTCCGTCTTCACCCAGTTTAACCAACATGGACGTAATCGCATAGATTGAAGCGACCATCGTGGAGAACCCGGCGATTATCAAAATTCCATTGAGAATATGAACCACAACCGTAAATCCAATCGATGACATCGCTTTGACGAGAGGACTCTCGTCTGGTGTTAACTTAGCAGCAGGAACCAGAAGGAGGATTAAGGCAATCGCCACAACATACAGCGTACTGACGGTTAATAACATCACTCTGCCTGATTTCACAGCGTCCTTAGGTTCTTTCAGCTTGGCTGCCATTAAACCCATGACCTCAATCCCGGCAAAGGCAAAAAAGGCATAAATAAACCCGGTCCACACGCCTTTTATTTTGTGAGGGAACCATTCATTCGTTATTTTCTGTGGTGTAATCTTCACATCTAACCAGCCCAGACAAGCCGCTGCTGCAATCGCGATAAAAGCAACCGTTGCAGCTAACTTGATTACGGCGAGCACATTTTCTGTTTGAGTTAACCCTTTGGCTCCCAATGCGGCGATGAACAATCCAATGCATGCGTATACTGCCACAAACACCCATAATGGAAACTTGGGAAACCAAAATTGAGAGAATAATCCGAGCGCCGTTAATGAACTGCCCATGATCAGCATTTCGGAAGACCAATACATCCATCCGCTTCCGAAACCGGCCCATGGGCCGAACGCTTCCCCGGCATATGTTCGAAACGCCCCTTCTTTCGGATCTTCTGCCGTCATCTGAGCCAATGCTCCAAATACAAAATAGGTTCCCGCGGCAGCCAGCACCAAAAGTACAAGCACGGATAAACCGGACCAATGAATAGCCAGACTTGTTCCGAGGAAAAATCCGGTTCCCAGCGTACATCCCGCTCCAAATAAGGACAGACTAATCCAGCTCAGTTTCTCTTCTTCTTTTTGATGCACATGGCTTTTCATATGTATCCTCCTTCATGCGTACCCCATTACGGTTTACATATGATGGAGGTTTTATGTCATTAAGGTAAAAAGAAATAAAACTTACTTTTTATTAAGTTTACATAATAATATTCTTGTTAACTAACTGTGTTGCTGTTGATTACGTCAATGCTTTTGAGAGTAAATCATTAGCGACACTTTTAAGCGTCTATAATAAATGAAAACCCTTCGAACTGTAAAAAAACAGTTTGAAGGGTTTCTTGTTAGTTCCTGAGACAAACTTCTCGTTTGTTATGGCGAATCTGATCGGTGGATGTTCTTGTCGCTAATAACCTGCATATGCAGGTTCTATTTCTTGCCTAACAACTGTTGAAGCTCATCCAGCTCTATCTTGGCTTCCGGTTGGAAGTCCTCACTTTTTACATATTGTGCAAGGCTGTAAAGTAACTGGCGCCCTTCTGTCTGGTTAATCAATTTATCATAATTCAGTGCCCCAATCAGCAGCTTGCCTTTTGCAACCTGGCATTCAAACAGCAGCCCCAGCTTATGATTACGTTCAAAATTATCGATGGTTTGAACGAAAGGCTGAACATTTTCTGCGACCTTATCCAAAATAATAGACCGTGAATTCATAACGATATGCCACCAAGGATAAGTGGAATACGCCTCACTTGGGAAGTGCTTCAATGCTGGGTGCGAGTTATCAATTAGAAGGCCAAGTGTGCCAACCGGCACTTGCTTGTTCATGCTTTCCGAAATGGATCGGAACATCGGATAACACCAGAAATCGGTACAATATGTGCCTTCGATTGAATTATCGTTATCATCGAGTGTTGGGAGTAACAGCACACTTTTTCCTTTTTCCAGTAAGTTCATTACTTCATCGGACAATTCCTTATAAATATAGTCATGTTCAATAGCTGTCACATCATGATCAGGGTATATCCATAGGTCATATTGTTTCCGAATATCGGTACCTGGAATATGCAGGGATAGAGTGATCGGCGTCATCTTTTTCACATCAGGCAGCTTGAACTTAATTTGGCTAATTTCAAACCAAGTTTCTCCAGAGACAAAGGAAATCTCGTCTTTTCCTTGTGCAATTCGCTGATCCGAATCACGCATTTCCCACTCCACAGTATGACCCCTCAAAGAATCTGTTCGGTAGTACCTTAATTGAATGTGGGCATTGAAATCTTCACCCGAATTGTAGTTAAATTTCTCGAATCGGGCCAGAAGCACTGCATCGGAGCAATACGTTCTCCACTCCTCGGGAGTAACCAGCCCTTTCGAATCCATGAAGGCATCCAAAATACCTACCAGTGCTGTCCCCTGTCCACTAAAGTCCTGAAGATCGAGCAATTGAAATCCTGCCAGATGATTGGATCGAAATGCCGCCTCAAGCTCCTCCTTATAGCAGGCTACTGCAAGTTTGCCAGAGCTTTTGAAAAAGGGTTCAGCCAGATGTCCCATTCCTTTGGATTGCAATCGTTCCCGAAACACCTCGAAGTTTTTTGCCTTCAGCGATCCGGTATACTTCTCGATCTCTTCATAATTGGGATACATGGCATATTGTCCAATCTCATGGGAGATGACGGGTAGATGTGGAATGAGTTGTTGTTCAACAGAAGCGGCTTTCACGGTCTTGGCTTCCGTGCCATATTGAATTTGAATTTCAGATTCTTCTGCTTGAATTCTCTCATTCTCTGAAACTGTTCCAACGGGCAAAATCATGTCGTCGTAGTCCTTCAGAGTACCAGGCACGTCGGTTTGAACATGACCCAACGGTGCATCACACATGGCATAAGAGCCGCGGAAAAGTCTATCTTTGGAAAAACGTACGCCACAGTAAAAATCTTCTTCCTCTAGAATCAGCGGAGTGAACTGAAAATTGTTTGAACCCTGGGTGTACAGAGGGCGTGGATCAAATGCTCTATACGCTTTGATAATGGCATTCAGTCTTTCTTTACTGCCCCAAAGTTCATTACCGAGTGACATCATTACAAAAGAAGGATGATTCCCATACGCCTTGAGCATGGCAAAGCCTTCTCGAATGAGATAGTCCTGTTCAGCCTGATTGTGCTGTGGGTCAAGTTCATCCGTGATCGTTCCCCAGAATGGCAATTCAGGCTCCATATAGATACCAAGCATATCTGCAGCGGTGAACGCTGCTTCAGGCGGACAACAGGTATGGAAACGATAATGATTTATACCATATGATTTGGAAATGCTCAGGATTCGCAGCCATTCATCCACATCGGTTGGCGCGTAACCTGTAAGCGGGAAGATTAGACCATCATGTTTTCCACGAAGAAAGGTCTTTCGACCGTTGATGGTAAAAGCATCTCCATTAGCTTCAAAATCTCGCAGTCCTGTTATGATTTCAGTTGTATCCAGCACATCGCCATGTTCACCCATCAGAGTAAGGGTCAGCACATACAGATGTGGGTCAGAATCACTCCAGAGAAATGCGTCGTCTCCCATCTTGTAGAGCACATTAACCTCGTCCTGGCTACATGGATAGGTTTGCTCATTCACCACATGATTTTTGTCTGATGCCACATATCCATGAGACTCTTTTAAGAGGGGCTTGAAAGTTTGCGCAGTAACGGACAATACAGTGCCTGGTATCAATTTGGACAATGCACTTGTGATTCTGAATGTTCGCTCTTTAGCATTGGGATAGATCTGTACCTCACCCAAGTGCACGTCGTGGTAAAAATGAAGCTCAAGCTTCCCGGTAATTCCGTTCCAGTTGGTCTGAGTATCGACGGATGTAAGATGCCCGCCTTTCGTCGGATAGTCCGTATTATCGACCCGGATGGTGAGGGTGTGTTTTCCCTCCGATAACCCTTCCGGCAAGATATACACATGGGGGGTGTTAAGACTATCCTGCGCTCCATATTCTTCACCATCGACCCATAACTTGGTTATGCGCGTGCGTTCCAGATACAAACTGCATTTCTTGCCAGCAAGTGTTGCCGGTATATCAATCTCCCTTTTCAGCCACACCCATCCTTCATATGAGTATTCATCAGTCAAAGACCCGATGTGAGCCACGTCATTCTTTCTTCCTTTGCGTGCATGAGAAGTCGTGTTCGGCAGCGTTATGGTATCGTCAAATGGGCCTTGTACGCCTTGTTTATGTTCATCCAGTTGAAGCTCCCAGCTTCCCTGCAAGTTTATTTTGGTTAACATGATCTTAGCTCCTCTATACTTTATGTATGCAATCTATTCTTTTGGTTACGTATTTCTATTATATAACTGTAATCTTTGTCCACCCATATAATAAAATTTATGGTGAGTATAACAATATGGAAATAATCCAAAGGTTATCGCTGACAAGTTCGTCTCTATAATGACTTAGAAATTCAAAAAAAGTCGCCTAAAAGGCGACTAATGTTACTTATTTGACTAGTTCAATTCTCATACGCTGCTAGATCAGACAATGCGAGCATGTTTACTCCGTTGTATAGTCCTCTGATTCCTCATACAAAACTGCTGGCAAGGCCTGTATGAAAGGCGACCAGTCGCCCGTCGTGTACAGATGAAGGCGATGCATAGCGCGCGTACACGCCGTATAAAGCAGTTTGCGTTCATTGTCGCGACCATAAGCTCCAGACGAAGCATCATAGACCAAGACTGCATCGAACTCAACACCTTTGGCAAGGTACACAGGAATGACCATTACACCTTTTTCGAAGTTGAACGTTTCCTTTGTAACGAGCTGCAAAGATTCGCCTCCCTGAATCTGTAACGATTCATAGGCCTTGTGGCTTTCGGCGGCTGTCTTCGTAATAATAGCGATGGAATCAAAGCCCTCCGCTCTTAGCGCAGCGATATCTGCGGCCATTTGTGCATCCAGCTTCTCCCGGTCATTGCTGCTCGTCAGCAGGGGCTTTAGGCCTTTTCTTTCAAATGGTACAATTTCATCTCCGTCTGGAAGCATCACTCTTGTAAATTCAACGATCTCCTTCGTAGAGCGATAACTGCGAACTAGGGAGAAAAGGCTTGTTTCCGCTTCACCGTAGAGACGGACTAGTGGTGAATCAGCTGCGGCCAAATTAGTAGCCTGCGTGAAGATCGCTTGCCCAAAATCGCCGAGCACAGTCATACGGGCTCGGGGGAACAGCTTTTTGAGATATTCATATTGAAATGTTGAATAATCCTGACCTTCATCAACGAAGACATACTTGATTTCCGTATTTGTCCGGACACCTTCAATCAGTTCTTTTACATACAAGTAGGGAGTCGCATCCTCATGGAACAACTCGTTCCGGAGCAGGCTTTCCTTGGTTTGACTGCATATCTCAGGCCATAGTGAGGGGATAACCGCCGCATTCGTTTTCTGCCGATAAGCGGCTTCGTCAACAAACAATTCACCATATATACCTTTGATATCAACAAACGAGAATTTCTTGATACCTTTTCTTAGTGGGCTAAAACGTTCTTTCACGATCTTGCGGCCGAGCAGTTCCTCCTCCTTCTGGGCAAAGTCAAAGTCACCTTCATCTTCTCGACGCTTCTTGCTTATTTTCTCACGAATTTGGGCGTACTGTTCCGCGATATCGAATACTTCCTTATCTTTATGCAGCATTTCGAAGATATCCGCATACTGGTCGTTGTCGAGATAATTCAATTCTTCCTGTACCCACGATTCTTCACGTTCCTTGCGTTCCAGAGAAGCCAGCTCTTTCAGCAGCCACTCCTGCAAGAGTACAACGCGATTTAGCAAGGCCAGGGAACGATCATAACCGTAAAATTTGGCTCTCATTTGCTCCGCAGTAATCAAATCACGATTTCGAAACCGAATGCTGTTGAATCGCATGCCTTCCTGCCCCAACCAGTTTCCATAGTTCTGCAAGGCTTGCAGAAATGCATCGGAGGCTTTATATTCGATTCCCTGAAGCCGAGCCTCATAGCCAGGAGCTTCATGCGCGGTCAGTACATATTCAATCTGATCAAAGACGTCCTCCGGACGCAACGAAGAGCCGAGCCAATAGTCGAGAAATTGTTGAAAAGTGGTCTGCTGCATATTATCTTCGCCGAGCTCCGGAAGGACAGTGGAAATATAACTGCCAAACATCGGATTCGGTGAGAAAAGGACGATCTGATCAGCACTAATCGTCTGGCGGTGTTTGTATAATAAGTACGCCACCCGCTGTAAGGCTGCGGAAGTTTTACCGCTACCGGCTGCTCCTTGTACGATTAGCATTCGGCTTGTGTCATTACGGATAATGGCGTTTTGTTCCTTCTGAATGGTTGCCACGATACTTTTCATTTGTGAATCTGCACCTTTGCCGAGCACTTGCTGCAACAATTGGTCTCCAATCGTTTCGTTTGCATCAAACATGTTGTTGATTTGTCCGTTATGGATCTGAAATTGCCGTTTCAGCTCCATTGTGCCATCGATTCGTCCGATCGGTGTCACATAGGACGCTACGCCTGGGGAAGAGTCGTAATACATGCTCGCGATCGGTGTACGCCAATCATAGATCAGAAAGCTCAATCCGTCTTCGTCGACAAAAGAAGATACGCCGATATAGATCTGATCGGGGAGGGCCAGACCTTTCTCCTGAAAGTCGATGCGGCCAAAATAAGGGGACGGGAGCAAACGCTTCATGTTATTCCATTGCTGTGCCAACCGCATGTGACCCCGTTCCCGCTCGGCCAATACCGCGGACTGCTGGTTAATGGTATAGAAGGTCTCTTCGAAATCTTCGTGGGTGCTGGTATTGATCGTCACCTCTTCCCAAAAGCGCTTGCGAATTTCCGAAGCCTGGTCACGCATTCCGGCAACCTCTGGCTCCAATTCTGTGATTTTGGCCTGCAGTTTGCTCCTTACAGACTCTAGACGTTCCTGTTCCAGCTGCCAATCTTTTGTTTGCATCTCTCCGAACCACTCCTTTTCCTATTTTTGGGATGAAAAAGAGCATTGACAAATCAAAATTCCAGATGTAAAATTAAAGTAGGGATAAAAACAAGTACATACTTTGATTTTGCTTGTCAATGGCGCTAACGATTATATCATAGCGTTATTTTTCGTTCAATTCTTTTTTTTCGTTTGCCAAAAGATGGCCTTTGAATTAATCAGGGGTCATCTTTTTTCATGTCTATTTGGTCACTCTTTCCTCTTTCTCTAACCGGACAAATCAAAGCACATAATGACAGGTTCTTGAATCAGTCTTCATCTATTATAGGAATCAAGGAGTGGTTAACCGTATGAACTGGATCGAATCATTACAGCTAGCTATAGCTTATATGGAAGAACATTTACTCGAAAATATGACTATGGAGCAAATTGCAGCTCAAGCTCATATTTCTCCCTTTCATTTTCAACGTACATTTGCTTTATTAACTGATGTTACGGTAGCCGAATATATCAGACGAAGACGGTTAACCTTGGCAGCAAACGAACTGATACAGAGTGATTACAAAATCATTGATCTGGCGCTCAAGTATGGATATGACACTCCTGAATCTTTCTCCAAAGCTTTTCGGAGGCAGCACGGAATTGCTCCCAGTGAGGCGCGTAAGAACAGTACTTCTGTCAAATCGTATAATCGTTTGGTTATTCAATTAAGTCTAAAAGGAGCAGAACCAATGAATCACAGAATTGTTGAACAAACTGCGTTTACATTAGTAGGAATTAAGCAGGCTTTCTCTTATATCGATGGGGAAAACTTACGAGGCATAGCCAAGATGTGGCAGGATGCGTATACGAGTGGTACAGAAGATCGTTTATTTGAATTGAATAATGGTGTAATTCAAGGATTGCTAGGCGTCTGTGTGGATCAGAACGAAATCCAAGAGAAGCAGATGGAATATTGGATTGCTACGGCTTATGATGGTGAAGAGCCTGAAGGGTTATCATCCTTCACAATTCCAGCTTCTAAATGGAGTGTCTTTGAAGTTGAAGGTCCGATGCCAGAAAGTATGCAGCGTTTATGGAAGCAGATTATTTCTGAATGGTTCCCTTCCAACCCTTACGAGCATGCGGGTATACCTGAACTTGAAGTATATCCAGGACCTCACAAGCCGCCTCAAATCTGGATACCGATAAAATAAAGAGAATGAGAATTATATAGTATCCGTTCTTGCCCTCAATTCGGACAAGAACGGTATGCATCTCCATTGAACTCTTACTTCATTTTAACGATAACCTTTCCTTTCGCACTTCCACCTTCAAGATACTGAAACGCTTGCCCGGCATCCTTGAAATCATAAACCTTATCAATAACCGGTTTAATGAGACCTTCCTCCAAGTAACCCTTTATTCGCTCTAATTGCACCCCGCTTGGTTTCATAAAAAGAAAATGATATCTTGCTTGGTTTTTCTTCTCAAGAGTTGTAATCTTATGGCTCACAATCGATAACAGTGTTGTCTTTAACCAGCCCAAGTTGGCTTCTCGCCCGAATCTCGCGTTCGGCAAGCCGGAAATGGAAACTATTTTTCCATTCGGCTTAAGTACTTGAAAGGATTTTTCCAGTACCTTGCCTCCTAGTGTGTCATACACCGCATCATATCCCGACAGTATTTCTTCAAAATTTTCTTTACGATAATTGATGATACGATCCGCACCAAGGGATTGGACCAATTCGTAACCTTTATCGCTGGCAGTAGTGGCAACATAAGCTCCCATTAATTTGGCCAACTGAATGGCGAACGTGCCCACCCCTCCTGATCCTGCGTGAATTAATATTTTTTGGCCTTTCTGAAGGTTCAAAATATCGTAAAAGGCTTGATATGTCGTAAGTCCTACCAGTGGTATGGATGCTGCTTCTTCAAAGTTTAAGTTTTGGGGCTTCAGCGAGATGTCTTCTTCATGGACAGCAATGTATTCCGCCAAAGTTCCAATTCGGTCCTTACGGGGTCTGCCATATACCTCATCTCCAGGTTTATAAGCGTTCACCTGTTTACCCACCTTGAACACAACACCGGAAAAATCATTTCCAAGGATCAGTGGCATCTTATAATTCAACAGGAGCTTTACCTTGCCCTCTTTTATTTTAAAATCAATCGGATTTAAGCTTGCTGCATGAATTTCCACCAATACATCATGATCTCCGATTTGAGGAATAGGCATTTCTTTCTGTATCAAGGGAACATTCTTCCCGTATTTCTCAATTACCATAGCTTGCATTTAAATCACTCCATTACGTTTAAGAGTTTAAACATATGAACATATTATATCTAACACGTTAACAAATCAAGCATAATCTCGAGATATCCAGACTGGAAGCTGGGATAAGGGTTGCCTCTCTTCCAGTCTGAAGTCAAAAATCCATCGTAATACGTGTTAAATAACCAACCAAGATCTCAGGAGACAAGGAGTGTACCAATCTTTTTAATTCGGGTCAGTTAGCGGTAAACATCCTGCCAGAACTGCTCCACCGTCAGGGTGGTTACTTACCATAAGTTCGCCTCCATGTTGCTTCATCATTCGTTGTGAGATCGTTAATCCTAATCCACTGCCTCCAGTTGCACGACTTCGAGACGTTTCCCCACGATACAGAGGTTCGAAAACGCGCTCTAATTCTTCGAAAGAGAAGCCAGGTCCGGTATCACGGATAGTAAACCTGATTTTATTGCCGTCTTTACAGCATTGGACTGTTATTGCGCCACCTGATGGCGTATATCTAACAGCATTCTCCAATATATTGTTCATCGCACGCTCCAATACATACGAATCTCCGTTAATAAAACAACCGTCAGTTAATTGGTTTAAGATAGAAATATGTTTCTGCTCAGCTTGTGGACTCACACTCTCTATCGACCTTCGGAGGATCTGTGTTAAATCTAGCGTTCTCGTGTTAAGTTCACTTTCCAAGTACTCCATTTTTGTAAAAGTGAAGAGGTCCTCAACCAATCGATCCAATTGAGCCGATTTCTCTTTGCATACGGCAATATATCGGGTGACTTTCTCCGGTGACTGAGCTATTCCTTGTTCCAATCCATCCAAATACCCCCGCAAGGCAAACAACGGTGTGCGTAAATCATGTGCAACGGCTGCGGTGACAAATCTGCGTTCTTCCTCAAGCTCCACTTGTTTACGGTGGGATTGTTCAAGCCCCTTCACCATAACTTCGAATCCATCACGGACTTCGGCAATTTCCGTGATTCTGGATTTAGGTAATTGGACTTCCCAATGTCCTGCTGCAATTTGTCTGGCCGCCTCGCTCATTTTCTCAAGAGGTTTAAGGAGGAATCTTCTCATTTCAACTCCAACCACAAAGAAAGAAAGCAGCAGTCCGAAAAATGCAGCAATCATTGGACCTCCGTTGGATTTAGGCAGATAAAGAACAACCCTCCCCAGCAATTCCCCATCCTTTATGACAGAGAACTGTTCAGTCGACGAGAATCGACTGTGACGCTTCGGGCTGGAACGATATATTTCCGAATTGGACGCAGACTCAATCTCCACATCCATCTTTGCTTTGCTCAACTCGGTATGAAGTTCGTTTTGCCAACCGGTATCCGTCCATTTATCCGTACCAATTTCAATCATGTGGATCATCTCACTGAGATTTCTTTGCAGCGTTTCATTTTGCTGTTGGCTTGTAGAGATGCTAAACGACTGAGTGTCCATAAAGTGAGCCGTGACAAAAAAGATCCAAGGCAATGTAAGCAAGAAGAATAAACAAAGCATAGTAAATGTACGAATACGGAGTTTTCTCATGTTACACTCCCTCAAAACGGTATCCTACTCCCCACACGTTGATGAGGAATTGTGGATGGTTTGGATCGGATTCAATTTTTTCGCGAAGCCGGCTAAGATGAACCCGAATGGTATGCCTGTCGCCTACACCTTCCCAAAACTTTGCAAGCAGTTGTTCGTAGGAGAAAACCTGCCTCGGGTGCTCCGCAAATAATCGCAACAACTCATATTCTTTAGGTGTAAGCTCGACTTTTCCCCCTTCGACCAGGACTTCTCTTGCAGTCAGATTTAACTGGATGCGTCCATAATCCAAGATCTTCCCTTCCATGGGTTGCCTGGAAATGGTGCGCCGCAAAACGGCTTTCACTCTGGCAACAATTTCTCCAGGCGAAGCCGTTTTGACGATATAATCATCTCCTCCGAGCGTAAGGCCACGGATCTTGTCCACATCATCACTGCGAGCACTCAAGAAAAGGATTGGAACATTGCTGTCCCCTCGAATTCGACGGCATAGCTCAAATCCGTTTTGTCCCGGCATCATAATGTCCAGTACAATGCAATCAATGGAATGCTGTTGCAGTATTGCCCAAGCTTGTTCCGTATCACAAGCAGTCTTTACGTGAAATTGGTCATTCTCTAGAAAGTCCATTAATAGCTCGACGATGCTCTGATCATCATCTACAACAAGTATCGTATGATACATACTCATGCTTATCCCACCTCTGCCATCTAGTTTATCATTTTTTCTTCCTGTACCAAGTCGAGACTAAATTCTGTGATGATTTGTTTATAGTTTTGTGACCTTTCTAGGACTTCCTTTGAGATATTCGTTTGTTACGATTCTAACTGTGAGTACGGACGACTTATATTCTAATTCGTCCAGTCGAATGGCTAAAGGCTAAATTGACGTGAAGATATCACATGCTGAAGAATCTTTTGACGAAATAAAGATAAGGGGTTGGATGAAATGTTAACTGTTCAAATCGTGTTATTTGATGGCTTCGACCTATTGGATGCCGTTGCACCTTACGAAGTATTTTGCGCCGCTTCCATGCATACCGACAACGCCGTAAGAGTAGAGATGGTCACGGCTGAAGGTCCAAGACCAGTGACTAGTGGTATGAATGGTTTGACAATTGAAGCGAACAACACTCTTGACCCGGAACGTGGGGGTATCATCCTTGTGCCTGGTGCAGCCGGTAATGTTGAAGGAGATGCTCCAGACTCGATTCCTGCCATTCTTGGTAAAGCCATGAATACGGAATTGACTACAATGATCAAGACAGCTCTCGAACACAAAGACATCTTAGTCGCTACAGTCTGCGGTGGTTCCCTCTTGTTAGCTATGGGAGGACTCCTGGAAGGAAGATCTGCTGTAACACATCGTTTGGGTATGGATTTACTTGGTGCGGCTGGGGCAATTCCTGTCCCGGCACGCGTAGTGGATGATGGTAATCTGGTTACTGGCGGCGGTGTAACCTCGGGGCTTGATGTTGCGTTGTATCTGGTCGAACGTGAACTAGGGCCACGTATCGCACACGAGATAGAGCAGTTGTTTGAGTATGAGCGAAGAGGAACCGTTTGGAGAGCAAAAGGCATTGCACCCAGCACTCACAAGTCGTTGACGGACAACGAACCGAACATTGTAATGAATCAAACGGTAGTGACCTCTGGCATATCGCTTAATGAGAAAACTCAGACAACCGTCTTTGATGGGAATTGGGACGCAACAATCGCTACACCTGTCGGTAAACTGGAGGTCAAACTCTACATAAAGACAATTTCCGATGTGATCCAGGGCACAGCAACACAAGGTAACGAAACAATCCCATTTTTGAACCCTGTACTCTGCGACAACAAGTTGACCTGGAGCCTGTCAATTACCAAACCTATGCGTTTGAATCTGAAATTCGAAGTTGCCGTGGATGGAGATCAAATGAATGGAATCGCTAAGGCTGGCCTTCTTCCTGCTTCCAAATTAACAGGAAAACGAATAAACTAGCCTGGTTAGCTATGTGCACAAAAAAGAGTTTCGGGGGTTGTAGTTTGATATGAAGAAACAAGGAGCGTTATACGGATGGCTAGCCTGCGTCAGTATTTTATTTGTTGTGTATGCACTAGTGAAGAACTATTGGATAGACCCAGAAGCTTCAAGCTTTTTAAGCCATAAGACCGGTTCGAAGCGCGAGCTTCATCTTCCGATCTGGCTGAATGTCATGTACGTTCATGTTGCGTTTGCATGTTTGGCCATGGCGTCTGGATTGCTCAACTTCTCTAATCGAATTTTTGAAAAGAGCCGCAGGTTCCACCGTATAAACGGTTATGTTTACATTGTGTCCGTAGCGCTTGTTGTACTGACTTCCGGTTATATGGCCCCTTACGCTACTGGAGGGAAAATAAGCAGTATCGGTTTCAATGCGCTTAATATCATCTGGCTATTCATTACGATTACCGCTCTCATTCAGATTAAACAGAAGCGAATGGTTCAACACCGGAACTGGATGATTCGAAGTTATGCCTTTTGCTTCACGAACATGTTGATTCACCTCATCACATCCCTTTTTCATCTGGGATTCGGGTTGGCTTATGTTACAAGCTACACTATAAGTATTTATGGCTCTATTGCTTTGCTGCTAGTTATTCCAGAATTCATCATCAGAATGAACTTAAAATTGAGAACAGCCCCCGAATAATTTTTCGGAGGCTGTTCTGCATTCTAGCTTTAGTAGAACAAGTGAGAATGCATTGGTGATCCTTCTCTTCTCTTTTTCAATTCGTCAGACTTGCTTTTATCTCATTCCAAATCGGATTGTCTGCCAAACCATGTGCAGGCTGCTCTTCTTTTTCAATGGCATCCCAATACTTCCAGTTTGGCTTCTCACTGCCTAATTCATAGTCCATCCCATCCCATGTATCTTCACGAAATGCATAGAAAGCCCAATGCCATCCGTATTCATTAAAGAAAGATATCAGATCCGCAATGTAGCGATCTGCACCTTGAACCATTCGGTTCGTTCCGAATTCGGAAACTATAATCCGGTTCGCAGGTATGTTATGATCAGAAGCCCACTCGGCGACAGGCTCGACAAATTGTTTCAGAGCTTGACGGTTAAACTCTTTTTCCGTCTCATCGTCTCCTACCTTTACGCTCCCCGGATAAGAATACGTAAATCCTTTTTTCTTGTTCTGGCTTGTCATCTCATAAGGCTCATACATATGAAAAGCATACAGCACGTTAGGATCATCAATCGGCTTCAAATACGTAAAGGCCCAAGGTGTTGCGTAGAGCCCCGAATCCACAATGATGGGGGTTGTCTGGTCTACTGTCCTGATCTCTTTGGTTATCGTGTCATAGAGTGAATTCAGATCAGCTGCGGTATGTTCCACTTTGGCATACCACTCCGAATAATCCTGCATCCAGCTAGTGCAATCAAAATGACCGCCGAGAGTAACACATTTTTTCCGATAGGCCAACTCGATTTGGTTGATATTTTCTTCAAATTCAATCACCTCGATAGCCATCTTACCCGTTGTCTGTTACGCCAATATGACAATATGATCTATTATCCAATCGGTGTTCCGTCAGGCAGCTCAATATCAGCTTTTAACAGAACGACATCCCCTTTTTCGGGTATTCCTCCCAGAACCAATACTTCTGATTTAAATCCGGCTATCCGGCGCGGTGGAAAGTTGACTACCCCTATGACTTGTTTCCCGATCAGTTCCTCGGCTGCATATCTTTTGGTAATTTGTGCACTAGACCTTTTTATTCCAATTTCTTCTCCAAAATCAATTTCAAGTTTGATCGCAGGTACTTTCGCTTCTGCAAAAAACTCAGCTTTTGTGACGGTTCCGATACGAATATCCAGTTTCAAAAAATCATCAATAGTAGCCATATATATTTTCTCCCCTTCTACTTGTCTTATCGTTTTAGTTGTATAAATTCACGTCAAGTTCGAACTTCAGAAACGGTGTATCGCCAGGATTTTGCCCAAAAATACACCCCCATGCCGATTACAGTCATCATTCCGCCTATGAACTGAAACAGAGAGATGGTTTCTCCCAGAAATACAAAAGCGAGTATGATCGCAAGAACAGGCTCTCCAATAATGCCTACAGAAACCGTTGTTGCTCCTAAAGATTTCAATAATAAATTAATAAGAAATTGTCCAAAAATGGTTGGGATTATGGCAAGCAACAAGAAATACATCCAATCTGAAGTGTTATATCCGGTCAGGGAGATATGATTGAATAGACTGTAGATAAGCAAGACACTCCCCGCAAGGAAGAAAACAATAACGCTGTACACATTTGCATCGATTTTGTGACTGACTTTTTGTCCAGCAAGCATATATGCCGAAACCGCGATGGTACCCAATAAAGATAATCCATCTCCGATCAGTGCCTCTCTTGATACTCCGATGTCACCCCATGCGATAATGACTGATCCTGCAAGAGCAGTGGCCAAACACAGAATCGTAACCATGTTTGCTTGTTCCTTGAAGATGAAGTATGACCCCAACATTACAAATAAGGGCTGCAACGATAAAATGACCATGGAACTTGCAACAGAGGTATGCACCAATGACTCCATCCAGAATAAGAAATGCAACCCGAGAAAGAGCCCCGCTAACAACACAACACTCCAATCTTTTTTGCTCATCTTAAGGTTTCGAAGACTTTTCCAAGGTACAAAAGGAAGCATTAGTATTACGGTTATGAACAATCTGTACATCCCAGCTACAGAGGTTGGCGTGTCTGAGGACTTTATCAATATGGAAGATATTGAGATGGACAAAATGCTGATAAAAAGCAACAGGTACGGATGAGGTGGATACAACAATTTATTCATTTTCATACTTACTCCTTCAACATGTTCTATCCAAATTCTGTGCACAGGATTATAGTGATAAAACAAAGATTGGATATAATAATATCATCGTTAATGTTTTAATTGTGTAATAATATCGCTATATTATATATAAATATCATCATTCGAAAGGACACATTTAAATGTCAAAGCAGCTTCACGAGACGATTCTTTTCCCTGATGCTTCGTTCCCATACATTATGTACACAGCTAATTCCGAGAAAATTATTCCTGAAGGTAGAGGATTTAATGACTTGCATTGGCATGAAGAACTACAGATTACATTGGTAACTCAAGGAAGGTTGGTTATACAGGTAAACGGTATTGATCATGAATTACTGGCGGGTCAAGCTATCCTAATTAATAAGGGAGTCCTGCATGTTACAACGCATCTCACCCACAACGGTCAATATGTGAGTTTTAATTTCCCTGAAAAGCTGTTAGCCTTCTACGCAGATAGTGCCATGGAGAAAAATTATGTTTTACCTTATACAGACTCTTCCTTGGTGTCGCTGGTAATCAAGGGCGATGTAGAATGGCAACAGATTGTGCTAGATATGTTATGGGATATGAAAAAGAGATTTGATATGACAAAAAAGTGGGGTTGGGAATATGAGGTTTCGATCAAAACCGTACAATTATGGTTAATTTTGATTCATAATATTACGCTCCCCTCCGAGGAGGCGCCCAAATATGTAAAGCTTCAGCAAGAGCGGCTTCAACTCATGCTCAGCTTTATCCATCAACAGTATTCAACGAATATCACACTGCAAGAAATTGCTGATACAGCACATCTGAGCATCTCGGAGTGCACCCGGAGTTTTAAGAAGACCATTCATATGACACCGTATGATTACTTAATTAAGTACCGGATCAAAAAGAGCATGGAGTTATTAATTTCAACCGATTATACAGTAACTGAAATAGCTCATAGGGTTGGTTTTAACCATGTAAATAACTTCATTCAGTCTTTCAAAAAACATCAAAACCAAACGCCTAAGGATTTTCGGAATTCGAGTAATGAGATCAAACAACAACAAAGAAAGAATTAGTCTGTTTTCTCTGTTGTTCTGCTCAAAAAAACCAATCCGCTTTCCGGATTGGTTCTTCTTCTTACATTACTTAAATCCAACATTAAGTCCATATACCGGATGAGGCACATACGGCTCTTCCAGACAAGCCATTTCTTCTGATGTTAACGCAATCGATATAGCTTCAGCTGCATTTTCGAGATGGGATGTCTTCGTAGCGCCAATAATCGGAGCTGTAACCGGATTCTTGTGCAGCAACCAGGCAAGAGCGATTTGTACCCGGGGAACGCCGCGTTTTTCTGCGATTTCTGCAACCCGCTCTACTACCAATTGATCGGTGCTGGCTGTCGCATCGTATTTAGCTTTTTGAACCTGATCCGTTTCGGAACGTTGTGTTGTTTCCTGCCAATCTCTGGTCAACCGGCCAGAAGCAAGTGGACTGTAAGGAATCACACCGATTTTCTCTTCCTGACAAAGAGGCATCATTTCTCTTTCCTCTTCACGGTAGATCAGGTTATAGTGGTTCTGCATCGATACAAAGCGGGTCCATCCATTTCTCTCAGCGACATATAAAGCCTTTTGAAATTGCCATGCTGACATGGCAGAAGCACCAATATATCTTGCCTTCCCTGCCTTCACCACATCATGTAATGCTTCCATGGTCTCTTCAATAGGGGTATGGTTGTCCCAGCGGTGAATTTGATACAGATCCACATAGTCCGTTCCCAGCCTCTTGAGGCTCTTGTCGATCTCACTCATAATTGCCTTTCGAGAAAGTCCAGCGCCATTGGGACCATCATGCATGCGGGAAAACACTTTTGTCGCAAGGACAATTTCATCTCGATTAGCGTAGTCCTTGAGAGCCCGACCCAGAATCTCCTCACTGGTTCCACCAGCATATACATTTGCTGTATCAAAGAAATTAATGCCTAACTCCAAGGCTTTCTGAATGACGGGACGACTTTTCTCTTCATCCAACACCCATTGATGAAACCCTCGTCCCGGTTCACCAAATCCCATGCAGCCAAGACAAAGTCGAGATACATCCATGCCTGTATTTCCTAATTTCACATATTCCATTGGTTAATCCTCCTCAGACATTTAGGTTGAGACAACGTTGTAACGCATGTGTCAAGAATAACAAGAAAATAGATGCATTTCTTTGCTGCTAAGCTCATTGGATTTGTTTATTTAGCTCATTTGTCTCGAATTTCGTTTGCATTGCTGTCTAAACTCCGAGGGCGGAAGCCCGAACTGTAACTTAAACACTTTGGAAAAATGGGCAACGTTTTCGAAACCTGTTGAGAAACAGACGTCGGTGACGGACAGAGACGTCTCGGCCAACAGTTTCTTGGCTTTATCCAGCCTCTGATTACGAATCCACTTCAAGGGTGAAGTGTGGTATAGCGTCTGAAAATCCCTCTTGAAGGTAGACAGGCTTCTGCCGGACAAATAAGCCAAATCGCTTATGGAGATGGGATTCGTGATATTCTCCTCCATTATTTTGCCGAAGTTACTGTTTTGATTATGATTCGGTTGCAGTAGTTGGTGTAAGAATTGTTCATTGGCTTGCGCCAGATGAAACAGAAGTTCCATGAATTTAAGCCGGATCAGTCCATCTTGTACCTTGTCTGGATTTTCGAAATAGGGTTTCAATGACGCAATATAAGAGCGAGTGAGTTCATTGATCTGAATAATGGACACCGGAGTGATTTCATTCACGCTACTTATCGGTTTGAAGCCAGAAAACTGAACAAACTCCTCGAGCATACTTTCATTCAGGAAAAACATCATATAATCCAGCATAAATTCAGAGCCGGGTTCACCCGACTTTATGTAATCAATACGAATCGATTTGTGAAGAAACACCATTTCATTACTGCGCACAGTGTACTCCTGATCCTTGAATCGAACCGTATACACACCCGATATAACGAACAACAACATGTGATCTTTAAGAAAATAGGAACCTGTTGTCCCCTGTGTATGCAAACAGAATTGAATGACGGATAATCCATTCTGCTTTAAGCTTCCTTGCTTATCTGGTGCACGTTCCAGCTCTTGTGGTGCTTTGATTATCTTTCCGTTTCTCATGGACATGAATAGTCCCGCCTTTTTAGCTTTTAATAATAGAATAACAGGAAACGGAAATCAATGCTTTTGGGATGATTCCCATTTAAATGAGACGATATACCTTTTTTACAGTCTCAGAAGATCTAAGAGGATAATTTCTTATGAAAAGAAAAACAGCCCGTGATTAGGGCTGTAGGGGTGTTCATTGAAAATGTATGTGCACTCATCGTTCAGAAAGGATCATCTGCGAAACAGAGTCACGTTCGACACACTGTATATTGATCCTATAAGTAGACTCAACAGCTTCTCCTTTTAACATTTGAATGAGTACATGTCCAGCAAAGGAGCCTGCATCTGTTTTGGGTTGTCGAAAAGTAGTAAGAGGTGGATTTAAGTATTCGGATACATGAATGTTATCAAATCCAATAATGGATAGATCTTCGGGTATGGAGACCTGATGTTCTTTAAAAGCCTCTAAGCCTCCAATGGCCATTTCATCATTCGCAAAAAAGACTGCCGTTGGAAGCTTTCCCTCCATTAGCAACTTGGCTGCTTTGTAGCCACCTGTTTTCAGAAATTGGCCGCCAAGTCTCCAATTCTCATTCTCTTCCACCCCAGCTTCATGCATAGCTCTCAGATAACCCTGATACCGCATCAGATTACAATCCGAACTTAAAGGCCCACTAATATAGGCTATTGCGCGGTGACCTTTATCCAGCAGGAAGCGAGTTGCCATATAACCACCCTGCTCATCATCCATCAGAACATTTACAATATGCTCACTATGGAGTTCCCGGTCCATCACAATAATAGGAAATCCCGTTTCGGCAGCCTGCAACAACAACTCATCTTCAATATTTTCAGCGATTACAATCACGCCGTCCAGCCTTCTCTCCCTGATAAAGCGTGCGGCTGTCGATCGCTCTCCGCCTAAAGAACTGCATACGATCAGGTCATATCCCTGACTTATGGCGCTGGATTCAATCCCACTCACCAAGTCGGAAAAATAGGGAACGGACATATCATGAACAATAACACCAATCGTTTGTGTGTTTTTTCGCTTTAATTCGGATGCGGCTCCATGCTTGATGTAATTAAGCTCACTTGATGCTGCAAGTACTTTCTGTCTTGTCTGCTCACTTACATGTTTTTTGCCATTGAGTACATAGGATACGGTTGAACTCGCGACACCCGCTAACTTTGCTACGTCTTTAATCGTTATCATTAAATACTCCCCAAGAAGACTGTTATTGGTTCACTGACAAATGAATTTTTATATCTTTCACCGCATTTTAACACAGTCATCTTGGGAAATGCACAAAAAGATACAATCATACTGGAATTTCAGAATATATTATCGATCAGGTCCAAATACAAGATTTGCGGATTGTTTGGCTTGTTCAATAACATCCATTACCTTCTCGCTATGCTCAAGCATAACTGTGACTTTCTCCAAATCTTGTTCACAAATCATACGCTCGAATTCAACAAACTCGTCATACATGCGATGAGGATGATCCTTATCATCTACCCGAATCGGCGTTTCCTTATGAAGCGCAAGATCAAAGGATTCACATTTGTTGGCCGAGCTCGTCATATGGATATATCCTTTATTACCCTGGATGTTCATTGCATTGGGGGCTGTGCTGTCTTTGGAGCCTATGCAAACACACTTGAACTCACCGTAGTCCAAAAGCAACATACCTGAAGTGTCAATCCCGCGTTCCATGTTGGCCCAGTATTCCACCTTCTTCGGGCTCCCGAAAAGTCCTACAACTAGATGAATATTATACAAATTAATATCCATCAAGGCTCCACCAGACATTTCCGGATTAAATGCTGGCAGCACTTCTCCAGCCTGAAAAGCCGCATAGCGGGATGAATATTGGGAATAGTTACACTCCACGATTTTGATGTCACCCAGTTTGGGCAGATTCTCCTTCATGGACAAATAGTTCTTCAAATATTGGTTTGTGATGGCTTCGACCAAGACCAGCTGTTTTTGCTGGGCAATCTCTTTAAGTTCAAGAAATTCTTGCAGGTTGGAAGTGAACGGCTTCTCACAGATAACATGTTTGCCGCCCAGTAACGCTTCTTTGGCATATGCATAATGAAGATGATTTGGAAGTCCGATATAGATCGTATCCACATCATCATTTGCAATCATATCGCTGTACTTCGAATATATTTGTGCAATACCATACTGTTCTTGCAGAGTTAGCAATTTATCCTGATGACCAGGTCTGGAACAGATGGCCTCCAACGTAATCGCAGGAATTTCATGAATAAAGCTTAATAGATCCCTTACAATCATTCCAGCTCCGACAATTCCGAGTTTCATATTAGTTACACTCCTCCATACCTTTTTCCAATATTTCCATAACCGCGATCGTTTCTTGGTCTTGAATCACTTTTTCTTTGCCATGGTTGATGGCTTCATAGATATCGTCATACACTCTTGCATAATCGCCTTGTTCAGAGATCACTTTTTCTTCATGGTATATTCCTGCGTCATCCAGATACGTCAGTACGCCATAGTGCTGAGGCAAATCCTTACCAAAATCGGGATGTCCTTTGGGAAGGTAAAATAACTTCAGATGTTCCTCTTGACGATCCTCAGTTTGTTTTACGAATACTCCCTTTTTGCCGTATACTACAAAACTCGGGCGGGGCTTTAAGCGGAAAAAGCTAGATTTGACTGATACTTTCAGCGAAGCGTAATAAAAGTCCAGATCGAAATAATCATTCATTCTGCCAGGACCCAGCAATTGACGAACATCGTAATGTATCTTGTCCGGTTGCCCGAAATAGGATAATACTTGATCAATGGTGTGAACACCGTGCCCGTATAAATAACTTTTGTATTTGGAAAAATGGGTGGTAGCATTCGGGATCTCTGGTCGATAATAATCGTAATGCATCTCCACTTCCAGCAAATCGCCAAGCTTTCCTGACTCAATCACTTTCTTGGTCGTCAGAAAATCCGAATCATATCGTCGGTTCTGATAACATTGAATCAATAGATTTTTTTCTTTGGCGTACTGGAAAATGGATTCGGCTTCTTCTTTGGTCAACATAAAAGGTTTTTCAACAAGTACATGTTTTCCGTGATCGAGTGCCATCTTTGCATACTCATAATGGGATTCGGTATGTGTACAGACCACGACCAACTGAATGTCATCGTCATTCATTAAAGCTGCAAGATCATCTGTATACAGAACTCCAGGAGATTTCTCCCATTCTGTTTTTTCCGGATGACGGGCATATATCGTTTTTACTTTCAAATGATCCCGATTCAATGAAAAAGGAAGATGATAACGATTTGTACTTTTGCCATTGCCAATGTAACCGATGGTTAACATATGAATTCCCCCTTAGGCTCTTTTTCATTTATTATAGAAGAAGAAAATCCTCCGGAGGAGCTTTGAAGAAATTACGGTACATTAGACCAATAATTCGTATTTCTGATGCCCTCTTTTTAAACAAAATGTTTACTGGACGCTCTACATCAACGTTATTTCAATGAATCCGGGGTGAACCTGTTGAAAATTTTGACCCAATTAGCTGATATGAACCACTTTACACCAAATGAAAAAAGCATCGCTTCTTATATTCTGACTCATAAGGAGCTAATGCTTCACTTGAATATTCAAGAGCTTGCCAAAGCTACATACACCTCACATTCTGCCATCAACCGCCTAACTCATAAGCTTGGACTTTCGGGGTTTAAGGAGTTCAGCATTAAGCTAGCTCGAGAGTTTCAGCAGGATGCTCAGAACATCTCCAATATCGATCCCAATTACCCCTTCGCTCTAGGTGAATCTTCGCTCCAAGTGGCAAAAGATATTGCTGAACTAATGAAAGAAACGATTGAGAAAAACTTTGCTTTTATGGATGAAGCCTCTCTAACAGAAGCAGCCCATTTGCTCGATCAGGCTAAACGAATATTCATCTATGCGTTGGGGGATTCTCAAATCCGCGCGAAGAGCTTTCAGAATAAATTGATTAAAATCAATAAATACGTCGTGATCACAACAGAGCTATCTGAATGGGCCTATCACACCATAAATCTTACCCCACAGGATTGCGCCATTTTTTTGACCTATCATGAAAAATCGCCCATTTTCCTAAAGGCAGCCCAACATTTCTCGCGTGAAAAAATTCCATTTATTACGATTACCGCTAATCATCAAAGTGAGTTGGCCAAGATGAGTACGATCTGTATCCAGGTGCCGAATGACGAAACAAAACATGCAAAGATCGGTACGTTTTCATCACAAATTGCCTTTGATTACGTATTAAACGTGATATATTCCTGTATCTTTCAAATTGACTACACCAAAAACATGCAAATGACTACTTATTCGTTGAAGAATTTCAATTTGGATGAGTGATATAAAAATAATCAACGCACTTGAAGAATTTTTCTTGCGTTGATTATTTTTTTCTATTGCAAAATGAACCTTGTGTCATTATTATTAAAATGACACGAGGTTCATTTTGATAAAACGGGAAGGAAGTGGTGAAATGTCACCCAGACTAACAGATACTCAAAAAGAACGGAGAAATCTGCAAATACTTGAAGCAGCCAAGCGGGTGTTTACCGAAAAGGGTTATGGTGCAGCGACGTTAAAGGATATCATTCAGGAAACTGGAATGAGCCGAGGCTGGATTTACTTGTATTATCAGACCAAAGAGGATATTTTCGAAGCATTACTGGATTATCAGGATGCAGATTATGAACTGTATATCAATCAGTTAATGGAGTCCTCTTCCTCCATATGGGAAATGGTGACTACGATTTACTCCCAGCAGTTGCATGAGCTCCATCGTTCTCCCCACGGAGGATTGATGCCTGCGTTCTATGAGTACTTTCTGGTCGGGTGGCGCGATGAGCCACGCCACAAGCTACTTCTTGAACGATATGAAAAGGGAATCGCACAGTTTGCGGAGCTGCTTCGGATCGGTGTGGAACGTGAAGAGTTCTCACCTGTCATGGACATCATGGATATCTCGAGACTCACAGCTTCCTTTCAGGAGGGAATTATGACCCACTACATCACAATTGGTCCTGAAAAAGCGAACACTCGGATGCAATATGAGGCACTGATGCTTTATTTGAAGAGTCTGCTCCATCCAGTATCTATCAAAGAAACGTAAGATTAGGGGGAAAAGGAATGAAGTCGCTTTTTCGTAATCCAACGTTCTGTAAGCTGTTCATTGCGGCTTTTGCGTCACAGCTAGGAACCGTGATTGGAAATATGGCATTCGCCTTTTATTTGGTAGACAGGTACAGTGAGCGCCCGTCACTCGCTACGATGGCTGAGCTGATGTACTCATTGCCTACTTTGGCTGTGTTCTGGATCGTCGGTGTCATCGCTGACCGATTCGACCGCAAGCATATTGCGGCCTACAGTGACTGGATCAGGGCAGCACTTACCCTGCTGCTGCTATTATTTGTTCATTATGACATGCTGTTCTTCTGCTTTTTAATGCTCTTTTTACGCAGTTCGATATCCAAATTTTTTGGCCCAGCAGAAATGGGATTGCTGCAAGGCAGCATTGATCAGGACCAATATGTTCAGGCTTCTGGCCTCAATCAGATGATCATGGGGATGTTTATGCTCTTTGGTATGAGCTTGGGCGCAGCAGCCTATCATTTTATCGGCATTAAAGGTGCCTTTATCATCGATTGTGTCAGTTTCCTGATCTCTGGTCTTCTGTTAGCCTGGGGAGATTTCCCCGAACGTGCCCGTATCCCCAACGGAAGAACCTCTATTCGGGAACTACGGCTATCACTTCTTTTTAAGGATTTCTGGCATGGCCTTCGGTATATTGCCGAGAATCGATTGCTTCTCGTACTGATTAGTGGATTTCTGTTTTTCGGTATTGTAAACGGTGTCTTCTCTGTACTCCCCATCTTCACCATGAAATACAAGCTAAGCCCCGACAATTACGTCGTTCATTCTTCGCTCATTACTGTCTTTCTGGGGATCGGCTTTCTGATTGGCAGCATCATCGCTCCTCACTTCATCCGCCGCTTCACCAGAACTCCGATTCTAATATCCGGGTTGTTCATTTCCAGCCTGCTCATCGGAGGACTTGGAATAACCGTGCGGATCGAAGTCTATCTTTTTCTCATCCTGTTGGCGGGAATCGCCATAGCCCCCATTAACATTGCGCTGGGCAGTTGGATGCCGGAGCTTGTTCCCCCGCAAAATATGGGGCGAGTCAATTCATTGATCGAGCCGATCATGATGCTTGGGCACTCACTGGCTTTGGGAGGTATCGCTCTCGCCTTTCCAGTCTGGTTATCGGTCACCTGGCTTCATTACACACTGGCATTCTGCACGATCGCCGTCAGCTTTTTTTATCTAAAATTCCTGCCCTCCCTGGTTCGTAACCGGTTGGTTTATGCGACGGCCGAGAAGGCCATCGCAGATGGAAAAGAAACCTAAACAAGATTCACCTGAGTGAATACCTGCCAGCCTCTTTCTTTTGAAAATGGAAATGTAGCAATAAGAACTACACGGAGTGTCCTGCTGTTGGTTTGACTTTTGAATGAACCCTTGTCGCCCATAGGATCAACACAGAGAAAACCATGATCGCGATACACATCCAGTACACATGACGAAATCCGATGATTTGGGCAAGAATACCGCCGCCCATATTTCCCACAAGACGACCAATAATAGAGCCATTGTAATAGAGGGTCGTGGACTGTCCCGGTGAATGAGGCAACAAATCCGTGAAATAGCTTAGTCCGTTCCCCATCACAATGGCTACATATATTGCCTGCAGGAGCTGCGCCGCGATAAGCTGCCAGGAATGGGTGGATAGACTTAAGATGGCGTAATAAAAAAGCCCCACAAAACAACCGATGATCAACAAAGTGTGGTTTGATATCTTCTTGCCCAAGGAACCTAATACAAGCATAATGGGGATCTCCAAACAAGCAGAGATACTAACGACCAATCCAACTTCCATCGGTGTACCCTGAAGCTCATGAACAATAAACAACGGTGTGTTGATGGTATTCATCGCATTTACAGCAAACAGGAAGATAAAGGCGATAAACGGCAGCATGATTTTTTTGTTTTTCAGCGATGAAGTGTGTGCGCTTTTTACTTTATCCTTATTTTGTTGGACCGATTTTCGTCTTTGTAAAAAAAAGAAAACAAGACATGCGATGGTAATATAGATAGCGGACGTGACCAGAAAGAGACCCTTATATCCAAGTACACCCAATATGACTGTACCGACAAGTGGTCCAATCAGGAAGCCTAAGGACACAAGTGAACGTAATATAGACATCGCGAACGTTTTATCATTGTTTTGACTTGCTACTGACGATTCCTGTGCATAGGCGTAGATTTGCGGCATCGCAGGTGCGCCTAATCCACTAAAAAAAGTAATGACAACCAACAGAATAATGAACTGATCAAACACCAAATATGAAGCGTATCCCAACGCAGACGATAGCATTGCCAAAATAATTAACCATTTTCGATCCAAACCGCGATCTGACCGTTTGGCAATAAGCGAGTTGACCAGTACTCCACCTAATGAACTTACTGCCATAAAAACGCCAAAGGTTCCCATGCTCATTCCCAAAACTTCCGTAGCATACAAGGATAAATAAGGTTGCGTAATTGAAATACCTATACCGACCAGCAGAATGCAAATGATGAACAAACGATATCCTTTTATCTCAAACAGATTTTTAATCCGTGTAAACAAATTCTGACCTCCAAGCAGAACGCATTTCGTTAATAACAAGAGAACGATTTTTCATTCTGATTCTCCTCTCTAAAAAAGTAAGGCTGTTGCCGTGTCTCTATCATCCAATTATGCACCAAATGAATTAATGGCCGATAACCAATTCATCGCAAATGATTGCCTAATCTTCTCAAGACCATTTATATATGGGATCTTCATGGTTTATAATTGGGCTATTCCGTTGAAGGAGTAAGGAGGATATTATGTCTAAGCCCATATATAAACAACAGGAAGATCTTGCCCGTGTTATTCAGCAATATTCAGAACACGAAGGTTTAAATGAAACTACGATTCCTTCTTTATTTTTTATTCGTCGCTCAACAGTGACCGGTCCAAAGCATGCTGTTTACAAACCGTCCTTGTGCATTATTGTTCAAGGTGCAAAAGATGTATGGCTGGCCGAGGAGCGCTTCAGATACAGTCCAGCCGATTATCTTGTGGCCTCCTTGGACCTTCCGGTTACCGCACAAGTGGTTGAGGCTTCCTCAGCCGCTCCCTATTTGGCTCTAAATCTTGTATTTACGCCGGAGCAAGTGCTCGATGTATTACGCGATACCGAATTGCGAGGAAGGCGGAAGGAAAGTGCCAAACGAGGCATATATGTCAGCCCGACGGAGTTAACGATGTTGGATGCCATAATTCGATTAGTCCGATTGTTGGATAAACCAAAGGATATTTCGATACTGGCCCCTCTTTATATTAAGGAAATTCTCTACAGAGTTCTTGAAGGTGAGCATGGAGGAATGTTAGAGCAGATTGCACTTGAAGGAAGTGCTACGTACCGCATCCGAGATGTGATTGAACGGATTGTGAGTAGTTATAATCAAACATTTCGGATTGAGGAGCTTGCAGAGATTGGAAAAATGAGCGTGGCTTCACTTCATAGACACTTCAAAGAGGTTACCGCAATGAGTCCTATTCAGTTCCAAAAACAATTAAGACTGCAAGAAGCAAGGCGTCTGTTATTGTCTGAATCGACGGATGCTGCTGATGTCGCTTTCCAGGTCGGCTATGAGAGCCCTTCACAATTCAGTCGTGAATATTCTCGCATGTTTGGTTATCCGCCAAGAGAAGATGTAAAACGTCTACGGGCAATGACCCATTCTAATTAAATGCACACCAAAAACCCCCTCAAGAAATGATCTTGAAGGGGTTTTGATTTGGCTTTTTAGAGTACTTTCTCCAAGAAGCTGATCGTCCGTTCATTTTTTGGATTTCCGAATATTTCAACAGGCGTGCCCTGCTCTACAACATATCCACCATCCATGAAAACAACCCGATCCGCAACTTCACGGGCAAACCCCATTTCATGGGTCACGATAATCATCGTCATACCTTCGCTCGCAAGATCTTTCATTACACCAAGTACTTCCCCTACCATCTCGGGGTCGAGCGCCGAAGTTGGTTCATCGAATAACATAACGTCCGGATTCATGGCAAGCGCACGAGCGATTGCTACGCGCTGTTTTTGTCCGCCCGAAAGTTGGTTGGGATAGCTGTCTGCTTTATCCGACAACCCAACCCGATCCAGTAAACGAAGTGCCGTGTCGCGTGCTTCCTGTTCTTTTAAAATCCCAAGTTCTCTGGGGGCAAACATAATATTTTTGAGCACGCTGAAATGAGGAAACAGGTTAAAGTGCTGAAATACCATACCTATGTTCTCGCGAGCTTTGTTAATGTTCGTTTTGGGATCATTTAGATCCCGATCATCTACGATAACCCGTCCAGCTGTGATCTCATCTAGCTGGTTAATACAACGCAAAAACGTACTTTTACCTGAACCTGAAGGTCCAATGACACAGACAACTTCACCTTCGTTGACCGATATATCGATGCCCTTCAGCACATGATTCGTGCCAAAACTTTTCTTTAATCCTTCTACTTTAATTTTACCCACGACGAACCCTCACCTCCAGGTAGTCAGCAATTTTAGTCAATGTGATGATAACAATCAGGTACATAATCGCAACAGTCAACCAAATGTCGAAAGAGGCGAATGTTCTTGCGATGACAATCTTACCGGATTGCGTCAACTCCACCAGGCCAATGACGGACAAGATCGACGTATCTTTCAATGTAATAACCATCTGATTAATAAATGAAGGAATCATAACCCGTATGGCCTGAGGGATTACAATCTTTATCATCGCTTTGCGATAAGGAAGTCCCAATGAACGGGCTGCTTCCATCTGTCCACGATCAATCGATTGAATACCCCCGCGAATAATTTCCGTTACGTACGCTCCTGCATTTAGACTCAACGTCAAAATGGCGGCCAAGAACAGTGGCATGGTGAAGCCCATCGCCTGAGGAATCCCGAAATAAATAAAGAATGCCAGGACGATCAACGGTATCCCGCGGAAAATATCCACAAATACAGTAGCAACAACACGAAGAAACTTATTTTGACCCACTTTCATAAAAGCAAAAATCAAGCCGATGATAAAGGCGAAAAACAGCGAAATAATCGTATACAAGAGTGTTTTCCCCATACCTTTGAAGAGCACAGGTAGAGATTTTTGAACTAATTCCCAACGACCCTGGTTTGCGACAGTGGCATTCTCTCCAACATATTCCTCGGTAATGCGCTTAAATTCACCGTTAGCCTTGATATTCACTAATCCTTCATTAAACATCTTTAGTAGTTCTTGATTCTTCCCCTTGCTTACCGCAAAACCATAGGAAGCTCCGTCTTCTCTATCGGTAACGGTTTTCAGACCGTTATTCTGTTTTATCCCAAATTTTAGGACAGGTTCATCCTCAAAACATGCGACCGAGTTTCCAGTTTTCACATCATCATACATTTGCGAAGAATCATCGAATGGAACAATGGTAAAACCATATTTTGAGGCGATGGATTCAGCAAAGCTGTACCCTTCTGTGCCCGTTTTCACAGCGACCTTTTTACCGCGGAGATCTTCGTAGCTTTTTACGGTATCGTTATTTACGCTAACACCCATCACAACTCCTGATTGATAATACGGCTCTGAGAAATCAAACTTTTGTTTTCGTTCATCCGTGATACTCATCCCGGCAATGACGCCATCCACCTGATTGGACTCAAGAGCTTGCACAGCCGCATTAAATCCCAAGGCTTTGATTTGATAATTGAAGTTTTGGTCTTTGGCGATCGCATCCAGCAAATCCATATCGATGCCTACATAATCCCCATTTTCATCTTGATATTCAAACGGTGCAAATGTGATGTCCGTGCCGATCACATAGGTTTTACCTGAATTGGAGTTTGCATTGGCATCCCCCGACCATCCGGATAACCCCGCCACTAGGAGCAGAATTAGTGATAGTACAAAAAATGAGACCTTGGTTGTTTTCATATGTCCTCCTCATCTCGGTGTTCTCCGAATCCTAATCATTTTCTTGTTATTGATGTTACTGTCGTACAGTTTTAGGTGTCTTTGCACATTATATTGTTATTATTTGCAGTATATTAACAATCAATGCTATCCCTAACATTCTTCATGTTCCTCCGCAGCGTTTTATTTGACATCCATTTAAAGATCCACGTTATATTTACCCTTCAGGACAGGTTTTAGAAACCTAAATTGAACTTAAATAAAAAAAGTCGCCATATAGGCGACTCTGTAACAGACAATATGATGATCTTCCCATGACAATTGCCAAGGTATTTAATCTTTCTTTATAAGAATGGACTCTTCGGGTTATTCTTCAGCGAAAAATTTTGAAAGTGGATTTTCCACTTTTTTATCCAATGTTACCTTGCCCGTCTTGTCCAACATATAGTACTGATAATAAGCGCTGCTAAATCCAATGGATTGCTGCATCTTCATCATAAATGGTTCAAGACTCCCACTGCTCAGATGATCTTCATTCCAGAAATAGTGCAGCATCAAACGATTTTGATTATAAGGGTGTTTAATCACATAGGCTCCAGCAGCAGACGGTTGGTTCATAGTCGTTTTCCATTTAAACCCGATATGGCTAGCACGGTCCATAATGCCGGATTTTAAAGCTTGTACAAAACCATTTGATTTGGCGTTGCCAAGTACAATCAGGTTGCTGGTAGCCAGTTCCTTTTTCATTTTTTGCTTCAATTCCTGCCGGTCCTGGATCAAGTCATACTTCACTCCAGTTAAATCCAGAAGAGTTGTCAGTTGATTTACCATAGCTTCCTGTTGTTTGTTCGCTGCCTTGCTCACCTGATCACTGAGCACAATGGCTAATGGCTCACCTTGAAGGGCTTTATCCATCACACGGCTCATCGTTTCAAAAGGTAAATTCGGAGCCTGAGTTAATGCTGATTCATACAGCGATTGAAATTGATCATGCAGATATGCCGTTTTCTCCTCATTCGACAGTTGATATTCGGGCTTCAGCGTAAAATTAGGCTCATATAAAGCCGTCTTCATATCATCTCGCGCCTCTTTCCCCAGTACATCTTCTATCGTTTGCAGAAGTCCGTCAATCGTAGCGTTTTGGTACACATAGCGTTTAAAATACTCTTTCATAAAGGCATCGAATTTCTCTTCCCCGACGGAACGGTACAATTGGTATATCGCTTGACGGCCTTTATCGTAATAAACTGGGCTTGCCCAATCTCCCACCTCGTCATTAGTTGAAGCAATGGCCTTATCCACAGTGGAATCGTCAAATTGGATGGACTTAAAGCCATTCATCGTGTCCCCCTGCTTCTCAGAAAAATACACTTTGGAGAAATCTGCAAAGCCTTCGTCCAGGAAAGACTCTGTCTCCGAATTATTCCCGATTAACGCATGAAACCACTGGTGCGCGATTTCATGCACAAATACGGTGTCTTGTTCTGGAGCAGAATTTATTCCGATTTGCCCCATTTGGATAAGTCTCGAATACTCAATAGCTACCCCTTCGACATACGATTCAACAATCCGGAATTCAGGATAAGGGTATTTACCGTATTTATCACTGAAAAAATCAATGGCTTTGAATGCTTGATCAACATACCCATCAACGATTTTTTTCTTACCTGGCTGGTTGTCAAAATAATAATACTCTACGGTGAGGCCATTTCGAGTTACGCTGTCCACTTTGAAGTTCGGGCTGGCAAAGAAAGCAAATTCCCTCGTATTCTCGGCTACGGTCGATACCACTTTGCGTCCAGTCTCTGCATCATCCCGTGTGGTTATCGTACCAGGCATAACTACCTGATATTGATCGGGAACATTGAACTGAACTTCAAAATCCGCGGAAGTATAATAATCCGTTTCAAATGTTTTACTATAAGGTTTGCTATCCCATTCATGCTTGGCCTCGTCATAGACTGACATTACAGGGAACCAATGAGCGCCATTGATAATATCTTTGTAATACGATAAACGCTGTGAGCCATAGGGAATCTTCAGATTAAAATGGACTTGAACCGACACGGATTCACCAGGCTGAAGGGGTTGCTCCAATTTCACCGACATCGCTTGGTTTTTATTACTGAAATCAAGGGCTTGTCCATCGGTCGTCACCTTCTCAATATCAATTCCTCCAAGAAAGTCTTCCGGTTTCTTATCAGGGTTATTTTTGCTAATCTCTTCATTGGAATGTTTAAACATGGTCGTCTGTGTCGATTTCGAAAGGTTGGCATCAGCATAAGTATGAAAAACCAGTTGCTTCAATGTATCTTTACTTGTATTGCGGTAAGTAATCGATTCACTCCCCTCTATCGTCATCTTCTTCTCATCCAGCCGGGCTTGAATTTGATATTGGATAGGCGCTTGAGCCTTAATATCTTTTGTGGCCTGTGAAATAGCAGATACAGGAACTGCATTAGCGGCAGCACTACCCGTACTTATAATTGGGCATGCGGTCAGAATCATAGCGAGTGCGCTGATGGCTGTTATTCTGATTCGATTTGATGTGAATGAACGTGAATGATTGATATAAATCTCTCCCTCGAATGATTTTTGAAGCTCAGAGGCAAGTATAGAAGATCAACCTTACACTGGTTTAATGCGTATCTTAAATTTCGTTTAAAAAAAGTAGCTGTTTGTATTAAATGAGCATGTCCATAAAGCAAAAAGTCGCCATTTAGGCGACTTTTAGTAATTGTGTCTCTTACCGATCTTCAATTAAAGGTGTCACATACGAATTATAGAATCAGGTACGAAGCCAAACATTCATTTCTCCGGCTTGTCGATTTCCCCATAAATAATAAGGGATTGCTGTGAGTTGTACTGGTTTGACGTTTTTGTGTAACGGCTTGTAAGGTTGATTATCCAACCACACGGATTCATCCACAAGTAGCCCATTAACTTCTACAGTAATGCAGCCACCAAGCAGTTCAGGCGTTTCGTGTTCTCTCAACTCTGGCTCCTCCGCGAATGAGAATGAAGATAGTGGAGATCCATTATCCACTTGCTCCAGGCAATAAACGAGCGGTCCACGTTGAATGGCGGCTTTCCCAGCATCTGACCGGATCAGAGGATGAGCAGCGATCATTTGGGTTTCAAGTGGCAATATCCACTCTACTGTATCACCATCGGACCAAGCACGTTCCATTTTTGCATAACCATTATGCTTACGATAATGTTGGGGTTCCCCGTTGATCTTTAATATTGGATCCTGGCTTTGAAACCACTGAGGAATGCGGACTGCAATCTCAAATGGAGCAGCTTTAGCATCATTACCAACCAAAGAAATCGAGAACTCCACCTTTCCATGCCACGGTAATTCAGATCGTTGGTGTACTGTCACTTGCAGACCATCTCCTGTCACCCATTGAAGCTCACTACCGATAAACAAGTGCACATACAACGTTTTTCCGTCATTAGATATGTCATAAATATAATCATGAAGTGAACTCAATAAACGTGCCACATTAGGCGGACAGCATGAACAACCAAACCATTTCTGTCGTACGGGCTTCACATGATGTTTGTCTGGATTTTTTTCACTTGCATCCGGGTATACCTCTAGTGGATTTACATAGAAGAAATGTTGTCCATCTTTGGACATGCTGCCAAGTACATTATTGTATAATGCTCTTTCCATGACGTCAGCGTAGTCACTCTTGGCTTCCAATTGCAGCATCCGACGTGCCCAGAAAATTAGTCCAATGGAAGCACAGGTCTCTGCATAAACCGTATCGTTAGGCAAATCATAGTCAAACGTGAATGCTTCCCCCAGATGTGTTGCACCTATGCCGCCGGTAATATACATTTGCTTGCGCGTTGTATTGATCCAGAGCCGCTCACAGGCTTCTCGCAAACTTGAATCATTCGTGAGGCGTGCCAAATCGGCCATGGCGGTGTACATATAGACTGCACGAACAGAGTGACCCACAGCGACCGTTTGTTCTCTAACTGGCAGATGAGACTGATATACCTCAAGATTGGGAGTTCCTTGCGACCAAATATTTTTTCTTCCCCGGCGTTCCCACTCTTCCACGAAATAACTTGGCTTGTTACCGCGCTCATTAATGAAATAACTGCTCAGATTCAAATAACGTTGTTCTCCTGTAACGTTGTACAGTTTAACCAGAGCTAATTCAATCTCCTGGTGCCCACAATACGCCTGAATTTTACCTTGCTCGGTTCCAAACATGCTATCAATGAGGTCAGCGAACCGACATGCGATGTCGAGAAAACTGCGCTTCCCTGTCGCATGATAATATGCCACTGCTGCCTCTATCATATGTCCAGCACAATATAGCTCATGAGCTTCATACAGATTGGTCCATTGTCTTCCAGGCTCTTTAATGGTGAAGTAGGTATTTACATAGCCATTTTCATGTTGAGCTTGACCAATCAGATCAATCACTTCATCAGCGATGCTCTCCAGCTTGGGATCAGGATGGTTACCGATCGAATAAGCAACCGCTTCCAACCATTTGTAGAGATCACTATCCTGAAATACACATCCCCCGAATTCACCTTTCTCCAAGCCAGCTGCAATTCGGAAATTACGGATGGCATAGCTCGGCTCCGCGCCTTCGATTCGGTCATTTAGCGCTTCCCATTGATAAGGAATGACAGTCTGACGGACTAATTCGGAGTATTCTTTCCAGAAGGTGTCTTGAATGGCTACTTTGGCTTTTCGCATTATGGAATTCCTCCTATAAAATTGACTCTTGTGGTTTTCAATTATAAGCTGTGATTACATGGGAAAATAGAATTGAATTGAACTTTTTTCTATAAAATTTAACACTAATAGGGAGGGTTATCTGTTTTGAATGGAGATGGAATCATAGAGCTTAACGTCCCCCAACTCCCCTATTATCTAGGAGCAGGACGTTCTGAATATGAAATCGGAGATCAACATCCGAACCGGAAAAAGCTTGGTATCTACGATGTACTGATTGTGGTCAAGGGAGAATTATATATTGGAGAGAATGATCAGCAATGGACCTTGAAGAAAGGAGACTCACTAATCCTGCTGCCAGAAGGAGAACACTATTCGGTCAGGCGGTGTTCACAGAAAACGGTATTTTACTGGCTGCATTTCGAGCATGTTGAAAGATATGAAAGCTTGCTGACCTCTTCTGATCATGAACCGGAGTTGCAAGATTCCTCCAGACCGTTTGGCAATCCTTATACGTTAAGGCTTCCTAAACATTCGAAATTAGCCCATCCACAAGCGGCTTTCAATCTTCTGGAGCAATTATTGACACTAGAAATGGATAGCTCCTTTTGGCATGAGCAGCGCTTGCTAGGTGAATTGCTTTCCATACTGGAAGAAGGCAGCTTGCGTGTTATGGATTCCGTGCAGACACGATTAGCAGAACAAGCAGCAATATATATTCAACAGAATTACAAGACAAAGGTCACGAATGAAACGTTGGCAGCAGCTCTCCATTTTCATCCCAACTATGTTATCCGTTGCATGAAGATGAAGTATGGTAAAACGCCGATTGAATATTTAAATGAACTTCGTTTAGAACGTGCAAAGCGATTACTGGTTACTACAGACTGGTTGATTGATCGCATTGCAGAAGAAGTGGGCTTTCGTTATGCTCCATACTTCTCATCCTGTTTCAAACGGTATATCGGGTTGTCTCCGCTTCAATTTCGAAAGCAATATATGACTACGTAATGATATGAATTATGAGATTCGGCACTATAACGTCTGCGTTGCGGATGATTTCTGGCGTCGTAAGGTCATGATGATTAAAGATGCAGCTAATACTGTCAGGATGATTCCAAGCGTTTGAAATCCTATAAAACTGAATGTGTCTCCCATGACAATTCCAATCAACAACGATGACAAAATGGTCCCCAGATATCTCGATGTATTAAAAATACCTGATGCGACACCGATCATATCTTTGGGTGTGCTCTTAAACAAAGCAGCCTGCATACCAACACTGTTGAGCCCATTACTTATACCAAATACAGCTAAGGGCAAGATGACATTCACCACTGGTGAAGTCTTATCCAATGCCACAATCATGATGGACCCGAACGTCATTAACACCGCTGAAACGATCAAAGCTGGCCGCGTACCTGATTTGTCAATCCAGCGTCCGGCGAGAGGAGAACTGATGAGTGAACATAAACCGAGGGTTAGCATAATTAGTCCTGTATGAACTTCGTTCAGATGGCGTACCTGCTGTAAATAAGATGGCACACCAAAAAACAGAGCGTAAAACAGCGTGTTAACCAGCATAAATTGTACATTCACCCAGGTCATATCGGGGTATTTGGTAAATACCCTCAGCGGGATAAAGGGAGACGCTGTTTTCAATTCATGTCGTATAAAACTTGCAAATGCAATCAAACCAATTCCCCCTGCCATAAGGTGCCAGGTTGAAAGATGTCCGGTTGATTTAACGGAAAGCACGCTCATTAGCAGAGTCACCAATGCGACGGTGAACAAAAGTATGCCGGGCGCATCAATCAGCAGGAACCATTTTCTGATGGACATGTCGCCATAGTTGGATTTGAGGGTCGCTTCTTTGGGAATGGTTTTCCAGGCGAATATAAAGCTTGCGATCACCAATGGAATATTCACTAGAAAAATACTTTGCCAGTCCCACCAATGAATCAATACACCGCCAATAAAAGGGCCTACCGCGGCTGCACCAGACAGGAACATCGCAAGGATGGACAGGGCAGCTGCCTGTTTCTCAGTAACGTGGATTCTTACAATCGCCATCCCGACGGCTACCATCATGCTTGTGCCAACAGATTGAATGATCCGGAATACGATGAGCCAAGAAAAGTCTGGAGATAACGGAGCTAACATGGAGGAAACGAAGACTACAACCAGACCGATAAGGAATATCTTTCTGCGGCCGAACAGATCACTGCACTTGCCCATGACCGGTTGAGCCACAGCACTTGCAATGTAAAAGGAAAAAATAATCCATGACACGGTCGTAACATCAAGTAAAAACTCCTGTTGTAGTCTTGCAATCCCTATAGATATCATGGAAGAATTGAGCGGATTCAGCATGATTCCCAATCCCACAGATATCATTAACCATATATTTCGAGCGTTCATTATGTATATCCCTCCTTCTTCTGTTGTCATCTTAATGGAATCCCTTTATTTATTCCAACGCATTTTATGTTATGATTTGATGAACTAAAAGGAATAAGAGAGTGGTGCGAAATGGAACTTCTTCAACTACGCTATTTTCTAACGTTAGCCCGATGTGAACATGTTACGGAAGCTGCGGGTAAGCTGCATGTCACTCAATCCTCACTGAGCAAGACGATACAACGTTTGGAGGATGACTTGGGTGCACCGCTATTTGATCGATTGGGCAGAAAACTGCGGTTAAACGAATTCGGAAGAACATTCCTTCGGCGGACCGAAAAAGCCTTATTCGAATTGGAACAGGGAAAACAGGAAATTGCTGATCTATCCAACCCGGATCACGGTACACTTCAATTGGCAGTCACTACAGCAAGCACATTACCAGGAATATTGCGGGAATTCCGAAAAAATAAGCCGAATGTCCAGTTTCATGTACAAATGGTTACGTTGGAAGACATGTGCACGCTTCTCCACCGCGGCGAAATTGATTTTTGCCTGTCTTCCCCTCCAATCCAGGGGAATGATATCGAATGTCAGATGCTGTTCCAGGACCCAATTGTAGTAGCTGTGCCCCTCGGTCATCGATATGCGGATCGAAGCAGCATCACATTAGAAGAGCTTAAGGATGAGTGGTTTGTGGGGGTGAAAAAAGGATATGGTATTCGTGATCTGGTGGACTCCAAATGCCAATCCGTCGGATTCGTACCGAAGTATGTTTATGAAGGAGATGAGCCTGCAAGATTAACTGCACTTGTGGAGGCGGAGATTGGGATTGCCTTTATACCCAATACAGCAAGAAACCCGCAGGAACGAATTGTATATCTCCGGATCGAGGATCAGAACCTAGTGAGGGAAATTGCTTTATTGTCGCATAAAAACAGATATATATCGAAAGCAGCTATCGCGTTTCGCAGCGTTGTTATCGATTATTTTGGTGTAATGTGCAAACCAATTGTTGAATGACCATTACAAAAACCCCGCTCACCGAAGTAAGTGAGAGCGAGGTCTTTTGCTATTGGGTATCCGCCATACCTATTTCCGCCAAAAGGTTGAACAGTCGGCCTTCTCTGTAATGTTGAATTCAATCATTCTTTCCAGTAATGAAAAATCAACCGGTCCATCCCACCGGATACGCACTAACTCCTTGGTGTGCTCATAACCGGCCTTCACAATTTCATCGGAAAAATGATTAATCCCTGCCTTTTCAGGCGCCACAGCCAAATGATGTTTGGATACACTAAATCCAATAATAAATGTGCCATGATCGGTAAACATGGGCTGATTCCATGCTATTTTAGGCACTAAATTTGGGTACTTCTTGATAATCCATTCTAAAACTTCTTCCGTACGGTCCCGATGTCCCAGGTTATCAATTCGTGCTAGATATTCTGCAAAAACGTCCATAGTATCTTCTCCTAACCAAGATTTATTTCGCATACTTCATCTCATATTATCATGAAAATGAAATTGAAAAACCCTTTGGTCCGAATTCGCCAAAGGGTTGAAAGAATATATATTACTCAATAACTACTTCACCGAAAGCAGGCTGTCCGAGATAAATTTCAGCTGACCTTCAAGTGATACAGGGTCGTTGTAAGTATCAGAGGTCGGATCAAGCTGGAACACATGGCCCTCTTTGACTGCAGTTAGATTTTTCCACACCGTATTGTCATAAACAATCTTCGGATCGGTTGTATCCCCTGACCACGGGCTAGTGAAGATGATGTCGCCTGCATATTCCGGTAATACTTCCATCGAGATTGAGGCCCAGCCTGTGCCACTGTCAATTGCCTCTGTCTGCGCCCTTTTTGGTGCCTTCAGGCCAAATTCGTCATAGAGTATTTCACCACCACGACCGTAATTATGACCAAATACAAATAATCCTTTGGCGTATGGATTCAAAATGGAGACTGTACGATCTCCTACAGCGGCAAGCACTTTTGGCTTCAACTCATTGATCTTCGCTTCCCATTGTGTGATCCAGTCTTTTGCTTCGGCTTCTCTATTGGTCAGTTTGCCCATCTCCAACATGAGATCCTTGAAATTGCGCTTACCATATTGTAACTGTACCACTGGTGCAATCTGCGACAACTTGTCGAGACCCTCAGTACCTGTGTATGCGATGATCAGATCAGGCTTTAGGCTGATTAGTTGCTCGGCTGTTGGCTGCTCTCCCAGATCTGTTGTCCCCTCACTTTTGAGCTGATCTTTGATGTACTTGTTGTTTATTGCACCTGACAAAGCTCCGACGACTGGAGCATCGAGTGCAACAAAGTACCCTGTTGAAAATGCGGTTAGATCGATGATCCGCTTCGGCTCCACAGGTATTTCCACTTCACCTGCATCCGATTGATATGTAACAGTCTCTCCCTCGGCACCTGTTGTAGTATCGGCATCAGACGCAGAAGTTGAGCCGGTTGATGATTCCGTGTCCGCAGCTCCGGTTGTGTTTGCGGTCTCCGTTGTATTGCTTGATGTTGCGGACTGACCGCATGCACTCAGTACGAGCAATACAATCAATGCGGATATAATCCATATCGAATTTCTTCGTTTCAGCAAAATAAACCCACCTTTTTAAATGATATTGATAATCGTTATCAACGATACCATGCAATAGTACATTTGACAAGATGATTTCATATTCGACAAAAGACAAAACAAAAAACACCTACCCAGGCAGGTGCTTCCACGCATATAAATTAATTTTAAAACAGCTGCTTCCCAAATTAACTGTTTAATCATTTAACCCTTTTCCACCCAGAATTTGCTGCGTAGATTTCTCAACCCTGGACATGCGGGTCTTGTTATCCTTTAACAAGGCTCCTTTATGGAAAAGAAGCGCACAATACTCCTTAAATCCATGAATGATAACGATGTTTTTATTCTCCAACATGTAACAAGGATGCATCCACTTAAAGTCTTCAGTCAGGCCGCAGGAAAGAACGATCTCTCTCTCTTAGCTTCTCCGATTCTTCCTTCCACTTCTTTGTTTTATTTAAATATTCATCAACTTTGGGATTAGTTTTATTAGTTGTCATCAGGGACCATCCTTCATCATGCTAGTCATATTATTACATTTTCTAAAATGGTTCTTCTCCTACATATGATTGCCAAGAAAAAGCAGTTAATTTCATTCAAAACCATGTAGTGGCGCTTAAATATTATGACACCATTTGGCCTCTGGTCAATACGAACTATTATTCAACCCATATACATATTGTCTTTTGTCCTACCTCTTATCCCTTACTAGAAAGTCGATATTAAAGAAACGAAGTGAGAAAGTCCTAGGATTGGGCATATTGTAAAATTGCCGCCGCTGCACGGATTCGCAGGTCCTCTTCTTCGCTATGCAATGCCTTTTTAAGAACATTAAGCGCTTCTTGAATAGTGCCTTCATCTACTCTAACTGAAGAATGATTATCTCCTTCAGTGGTTGCAGAGGTGATTGAAACCCAGGGTTCCAGCTGAGCCTGCGTAATTGTGTATTCAAATTTCGCAATGATTGAATATTGACTTACAAGTGCAAGTACTTTGTCATTTAACTCTGCTAAGGGAATACGTCCCAGCCAGGTAACACCTCGTCGGTGGCATATGTATTCTTCTCCGGTTCCGTTGGAATCATCGTAAAAATAATCTCCCAAATCCCCTACATATGTCCATTCATCATCATTTATCAAAACATAGTCCCCGTCCTGCATGACGTAGGCAAAAGTATGGAGCGTGTCCAGGACATCACGAATTTCCGTCTTTCCTATCCTGTAGCGTTGAACTAATTGCTCTTTCCATTCTTCTGCAGGCTCATGCTCCAAATCTCCTGTCGCCGGCCAACCAATACCGATAAAGTTATTCTCCAGGAACGATGCGGTCCAATCGATCTCTTGCAGTGTAGCTTGTATATGAAACAGATTCATGTGGTTCCTCCTAAATAGTGATTACAGGATTTATGACTAAGTATAAACTCCAGACATTCCTCTCTGCATTAAAATTAATCAAAGATTAAGCTTACTATATATGTTCAACTAAACATTTACACGAGAACGTAGAGGACAGAAATAACCTGAAGAAGTGAAGCGTTCGCCTAAAAGCTTTCTGAAAGAAAGCTACATCGAAAGCATATGCTATCCCCGGATTTCCCCTTTTAAAAAAGGAATCAAAAAAATCTGGGGATAACAGCGATCGGAAGGTTGTTCTGTCATCGGAGTGTCAGTGTAAATATTCATTAGTTGAACTTATATAGCTAGTACAAACCTGACTCAGGTTACGCAACATCCATGCAATACTTGACTATCTACTACACGTTGTAGTAATTTATATCTACTACGTAGTGTAGTAATAACCTTCGATATGGACGCATAACGAAGTTAAGGAGTGTTCACCGTGAACCATCTTCAAAAATTATCGGATACTGAAATGGAGCTGATGGAAGTGATCTGGGAGTGTGAGCCACCTGTCACCTCCACCGAACTGCTGAACATGTTTTCCCAAAGGGGTAAAGCATGGAAGGCGCAAACGATCTCCACCTTTCTCTCTCGGCTGGTAGACAAAGGGGCCCTTACAGCTACAAGGGATGGACGTACCAACAAGTATGTCCCCCGTATCTCGCCCGAAGACTACAAGCTATTGGAGGCACAACAAGTCCTGGATGGATTATATCAAGGCTCTGTAAAAAATTTGATTTCAGCTTTGTATGATGGCGACAAGCTTTCTGATCAAGACATTGCAGAGCTGAGACAATGGTTTTCAGAAAAGTAGGTGTAGTCTATGAATACCATTCTTGTATTACTGTCTACGCTGACTGTTGCGGGAAGTGTCGTTGTCGCTTTCATTCTATCTTTGCGCCTCGCTCCCTTTCAAGTCATTCCTGCAAAATGGCGTTTTGGAATTGGAAAAATGGCTTTAGTTTTGTATCTATTGCCCATCTTTCTGGTCTTTAATTGGATTTTTTCATTGTTTACATCCAGTACTACAGTAAACGAGTTACCCTTAAATGTTGAACAAGTGTTATTCAATCCGGCTCCTGCCATCCAGGTACAGACCATTTCAGCAAACGTAGCTCTCGCTTTTATATGCTTATGGGTAATCGGGGCCATAGCTTTTGCAGCATGGCAAACATATTGTTATCACAGGTTTCTCAAGACATTAAAACTTACGCGAACCAGCGTTCCGAAGACTAGCGAAGTTGCTATGCTGCTCCCTGTAATCAAGGAGAATCTGGGTCTCAAGAGAGAGGTTCGGCTTGCTTACAGCGCTCTAATTCGTAGTCCTTTTCTAATTGGGCTCAGGAAACCTACTATTTATCTGCCTCTGAAGAATTCTGCAAACGTGGATATGGGTATGGTGTTCCATCATGAACTGATCCACCTGAAAAGGAAAGATCTATGGATCAAGGCGTTCATATTAGTAGCCCGTGCATTACATTGGTTCAATCCATTGGTTCATATGCTTTCGAAAGATATTCATACGTGGAGTGAACTGTCCTGCGATGAAGAAGTTGTAAAGGGAATGTCCCTTGCGGATCGTAAACGATATGGGGAAACCATCCTGAACGTAGTGGCAGGATCAAGGAATCTACCTATACAATTCTGCTCCTCTTTATCCGGGGATGGCAAACAACTAAAAAGGAGATTAACTTTTATGCTTAACGTAAAGAATGTGAAAAAGAAAACCTTTGTTGTAGCGATATCGACGCTATTCGTCGTTGCTGCAATTAGTACAGTGACAACAGCTTGGGCTTCCAGCAATACTCCGAGGGTGGTTGCGAGTGAGGAAGCTTCCGCGGTAACTCGTCCATCGCAGCAAGCGGCTGTCCGAGAAGAAGCTCCTGCAGTAACACGTCCATCAGCTCGTGAAGTATCTCCTGTGGTAGCTCGCCCATCAGCTCAAGCGGCAGCTCGTGAGGAAGCGTCTGTAGTAACACGCCCATCAGCCCAAGCGACAGCTCGTGAGGAAGCGTCTGTAGTAACACGCCTATCAGCTCAAGCGGCAGCTCGTGAGGAATCAGCAGTGGTAGCTCGCCCATCAGCCCAAGCGACAGCTCGTGAGGAAGCGTCTATAGTAACACGCCCATCAGCCCAAGAGACAGCTCGTGAGGAAGCAGCTGTGGTAGCTCGCCCATCAGCCCAAGCGGCAGCTCGTGAGGAAGCAGCTGTGGTAGCTCGCCCAACGGCTCAAGCGGCAGTTCGTGAAGAAGCAGCTGTGGTGCCAGCGCAATCAGATTCCCGTCATTAAAAGTTCGCTTGAGACTAACCAGCTACCTTCTCAAACGAAAAGACCAACAACATTTCTGTTGTTGGTCTTCCTGTTTTCTCCGTTCAATTTGCCTCATCACCGATAACTATGGTGAATGCCTCGACACGACCCCAATCGCGCAAACGGCTGTTTTATTACTGTTCTTTATACACACGTACATAATCTACTTGCATAGTTGCCGGGATATCGGACGCGTTCGGAGTACGGCCGCCGTCGAAGTTTCCGCCAATTGCCAAGTTCATAATGAGATAGAAAGGCTCATCGAAAGGCGCGTTCGGGTTGTTCGGTGCAGCTGTGGAATACCACTGCTGGTTAGTGACTTTATAGAAAAACTTACCGTCTACATACCATTTAATGTTGTCTTCTTCCCAGACTACGGAGTATACATGATAATCATTGGCAAAAGTTTGCCCTTCTGGGAAGTGATAATCGCCACCCGAAGACTGGTTCACGGGCCATTGTCCGCCAAAGTGTATGGTACCGCTTACAGACCCTGGAAGACGTCCTCTCGCTTCCATAACATCGATTTCACCTGATGCAGCCCATGTGCCATATACAGAATCTTTTGGAAGCATCCACAGTGCTGGCCAAACGCCTTCACCAGTAGGAAGCTTGGCACGAAAATCAACTCTGCCGTACTTCAAGGAAAGTTTATCCTTGGTGTTAATCTTACCGGAGGAATACTGTGCATACCGATTCGGATCCTGTGGGAAAGATTTGCTATCGTTCATAGCCTTGATATTCAGCTTTCCGTCCTGTACATATACATTTTGGGTGCTGTTTGTGTAGTGCTGTAGTTCTGCATTTCCCCATCCCCAAGTAGCAGGATCGTTATTGAGATAATAGCCTGTTTCATAGTTCCATTTACTTGTATCCAGCGTAGTTCCGTTAAATTCATCCTGCCAGATAAGATTCATGCCCGCGATAGCCGGGTCGGTTGGTGTTCCGATTGCGATATCCTCTTGATCGGATACATCCGGACGCGGAGCATTTGGATTGCCGATGAAGGTATAGTTGACGAAGTTGTTACCAATATTTCCACCCGCCTGTCCGTTCAGCGGATATCCGATACGAATCTGCATATTTTCCTGGATTGGCTGGAACCAAAGACCATAGATATAATCGGCCCAGTATCCCCACTGGTTGGCATCAGACATGTTGTTGTAGCCATTAGCCGAGTATGCAAACTTGCTCTGACTGGAGTTACTCAAATCCACCCATTGCCCATTGATGTTAATCTGGTATACAAAGTTGCCTAGTTCCTTGGCGATTGGCGCACCCCCATCAATTTTGGGAAGTGGAATTCCAATGGAACCATTCGCATCTGCTGTGAAGGTTGTCCCCTCGTATGGCGTAATGACATATGAATTTCTTGTAGGTTCATTGAACGTAATGGTATAAACAAGGTTAGCCGAGGAAGTCTTTGATTCCAATTTGACGTTGATCGACTCCGTTACGTTAAACCAGTAACCTCCTCCACCGTCGGTGAATTGGCCAAAGTTGTGATCATAAATCCAGCCGCTGGCTGCATTATTGTCAATATCAATCCATGTGCTACTGTTTACAGGTTTTACATACACCTTCAAATCATCCGCTACGGCTTCATAGGTCACCGCAGAATCATTGTTGAACGTTGGATATGTAAAGCCTGCACCGCCTGTGAAACTTGCTGTAATTTGCGGCCCTTGTGTCGGATTCATTGCTGTGATGGTTGTTTTGTTAATATTTTGGAATACAAGTTGGTATTCAAGCTTAACACCATTCGCTTTGGAGTACAGTTGAATTTCGGTTGTTGCGGAAAGGGCGAACCAATAACCATTGAATCCTCCATCGCTCCAGTGCCCCCAGTTTTGGTTATAGATATAACCTCCGGCTTGATCAATATCAACCCAGTTGTTACCTACTTTCACATTAACACCAATGTCACTGTAAACATCGTTCCAAGTTGCGGAGCCCCCATTGAACTTAGGCATAACAAATCCGTAGCTGGCTTTGCCAACGCCAGATTTTGAAATAACAGGTCCATCTTCTGCTGAGAAGTAATCCATTGAGGTAACTGTCGTTCCAGCTGCTTGAACTTTTGTAGTTGGCAGCACACCAACACTGGCCAACATCACAACTACTAAGAACAAACCAAGTACCTTTTTCATAAACCGTTTCTCCGTAAAGTGAGATGGTTTCATAATTGCCCTCCTTTGATAGGATAATAGTTTCTCCCAATCTATGCGTTTAAAGGTAATCGCTTACATCGGGGAACATCTTTATTCTATCGAATAGGATAAACTGCTGAAAAGGTACAATTATTTTTGTTATATCCCAATTTTTTGGGTTTTGATTCAATTTATATATTTGTACTGTGGTATTGCACTTCACGTTCTACCTTTTGGCGCATCATTTGTCGATACTCTGTGGGTTGAATTTCCATCGCAAGGCGGAACGCTCGTGTAAAGCTTTTGTAGCTTTCATAGCCTACCATAGCAGCCACTTCAACAATCTTATGGTCGGTTTCGGCTAGGAGACGCCGCGCTTTATCCATACGTACATCTCTCAGGTATTCGGCAAAACCTTTGCCAATGTTCTTCTTGAACAGATTTGAGAAATAGGCGTAATTAAGCGACACATGATTGGATACCATCGCGAGGTCCAGCGGCTTATGATAGCTTTCGTGTATAAAACGGATGGCTTCATTTAGATCCTGAGAATTGCGATAACTGTGCTTATATTCAAAATAGAACTGATTCAGTCGAAGCAGCTGCTGTTGCAGCGCTTGAATATAATCGCGCATCCCCGGATAATCAAAGAGATTACGCAAAGATTCAAGATCCAGCGCTTCTTCACCCATATATGGACGAATAACTCGTTCGTATTCCTCCATCATCTGCACTGTGGCGCCGCAGAGCTGTTGGGTATAGCGAATATGATAGCGTTGCAGCACATTTTTATGAAATATTGCGGAAATGCCCTGAGCAATTTTACCACTATCGTCGGTCCCAACAGACTGGAACAGTTCATAAAGCTCTTCATAGGGGAGTTGCCACTGCTGCTCCATATGCTCAATAGTTGCTGGCAGGATGATATATTGATCTGGAAACAGATAACTATGGTGGAATAGCTCATGTACTTGTGTATAGCTGCCGGGCAACATCTTTAATCCTTGCTGCGGGTCAGTCATAACGGTTATGGCATCGATCATTCCTTCCTTGAGTGCCGCTGGCAAAGCATCCGGATCTATCGCTGCATCCACTGCGAGGATCAGATACGGACAATGTTGCAGGCAAACGCAACCTTGTTTGCCGAACACATCATAAGCAATAGCTTCCATGCTATGGACGCTGCTGGAACCCGGCTGGTTGATCCAACATTTCTCTCGCAGCAAACATAAGCGATAATTGTGCCAAAGCGCAGGATTTTGTTCCTGGATTTGGAGGATCCAAGCCTCATCGTTTAATGCTCCCTGCATAAACATTCGTAATTCTTTACGATCTGTCTCTCGGGCGAGACGGGAGACATGCTGTATGTTGTGCGTAAGAGCCTGCCGTGTCTGGATTTCTTGCCATACATGGTCTAGTGAAGTTTGCAGATCCTCTCGCTTCAGAGGTTTTAACAAGTATCCCTTTGCCCCAAGTTCGATGGCTTTTTGAGCATATGTAAAATCACTATAACCGCTAATAATGAGGTATTCCACCTCGATGCGCTCCTCTTTGGTCTGTGTCATCAGTGCAAGCCCGTCCATGTCCGGCATCATAATATCAGTAATAACGATGTGAATGTTATGCTGGCGCAAAAGGATTAGCGCCTCCATCCCACTTGCGGCACAGTAAATGTTATTCAGCTCCAGAGGAAATTGATGCAGCATCGCCTGCAGACCGTCACGGATGTGCTTTTGATCGTCCACAACCAGAATATTGATCACTCCTACCACCCTCCAAGATTTACATTTTCCCAAGGCAAACGTATCGTTACACAGGTATAAACGCCCTGAACACTATCAATCCAAAGACCGCAAACCTCGCCAAAATGAAGCTGCAGCCGCTTATTCACATTTTCCAAACCAAGTCCGTTCTTGCTGGTAACAATCGGCGAATCCGAGTCTCCCCGCAGTGCCGCTTGCAGTCGAACTAACATCTCCGGGTCTACCCCCTCTCCATCATCTTGTATCTTAATAAGCAAGCGTTCATTCTCCACTGAAACGGTGATCTGAATACACACACTCCCGCCTGATGGTGCACCGTGATGCACTGCATTTTCAACGATAGGCTGCATGCACATTTTAGGAATCGCATAGCGAAGCACCTCCTGCGGGAGATCTGCCGTCAATATAATGCTGCCGCCTTCCATTAAATTAATAAATTGAATGTAACTTTGAATGTTGGCAAGTTCCTCGCGAAGCGCAACCGTATCGCTGCGCCACTGCATGCTGTAGCGAAGTTGTGAACCTAATGATACCAATGAATTCGCAATAGCAGGTTGCCGTTGAACCTCCGCGAGCATTCGAATAGATTCCAATGCGTTATACAAAAAATGAGAGTTGATCTGCGAATGCAGTGAATGCAGCTGTGCGTTTTTGGCGATCAATTGTTTATCCACGACCTGTGTCATCAGACGTTTGACCTCATGTAACATTTTGTTGTAGCTCACAGCCACTTCATCAATCTCATCCCCTCTTTCGTTCTCATCAAGGCCGGTATCAATCGTTGCATCCAGTTCTCCTTTTCGTACTTGACGCATTGAAGCCAGTACATTGTCCAGCCGTCGGAAAATGCGCCGAGTTGTATGTGATACGAGCAGCATGATGAGCAGCAGAACACATAATGTAATCGTTACCACAAATGCATACCAGCTGCGTGGCCCCTTCATCAATGCCTGATGGGAGGCGATATCAACCACATAAGTGTTTAGCGGAGCGATGTATCGGTACAGTGCATAGTAGCTCTGATCACCTACCTTAATCTTAACGGGACTTTCCTGTGGCAGTACATCCAGCTGGCGATGAATACCGCCAAGGATTTCGTCCAGTCCTTCTCCGGCTTTTCGAGAAAACTCATGCTGGGGATTATAAACATATTGGGGAGGATCGCTTTCGTTCATTAACACAGAAAAGAAGTCTCCCTTGCTCTCCTGGAGCAGATCGCTGAAAAACATACTGTGCGGAACGCGAATTTCCATAATACTAGGTCGTTTTTTCTCCTGACCCTGAAGGCGAACCAGCCGGTAGTATGATAGCGTATGTTCACCATCCTTAAAAGAAAATAAGCGGTAAGCCACACCACCTTCATCCCGAAGCTTTGCCCAGTAATCCTGCGGCCAAAATTTCTGATAATGATAGATTTCAGGCCAGATTTCATATAAGTTCGGATTATCTACGTAAAAGCTGAGCTCACTGATCATCGCATTACTCTGAATGATATTTTGCATTTGCTCAAATTGGTTTTGCTTAAACTTCACCAGTCGTAGTCCATCCACAAGCATATTGGAATGAATAAAATCCACAAATGACTTTTGAGTGAGCGCCGTGTTGGAAGCGTTCTCAATGATGTCCATTCTGCTGCGCAATTGTTCGTTTAACCATGAAACGTGGCTGTTGCCCGCTGACATAGCGTCCTTGTATAGCTGGGTTTCCTGCATGCGAATATATAAAAAGGATACTAAAATAACGGGTATGGCAATCATCAGGCTAAACGCCAGAAACAGCTTTTGGGATATACGGGCATTGCGGTAAAGTTTCCTCAATCTAGTCAGTAGGTAATTCACTCTGAAATCCTCACCACCTTTGTTATACCATATATTACAAGTTATCCGATAGAGAGCGAGGTTGTTAGGAAATGATTATTCAGCCATCTTAGCTTTTCTCGCTTCCAGCTCAGTCTGACGGTATTCCATTACTTGATTAAAACCATAATTCACACGGCGGGCCAAGAAATTTTCGAAAATTTTATCAAAAGCAGCTTCATCTTTGGCGGTAATCAGTTCAGGCAGAACTTCTTCCCAATTCTGAGAAATACGCGACCAGGATAAGGCTATATCCGAATCTCCTACAGGATCTATTCCCTTATAGATGCCGCTGTCCATATCCGCCTGTTTGTTGGCGAACTCCTCCATTTGCTTAACGGCTGGCGCCTTTTCTGGTCTCCACTGGTTAACGAAGGCAGGGTTGCGCAGCATCCAGTAGGTATCCATGATACCGTATTCCTTTTCCAGACGCTCCCTATCTGTGTCAAGCAATTGGACCATTTCGGCCGTCAACTGCGGTTTGTCATCCCTCATCGCCCATGTTTCGCCTTCTTTGCCCAGAAATACATCCCTTTGGCCTTCTTCGCTCGCTAAATAGCTCAAAAATCTGATGGCACGTTCAGGACTCCTGGTGGATTTGCTAATCATCGTAACCATCCAGCCGTCCATATTGCCAGGGAACAGTCTGGCGGAATCACCGTGGCTGTTTTGTGGTCCATCCACAGCGATGTAGTACGAATTCGGATATGCACCCGCAGCCAGGATCGGATTGATAGCCGCCATGCCAGTCCACTCGCGAATCATCATAAAATAACGGGCATTACTGGTTTTTTCCTCTACCTGAGCATTCGAGTCCACCAGAAAATCTACATTAATCAAGCCTCGCTCATATGCTGTGCGGAAGGTTTTTAGCCAGGTGATATAGTCCGGGTCGGTCATACGGTCGTTAAATTTGCCGTCCTTTTCATGCGGAATAGCCAGCAGGTTTTGCAGGTAATCAGTCATTCCGTAAGAGACATTCCCCTGAGCAAAGAAAGGACTGATGAGCTGACCTTTATACACAGAATACTGATCCTTTAACAATTGCAGTGCGTTCAGAAAGCCTTCCGGGGTGCTCAAATCCGGTCTTCCCATAGCCTCATACAGATCTTTTCGCACCAAGAAGGTTTGGTTCGCAGCCGTCAAACCGGTGGCCTGCATCAGGCTGGGGCTGTATGAATCATTTGGAATGCCATATGTATTGCCGTTTTCCTGACGATACCACTTCAATGCACCGTCCCCCGCGACCTTGAAAAAGTAAGGATCATATTGCTCCGCCAATTCATTTAAGGCATATACCTGATCGCCTTCCCATAACTTATTAATCGCACTTTCCCACGAGCCTATTGTCATCAAATCCGGCAGCTTACCGGAGGTCATCATGAGCGCAATTTGTTCGCTGGTTTCGCCGGATGGCACTTCGAATTTGATGTTAACACCTGTTTTCTCTGTTACAATCTTGGAGGTTATGCTCTCACCCCATGTGTGACCATACCAGTTCGCGCCCACAAACCAGGTCAAATCAACGGGCGCGTTATCAAGCTTCCATGCGGGTTCATTTGGGTTCGGCTTGTATTCAACGGGCTGTTGTAAAGGTTGAGCAGGCTGTGGAGGTGGCGGATTTTCACTTTGCTCTGATTGGGAACATGCAGACAAAACTAGCAATAAGATTAAGCTCCAATATATGACCCTGCAGTGCTTTAGGGAACCGAGTTTCATTCCATACCCTCCTTTCTTTGCTACAGTTGTGAATTAACCTTAGCATTAATCATGCTATAACCGATTTTACTATCCTTGGCTCGAAATGGAAATGCCGCTCCCTACCTAAATATGAGTTTACGTAACAGGTACAGCTATTTAAAGAGGATTATTACTCTTAAAATAAAATAAACAAAGGCAGCTGATCACTCAGCTACCCTTGTCAGTTTGTCTTAGGGAAGAATCTTCCCATTAGATTATAAGTCTCATTCGTAAGCGCCGATATTCACAGCAGCTCCCTGTACTCTTGGTTTCCCCTCAATGTCCAGTGTTCCAATAATTGCATTGTCCGTGTTCCCGGCATCAATCGCTGGAGATGTAGACTGAAGATGGAAATCGTATCCTGAAGCATTCACAAATTTGGGATCGATGAACAAGGAATGCGCGTCATTGCCAGTTCCCGTTTTATAAGCGGAGAATCCTGTGTAATCTTTATTTTTCCAAGTCCAGCTGGCTCCATTGCTCCCGGCAGGGGCGAAATAAAGATTATAATCCACAACGTTTCCGGAATTCTTGGTGTATTCATTGTAAATCAATACATCTGTAGAGCTGGCTACGAAAATGTTGTTCTTAATTACGTTATTTTGTGTATCGTATTGAACGTAAAGCTGGCCGCTGCCATCGCCAAGCGTGTCATTTTTGTATACGGTATTGTTAACGATCTTACAGTTTACTGTGGAGCCGCGTTTGGTATCATACCCGCCCATCGCTATGCCGGTGAGTCGGTTGTTGTAGACTGCGTTGCTGCGTACTGTAATATTGCTGGTAGATTTACCGGCATGCTCGGACGCAATCTCGATACCGATATCATTGCTGTAGCTGTAGTTCTGTTCAATAATACTATCCTTGCCACCATCGACATAAATGCCATCGGCCGCATTACTGTTATTCGGAAGTGACTTCCCATACGAAGGATTATTGTTGGAAGTGATATTGTAAACTCTGTTGCCCTTCACGAGTCCGTTCCGCACCTGATCGTAAGCCGTATTCGGCGCTTTCCCCTCAAAACCGATGAGATCAATGCCGATGTTGTCGTTATCGTGAATAACATTATTAGTCACCGAGAAGGTGTCCACGTTCCCGTTGAGAACCAGCGATTCGCTGGAGCCGAGCACAAGATTGTACAGCTCATTACCATTAATCGTAATATCGTGAATGGAGTCTGGTGCCTTTGTACCATATACGGCGATCCCATGTGCGTCACGACCAAGCAGATCACTGCCGGTTGGGGTGGCTGTGTTCTTGATATCATGGACTTTGTTACCAGACAAATTGATGAAGCTGCCTGATCCGTGAACATAAATGCCTACGGGCATGACGTCCTTAGTAGCTGTAGTATAATTGCGTATTTCAAACCCTTGAAGGGTAACGTAATTCACATCGGTCAGGTCAATCAACCCTTCAATCCCGCTAACCGAAAGTCCTGTGCCGTCAATAATCGGAGTCTCCGTGCCATCGTTAGTGAATACAATCGGCCCTTGTGAAGCGGAGCCTGAGCGGGTGATCTTCAGCTTCTGGTTATACACACCGCCACGAACATGCACTGTACTGCCTGCAGGAACAGCATCCGCTGCGTGCTGAAGCGTCTTCCATGGCGCGCTGCTCGTTCCCGCATTGGAGTCATTTCCGTTTGTCGCCACGTAGTAATCTGTGCCTGCTGCGGCAGCAGATGAGGACCATTCAATGCCTGAAACCAGTCCTATCCCTACCGCCATACTTAATCCCACCAGCAATGTTTTACCGAATTTCAACATATTCTCAACTCCCTTTGATCAATTTGGTTGTGTTAGATTAAGATCAGGATTTATTGTTCATGCTCAGCATGCAAAAGAAGAACAGCCTCCATCGTCGGCAAACTCCCTGTGCCACCAATGCCAAGTGTGGACAATGCTCCACATGCATTGGCAAATCGCAGCAGTTCATCACTTCGCATCCCAAGCAAGTATCCATATATGATTCCTGCGTTGAAACAGTCTCCTGCTCCTGTCGTATCGACGGGGGTCAAAGTGTAAGATCCGGCCGATATTGTACTTTCGTCCAGTTGGCGTAGTGTAGCACCTTTTGACCCTTGTTTGACCGCTACAGTTCCTGCCACATCAGGAAGCATGGAATCAAGCACATGGCTTACCCCAGCGGCAGGGAAAATGTGCAACAGTTCATCCTCGCTGGGAATAAACAAATCAGTCACCGTCAGTAGTGCACTTATGCCCTCGCGGTCCCATTGATTGGATACATCCCAACCGGTATCAAATGACGTGCTGATTCCATCTGCCCGCAATCTTGTAAAGAGCTCTCGCCAATGAGGTCTCATTCCATCCTGCAAATAATAGGAACCAAAATGAAGATGTGCGGCCTGCTGTAGCAGGGACTCCGGGATATAATCCGGTGTTAACAATGGGATACTGCCAGCGTAAGTTAACAACCCGCGGTCATCGGGTGTGGAGAGCGACAGAGTTACACCTGTCTTGATGCCAGATAATCGGGTTACATGCTCTGTATTTACGCCCATACGCTGCAGCTCAGCTATACAGAATTTGCCGAAATCGTCATCTCCCACTACGCTAACGAATCTCACATCCGCTCCCAGACTTGCCAGCGCACAGGCCGTTATTGCTGAAGAGGAACCAAGTACAATCTCGAAGCCATCGACCATTTTCTCCCGATTCCATTCCGGCATGACATCCGTTCCCGATACAATGACGTCTACATTTAGCTCGCCAGCAATGACAACAACGGGATTTGTTTGCTGTCTCTGCATCATTTCAATACCGGAACAAAGCCCTGTTCCGCCTCATACAGTTCATCGAACATACTTCTGATTTCCTCCAGGGAGCATACGGCAGCAGTTAGCGGGTCGAGCATCAGTGCATGGCGAGCCATTTCCCTGTCACTCCTCCGCACAGCTTCCACAGCCAGGTCAAAAAAAGCCATGTTCGAGCGGCACAATGCGGCCAAATGCTCGGGCAGTCTTCCAAAGCGACAAGGCTGAACGCCTTTCCCATCAACGAGACAGGCCACTTCCACCACACCATCAGGCTGCAAATTTTCAATCAACCCCCGGTTGGGAACGTTACCATAAATGACCTTCGGCTCATTCTTCAATACTGCTTCGATAATCATGGCTGCATATTCATTACTGGATTTCAGCTCAAGCGGTGCCGTCCCCTCAAGCTGTGAAACGATCTGCTCATCATTCTCTCTCCGCCAGATCGGCCAGTTGTCAGCGTAGAATCCCGTAGCTCCGTTATAACCTGAGTTGCAGTGCTGGTCGATAAGCGATTGGCGTTTACGGTAATACGGGATATACTCCGAGAAATGGCCGCTGGATTCCGAGACGAATGCACCCAGGTATTTCATCGCATCAAAGCGGACGGGGTCCTGCCGCAGCAACTCAGGAGTTTGTATTTTCTCCAACAGAACAGGATACAGATCCCTCCCGGCGTGCGACAGCTCCACGAACCAGGACATGTGGTTAATTCCTCCGGCTTTCCATGACATCTCTTCATATGGAACTCCGGCATATTCGGCCAGTTGAGCCGACGTGTTCTGAATGGAGTGGCATAGTCCCACTACCGGAATATCCGTAATGCGGGAAGTCAGGAGTGTAACCGCCGACATCGGATTGGTATAGTTTAGAATGATGCAGTCTGGGCAGAGCGCTTCGATATCCCGCACGATCTCCATCCAGCTGGGAAGGGTACGGAGTGTCTTGAACAGTCCTCCGGGTCCCAGCGTATCGCCAATGCACTGCTTTACCCCGTATTTCAGCGGAATCTCATATTCATAACGAACCGTCTCCAGCCCGCCTACTTCAATTTGGTTAATCACAAACTGTGAACCGCCGATGACCTCTCTACGATCCGTAGAGGCAATCACCTCCCACGTCTTCCCTGTCTGTTCCACGATCTGAAGCACCAGCCTGCGTGCCAACTCAAGCCGCCGCTCGTCAATATCAACCAGGGCAATCGTGCCACCCTCCAAGCCTTCAATCAGCAGGATATCCATAGCAATCTCTCGCGTAAATGCACTGCCTGCTCCGATAATTGAGATTTTAGTCATAACTCTTCTCCTCACCCGTTATTTCATGCCCGTCATAGCTAGGCCTTTAATAAATTGCTTCTGGAAGATCAGGAACATTATAATAACCGGTATTGTAATCAGTACCGCAGCTGACATAACGACGTTGTAATTGACCTGGTGCGTTCCGTTAAAATAGACCAATGCCAGCGGAACGGTCATCTTGCTCTCATCATTTAATACAATCAGTGGCCACAGATAGTTGTTCCAGGAGTTCATAAACGTGAATATCCCCAACGCTGACAACATCGGCAGAATAAGCGGCATAACGATGCGAAGCATCAGCCTGAATTCGCCAGAACCGTCCATCCTCGCTGCCTCCAGCAGCTCCTGTGGAATCTCTTCTATGAATTGTTTAGCCAGAAATACACCGTAGGAGCTGACCAGATTGGGCAAAATAATCGCTAGCAAATGGTTAACCAGTCCAAGCTCAGCCGTGATCAGATACGTGGGAATCATAATAACCTGAAAGGGAATCATCATGGTTGCCAGGATCAAAATAAATAGCAGTTTCTTGCCTTTAAACTGATGCTTGGCAAAGACATATCCAGCTAGAGCGCTGGTAAACAAGGTGACCACCGTTATGATGACAGAAGTCACCAGACTGTTCAGCAGCCACGTGACAAACGGCGCCTCGCTAAAAACCGTTCGGTATCCGTCCAGACTCGGCTTACTTGGAAAAAAACCGCCGGAACCCGAGACGATGTCCATGTTACTTTTCAGTGATGACAGCACCATCCAGACATAAGGCAAAAGCATAACACAAGCTATAACTGCAAGAACTGCGATAGTAAACCCTTCCCACAGGCTGAATTTACGCGGCATCGGCTTCTTCACCCCTCTCCTCTCAATGTTCCCATTGCGTGCGTCCCCATCGAAGTTGCAGCAGTGTCACAAGTAAGATAATCATTAGAAACACGGTTGCCATAGCGGATGCGTATCCCATATTGGAGCTGGAGAATGCCTGTTCATAGATTTGCAGTGACAGCACTCGTGTTTCGTTGAAGGGTCCGCCCTTGGTCATAATCTGAAATTGTGGGAAGGCCTGAAAATAGGAAACAACTGTCGTGATGGATACAAACAGCAACGTTCTGCGCAGCAGTGGCAGCGTGATGTGAAGAAAGACATGCCATCGGCCCGCCCCCTCCAGCGTCGCTGCTTCATAGTACATATCCGGGATGGAATCCAGTCCCGCAATGAAAAGAACGATATTATAGCCAATATCAGCCCACAAGGTCATCATGATGACGGAGTAGAGCGCATAATGCGGATCACTGAGCCACTGGATCGGCGCCATATTCAGCTTGGCGAGAATCATGTTGAACAAGCCGTCATTGTAATTGAACATGGTATTCCATACGATGGCCGTTCCCGCCAGCGGAGCGATCGTGGGAAGAAAGAATACGGTCCGAAAGCCATTTTTGAGCCAAGGGATGCGGACTCTCTGTATCGCTGAAGCAATCAAAAGTGTAATAACAATGTTGATCAATACGGCGATAAATACAAATTTGAAGGTTACCCACAGTGACTTCAGAAAGATGGAGTCCTGAAACATACGAATGTAGTTCTCCGCCCCCACGAATATCGCGTTTGAGCTGAGCGGATCATACTTGAATACGGATAAGCCCAGGCTCCATGCGATGGGAAGGAAAGCAAACACCCCGAACAGAAGCAAGATCGGTACGAGTGAGATGATGATGAACCTTCGTTTTGCCCTGTAAGCTGTTGACTTTACCGCTGGGTTAACCTTTTCCGCCTTGTCGGTAGATATAGCAGTACTCATGCCCCAGCACCCCTATCACTTATGTTGATCCTGATTATCATTGATCGTCTGTTCGATGTTAGCCAATCCGTCCTGGACATTCTGCTGCCCACTGGCCATCAGTTGGAAATTGTCGTTAACCTGCTTGAAGAAGAAATCCCGGTCTGCTATAGGGCCGATCCATTGACCTAACGCCAAAATGTCCAGCGAGGGCTTTAGATGAGGATTGTTCTTCAGGAATTCCGGGTTTTCGGCAATTTCTTTTTTGGCTGGAACGGTAAAGGTATCCGTATTCCAGGTCGAGAGGTTGTCCTTCTCCGAGATGAATTGGATGAAATCAAGCGCAGCCTCCTGCTGTTTGCTTTTCTTGGATACCGCAAGCCCCCAACCGGATTCGGCAGCAAAAACGGGTGGATTTTCCGTAAAGGAAGGCACGGAAACGTATTCAAAATCATTAACCTTGTAGTTGTTCTGTCCTGCAGCGATCGTCCAGGGACCGCGATAGGTCATGGCTGATTTCCCCTGAAAAAAATAGTCAGAGGTATCCAACTCACCTCCGAACGTGGTTAAATCCGCAACTTTGTCATCGGCCACGAGCGAGACCAAGGTGGACATCGCTTTCTCCGCTTCCGATGAGTGGAAATTAACATGTCCGTCTTCATCCATAAAACTTGCTCCTTGCTGCAAAATAAGGGATAAGAAAGTAAACGTAATATTGTCTGCAGATACAAAATCAAAGCCTTTGACTTTGATGACATTGTTCTCGCGGACAGTCAATTTTTTGGCGTAGTTCACAAGCTCTGTCCAGTTGGACGGTGCGTGATCGAAGCCTTGGTCTTTGAGCATTTGCGGGTGAATCAACATGCCGCCGTTCTCAATGTTGTATTCAAGTGGCAACCCATATAACTTGTTATCTCGCAAATATCCCCCAAGGGGAGCATCATAGTACTCTTTTTTTACATTTTCACTATCAGGGATTTCGACAAGCAGATCGTTCTTGGAATATTCGGGCACCCATGTGCCGAAAAATTCGGCAATATCGGGTGGTTTCTTCGCGGAGAATGAGGCTTTCAGCTTCTGGCTGTATACATCATATGGAAAGGTCTGATACTCGATCGTTGTATCGGGGTGTAAGGACTGGTATTTGGATATTAATTTCTTGTATGCGCCCACAATGGCGTCTTCCTGATGACTCCAAAAGACCAGATTCACCTTACCTTGCGGGTCTGCGGATGTATCGCCGCCTGAAGAGGAGGAGCTGGAACAGCCCGCTTCAGCGAATACAACACAAACCATTGCAATGATCAGCATAAACTTGGAAAAATGCATTCGCATATCCTCCCTTGTCCTGCAAATTAGCCAGCATATGAAGGGAAGGGCATTTGAGTTTTACGTGTATTTATATAGAAGCAATGTGGTCTGTAGTTGTATGTATCGCAATCTGATGCTCCCGGCACGCCTGCTCAAACCATCCCTCCGGCTGTTTATTCGTAATCACTCCTGTCACCTGAGTTAAGGGAGCAATAGTAAACAAAGCACTTTTCTCAATCTTGCTTTGATCGAATACAGCATAAACCTCGCTGGAACGTTCCATTGTTAATTGGGCAATACGAGCTTCAAGCTCGGAATGCATCGTAAAGCCGAAATTCTGCGTTACTCCGTCCACCCCGAGAAACATTTTAGTAATGTTAATTTTGTCGATTACGCTTTCGGCCAGCGGACCGCATAACTCGTAGCTTTTAGACCGCATAACGCCGCCAATCACGACGACCTGAATATCTTCGGCATCAGCCAATTCATAAGCAATATTCACCGCGTTGGTGACAATCGTAATATTACGGTGCTTTTTGAGTGCTTTCGCAATAAAGAACGTCGTTGTACCTCCCGTCAGGCAGATAATGTCTCCCTCTTTAACAAGGGCTGCCGCCGTGGCCGCAATCCGTTCCTTATCCATCCGTCGGAAATCGCGTTTTGCTGCAAAAGGCAGCTCCGATACCGCCGACGTCAGGCCTCCTTCATATATGGCTCCCCCATTTGTTCGAATAATCTCGCCCGCTTTTTCAAGTGCGTCCAAGTCACGTCTTGCGGTTGCTTCCGAGCAGCCGACCGTTTGGACAATCTCTTGCAGCGATATTTTCCCATGCGATTTAATCAGTTCCAATGTTTGTGCTCTGCGCAGTTCACCCTTTGAATATTGCATAAGTCTCTCCTTTAATATGTCTGGGCCTGCATGATATCCGTTAACTTCAGCCCGTGCTAGCTCTATTGTGTAGGATGAAAGGATGGATTGCAATATGTCGACGTGAACTGCATCCCATAAGAAAAGCATCTCTCTAACGGTTATTCATGAGGGATATGAAGCTGATTTTCAAAACCTTCAACTATCATAAAGGTATAATTTGCACCTGATGTTCGTACTCCTCAAACAGAACATAGTCGATGTCACCTGCTTTAGAAGACATTGCATTCGTAGCAGCAGCCGCGACAGCCATACGCAGTCTGGACTCGGCCGAATCGCCGCGCTCTCCTGCATATGCCATGCCGGCAACAAAGGCGTCTCCGCAACCTACCGTATTCACAGGCTGAATGGTTGGCGGCTTCACCATATATGCATTTCCTTTTAAAATTGCCAGAGCACCGTCACTGCCGAGTGTTATGCACACCTCGTCAATGCCTTGATCCGCCAACCTGTGCGCTGCACGGGCCCATTCGCTCACGTTTCTTGGCTTCTGCCCCAGCCATTCGGCCAGCTCCTGCTCATTCGGCTTCACGAAATGGGGTGTTGCACTCAGCCCAATGCTGAAACTTGTTCCACCTGTATCCAGAAAGGCTCTCGCGCCTGCTGAACGGACAATACAAATCAGTTCTGCGTACAATGTGTCCGGTGCACCTGGGGGTAAGCTTCCAGACATAATAACTGCACTAGACTGGATGGCGAGCTCCTGTACTTTTTCCTTGATCGCTTCAACTTCAGCTTCTGACATATTTGGACCCTGCCCAAGCAGCTCGGTAGAGCTACCACTGGAATCATCCACAATGTTGAGGCAGACTCGTGAGTCTCCCGCTGATTGGATAAAAGCAGTCCGTATCCCTCGTTCAGTCAGATTTCTCTCAATAAATACACCGTTATTACCGGCAATAATGCCTGTAGCTGTGACTTCACCGCCGAGCTGCCGGATCACCTTGGCTACGTTATTGCCTTTGCCACCTGGCTCATTAACCTGTCTTGTCACCCGATGCACTTGACCTACGCCAAACTTGTCAACGTACAACGTCCGGTCGATGGCCGCATGGAGTGTGACCGTGGTAATCATCGGACTACGCCGGCTTTGCCAGTGCTTCCACATAACCGTATTTTCTCCATGGCAAGCCGTTTAACTGCTTCCTTCGCCGGAGCCATGTATTTACGTGGATCATTCTCTTCTGGATGGATTACAAATACATCTTTGATAGCTTCGGAAAAAGCAATACGCAGCTCTGTAGCTATGTTTACCTTGGACATCCCCAATGTAACCGCCCGATGAATCTGTTCAGCTGGAATGCCTGAACCACCGTGCAGCACCAAAGGAACAGATACTCGATTCGCAATGGTTTCAATTCGTTCAAAATCTATGTTCGGCTGTCCCTTATAAATACCGTGTGCGGTACCGATTGCTGGAGCGAGTGTAGTTACGCCAGTACGTTCAACAAACTGCACGCAATCTTCTGGATCTGCTAGTGAAGCATGCTGATCCTCGACGACAATATCGTCTTCAACTCCGCCGACCTTACCAAGCTCAGCCTCCACGTTTACGCCAGATGCCTGAGCAACCTCCATCACTTTACGGGTTAGGTTCACGTTTTCTTCAAAAGGGTACATGGATGCATCGATCATAACCGAGGTATATCCTGCTCGAATGCATCGGATAATCGTCGAAAAATCAGTGCAGTGATCCAAATGTAGTGCAATGGGGATATCCGTTAAGTCCGCTGCGGTTTTAGCCGCATGGGCAATGTAATCCGGACCCAAGTGATTGACTGTGCCCACCGTGGTTTGAATAATGAGTGGTGACTCGGTTTCTACAGCCGCTTCAACGACAGCCTGAAGCATCTCCAGGGTATGAACGTTAAATGCAGCGATGGCGTATTGGTCCCTGCGAGCTGTTTGCAGCATTTCAGTGGACGAGATCAGTGGCATATCCATTCCCCCTTTTAAGGTTTCGTCGCTCGCGACGATTTGAACGATCCTGCACCTCCCTTCACGGGTCAGATGAGTATGGGAAACATTTGATAATTTCTAGCCTGTGATCATAATAATCTTTTTATTTGATTAAATCAATCATTATTTTGGAAAACTATTGCAATTTAGTGGGTTATGAAGGCATAATTATGATTAACACAATCATTTAACTATATATTTGATCGAAAAGATCACAAACTGAAGCTATCAATCTAAATCATTCCCGGGAGGTATTTTTATGAGTTTGACGTATCGTGAAGTAAAAGAACAATATAAGGCCCTACAGCAGACCTACAACTATTTACTGGCCAAGCGCACTGAATTTACTGCCTTTGTCCAAGCTCAAGCGATTACCTCCGTAATCTTTGTTGGCGCAGGGTCCAGCTATTGCTTGAGCGAAGCGGCCGCTTTTTCCTTCCGTTTGCGTGCTGGCCTGCCTGCAATGTCACTTGCCGCTGGTGATCTCATGCTCCATGCAGACCGCTATCGTCCCATGCTGGAGGGTAGCCTGATCATAGCGCCGTCACGATCTGGCAGTACTAGTGAGGTCGTTGAAGCGTTACGTTTGCTCCAGTCCGATCAACGTATTCCTTTATTAACGATTTCTTGTGTAACGGACTCGCCGTTATCCAAAAGCGCTGATTTCCCTCTGGAACTGCCCTGGGCTTTCGACCATAGCGTTTGCCAGACCCGCACAGTAACCAATCTGTATGCAGCCAATCTGCTGCTTGCCGCTTTTCTTGCTGGTGACGAGGAGCTGATTATCGATATGCAGGAAGCAATTCATCAAGGTGAAGCCTACATGGCACGTGTAGAGGAAAGCATCCGCCGTGTCTCCGACTTCAATTGGACAAACGCAGTCCTGCTCGCAGACGGTGAACTACAAGGGCTGGCAGCCGAGGGTGCCATCGCTCTGACCGAGATTGCCAAGACGCAAGCCCACGCATACCATCTTCTTGACGTTCGGCATGGGCCGATGGTCACTGTAAGTTCAGATACTTTAGTGATTGCTGCCTTGTCGGACAGCGGTATTGAGCATCAACGCAATCTGTTGAGGGATATTAAGGAGCGTGGAGCCACCATTATTACATTTGCCGATCGGGCGATGGGCATCCCGCAAGAGTTCATCGACCTTGAGATCACAACAAGTCATCCACTTAACACAGCAGTACGGGGTATTCCTTTCATTTTCATCTCGCAAATAGCCGCTTTGGCTAATGCCGAACGGCACGGTATTAACCCGGATCAACCCGATGGGCTGGTAGCCTGGGTCAAGCTGTAAAAGAAAGCTTAGTTCTTTTGATCTACTTGGACGTTTTGAACAAGGGTAATTTAAGAGGAGAATCCTAAGACTTCTATTCGAGGCAGAATAGAAGTCTTTTACTTGAAGGTCAAAAGTCAATTTTATACGTCCTGTGAGATAATTAGGCAAACATTTGATATGAATGATATAACGCTAGAATAATGATTTGGTACATAATAAACCTATAAGAAGGAGGGCTTTAACATGGAAAAAGTAATACTTAACAATGGTGTGGAGATGCCCATTATGGGTTTTGGTGTTTTTCAAATTGCAGATCAAAATGAATGCGAACAAAGCGTTTACGATGCCATTATGGCAGGATATCGCCTGATTGATACAGCTGCCTCATATCTGAATGAAGAAGCCGTTGGTCGAGCCATTAAACGAAGTGGTGTGGCAAGAGAAGAGTTATTTATCACTACGAAGCTTTGGGTTCAGGATACGGGTTATGAAAACACTAAAAAAGCATTCGAAAAATCTCTGGAACGCTTGCAGTTGGATGTGTTGGATCTGTATTTAATTCATCAGCCTTTTGGCGATGTGTACAGCTCTTGGCGCGCTATGGAGGAATTGTATCGTGAAGGGAAGATCCGTGCCATTGGGGTTAGTAACTTCCAGATGGATCGTCTGATCGATTTAATTATTCATAATGAGGTAGTTCCTGCCGTAAACCAGGTTGAAACACACCCTTTCAATCAACAAATCGAGAGTGCTGCATTTATGAAAGAGAATAATGTTCAGATTCAATCCTGGGCGCCTTTTGCTGAAGGTAAAAATAATCTGTTCCAGAATGAAGTGTTGGTATCCATCGCGGAAAAGGTGAATAAATCCGTTGCTCAGGTCGTTTTACGCTGGTTGACACAAAGAGAAGTCGTTGTCATTCCGAAGTCTGTTCGTAAAGAGAGAATTGTTGAGAACTTCAATATCTTTGACTTTGAATTAAGCCAAAATGATATGGAATCGATTACTGCATTAGATACGAAGCAGAGTCTGTTCTTCTCTCATAACGACCCAGAAATGGTGAAGTGGCTCGGTACACGTAAACTTGATATTTGACTCTTCGAGGAGACCGTTAAGTCCCCTTTCATTGAAGCTTCCATATAGAGTTGAGCTAAGAAAGATAACCAAAAGGAGCCGTAGTAATTATACGGCCCTTTTTTGCTTTGGTCAGATAAATCAGTTATTGTTCAACGATGATTTCTTCTTCTCGTATCCAACTTTATTTATTTAAAATAGGTATTTCCCCCAGCAGGTTTTTCAGGTTAATTGCATCCCATGGCATATGCTCGGTAATACCCAATCCCACGACATCTGTTTCTTCCGATAGTTCTTTGAGTAGATGCAGAAGCTGAGGGATTTGCAAGCTTCCCGCAGGAGAGAACGTATAAGGTCCTTCAGGATTCGCGAATAATAACGAACGAAAAGCTTTAGGATCAAGCACATCTAGATCCAGGTGAATAGCCAGGTGTTTAATACCGCTTTCTTTGATCCACTCTTTGATGGATTCCGTACTTTTCGTTAATTCTACGGCTCCCACAGTTTTAATGCCCAGTCTTTGAATCATTTCTGTATCTGATTCTGCAGTCGTTATACCTAATCGTTCAAACGCTTCTGAGATCACTTCAGACTCCTGTTCTGTAGGCGTTGCCACCCCCGCGATAAAGACATTTTCAGGTTTTAGAGGGATTTTCACATGTTTTGCAAACTCCTCATCCCCTTCCCCCAAAAGATTGCCCAGAGGTAGCGTATGTCCGTTATCATAACCCACGTAACCAACTAAATCGCTGTGCGCGTCGATCCAGATTAAACCTAATTCTCCATTATACCGTTCGTTTAAATAGGCAAACGGAGCTTGTTCGACCAAGCAATCTCCACCAAACATAACGATGCGGTCAGGCTTGTGAGCATGAATAATATGCTGGGCTGCTTCGAGTTGTTCAATGAGCTGTTTTCTTCCGTTCACACCATTCTCGTTTTCCAGTGGAGTTCCATCATATGCTTGTACCGGAACTTGAATCAGTGGTTGATCATTATCAGGAGCCAGCCAGGCAAGCAGTTCCGCGCCAAAAGAGTAGTTAGGATTATTCCCGCCTTGCCATTGGGGCATTAACAGACGTATTGTTTTTTGATTCATGTTTTTCTCTCCTTTACTTCAAAGTAAGGTTAGTATAAACTGAACGCAAATCAAAAAGTAGTACGCACTATTATGACAGGTACTACCCGAAAGGATAGCATAAATATGAGCATGGCTGAATATCAAGGTAAGATTAAACATATTCAAGATACGCCCTTTGGCTATACATTGTCTGTCATTGGCGGCAAATGGAAGATGGTCATTATTTATCTTTTGGCAGAAAACCAACCGGTACGCTTTAATGAACTGAAAAGACAAATTGGAGCGATTACGTTTAAAACACTGAGTTCACAACTAAAAGAACTGGAAGCGGATGGTATGGTCGAACGGAAAGAGTATCCACAAGTCCCGCCTAAAGTCGAGTACAGACTGACCGATAAAGCCGAAACGTTATTGCCCGTTCTGGAAGGTTTATGTGAGTGGGGAGTACAAAATCAAAGTGAAAGAGATGTGTTGGAGGATGATTAACTTTAGAAATAAAACCTATCGCTGCACCTCGGAAATTGTCATGAGCTTACTTAGCGGTAAATGGAAAATTTCTATACTCAATCACTTAACTAAAGGTCCCATTCGGTTTAATGAGCTTCAGCGACTTCTTCCTGACGCAACCCAACGCATGATTACGATGCAGCTCAGAATGCTTGAAAGTGACGGTCTGATTATTCGCAAGGTCTATCCGGTTGCACCAGCAAAAGTAGAATATTATTTGTCCGATCTGGGTGAGGAACTTGCCCCCATGCTACAGATGTTGTGCAAGTTTGGCACGACTTATATCGAGAAATTCCCCGACGAAGTATCTTGCGACAACGATGACTCTCGCCGTGACATCGCTAATGTAAATTAAAGCAGTCGTAATTAGACGGCAGCAGCTCTGTACGAGTACGCTGCCGTCGTCATATCATCTATCACGAATGGTTTAAGGCATTACAACACCAGAAATTGCGTTCCATACCCCTTCCCGGAAACCAAAGCTGCTTCCAGTTCCTCTTGATTTCCTTTGTCCAACAACACCACATTTTCGGGATACAGCTTGCCTAACAAAGCCCACTGTACAAGTTCATTTCCGCCTGTTGGTATGACATGGACTCCATTATCCGTATTTGTCACCAATCCGGAATGCGACAGAATGTCTGCTACCTGATGAATGCTGGTTGATGTTCGCTTCACAGTAGCATCCTTGGAATGGTTGTTCTTTTCAGGCCGATATGAAAATCGATGTCCCCTGAAGAGCTGACCGAGATCCACACTAGATTCTACACTAGATGATGCATGACCTTCTCTCTCCACACTGAAACGCACGGTTGTTCGATCTGACCCTGTATTCGGAAGCAGCCGTGCGATGGATGGAAGATCACTGTGATCTTCTGAAATGTGAAAGTGATCCTTGCTGCCAGGTATACCCGTTCCTGCTTCGTTGCGTGGTGCATCATAATAATCGTCATATTCATATTCCAATGAGATGGCAACTATATCTTTTGTATCTTCAGTCTCAATGGTTTGTACCGGATGCCACTTCAGAAGATAACGTGCAGCTGTGCCAGCCAACTCTCCCAAGCCAGCGGGCAACACGGTTCCCAAAGGATATTGAAAGCCGTAACCTGCAGAGGTCAAACCCGAGCTAAGCACACTCTGTGCATATTGAACAATCGCCTTGTGCGTTAATTCCTTCCCGAGCAATTGAGTTAAAAAGACCTTACGGGCAGGCTCCAGGAAACGTAATCCTTTGAATTGCGTGTGTTCCTTGACTTGAAACGGTACTTGTTCCCAATTGGCAAAGGGAAGTAATGCATCCCGCAGCAATACAAACTGGTGCAAGTATTCATTATATAACTGCATAACTCTTGGTCCCCCAGCGGGACCCCAAACTTGAGCAATAGCTTCCGGTATCAAGGTATGACCGTAGCAATGACTTCTAAATTCCAGCTCTCCAAGGGTATCCGCTCCATATTGCGTCAGCGCCCTCTTTTCAGAATTAATCTCTCTTGCCCAGAGAACCAATTGTTCACCAATGCGTGCCGCCTGTGCCGTAATTTCAATACCCGCCTTATCCTTCAAAGCTAATGGACCAAGCGGTAGCGATGACAAATCACCGGAGATTGCCAAATTGGCTTGAAGGCTATCCAATAACACCGAAGGATCACCGTTTATCGGTTCGCCCAGCTGAACCAGAATCGCCTCAAGCAGTTTATCCAGCTCTATGACGACCTCTTTTGCTCTATATATGCCGTCAGGCAATTTCCAATCCAAAGCCACATTCTCGCCTGTTCTAATCGAGTCCTGTGGATATGTGCCAATGAGAGACTCCACATCTATTGCGTTTCCCCATACGATCCGTTTATCTTTCAAGTGAAGTTGATAAGCTGGCATTTTTCCCACCCCTTCAGTACGTTTTTATATTGAACGACAATTCAACTTGCCCTTCGAATGTTAGATTATCAGGTGCCCTAACCGTTGAATAGTACGCACTTTTTTGTATGATCCGATCATTTTTGTGTCGTAGGATACTTTTTGATCCTGCAAAATAAAGGTTCAAATTGTACGGCAATGCATCACGTTTCCGATCCTGTGCATTTTGAATGAAATACAAGCATTTCAAAAAAGAGATGTCCTGGCTAATCTGCATTAGCATGGACATCTCTTTATGTTCAACGATCTACTTTTCAGCATATGAGCCCGCCTTAAACTATTTAGATAATTTACCACCTTTCGACTATTCTCCGCGAGCAACACGAAAACCCTGATCGGGACCAAAACCATTTGCATCAAATTTCCCTCGAAAAGCGATCTCGTTATTATTGACACCGCCAATCCAGCCTCCGCCTTTTACAACCCGAAATGATGGGATTTGACTCTCAGCATCGCTGTACCAGTCCCAGCACCATTCTCTTACATTGCCAGACATATCATAGATTCCAAGCTCGTTGGGCTGCTGGGTACCAATTGATTTGGTTTTGGTTTTGTTGCTCTCTATGGCAGGCCAGTTCCAGTCTCCAGTTAAGATTTTGTCCCCGGCGTTCTTCCAATACCATGCGACTTTGTCGGCGTTGTTGCTGCCGCTGTATGTGTAATCCTTGCTCTCCTGACCTCCGCTTGCGGCGTATTCCCATTCCGCTTCTGTAGGCAGTCGGTAACCGTTAGTTCCCTCATTAATTGTTACTGTCCATTTTATATTATCGTTATCATTCTTATTATTTAGGTCTGGGGTATCCTTATCGATGTTGTAATGCGGCTTCAAGCCCTCTTGTATGCTTCTTTGATTGCAATACTCTACCGCGTCATACCAACTCACCATTTCTACCGGTAATTGATCTCCTTTGAATCCGGAGGGGTTATTTCCCATGATATCTTCCCACTCTTTTTGAGTTACCTCATATTTCCCGATATAAAAGTTCGACAGGGTCGCATTTCTTCTAGCAAAATTGGACTTGTTGTTTTTAAACGTTCCACCTTGCACGAATACAAGGTTATCCTTCGGTTCGGGTTTATCCTGCGAACAAGCACTCATTACTAGCATTGTTGCTATTAAAAAGAACATTAATAGCTTTCTCATTGAACGATCTCCTTTAAGCTAATGGGAAAATAATTGGCTATGATGCCTGCCATTCTCATCCGGCAACGTCGAAGGCCATTTGTCTGACTGAAACGGCCTTCAACATATCCGGACTGATGGTAGAACTGAGGAAAAGGCATTGAACCTGTCCCTAATGTATAAAAATCTGTTTTACTTTCATTAAACGGATCACCGAGGATTGCTTACCACACCGTTACGTTGGAACTTCCACTGCTTTGATATCCTTCTGTCGCTAACACCTGGTAAGACCAACTGCTACCCAGATTCATTCCTTTGCTTGCCCATGCGTTCACATGGTTACTGAACGTAATAGCGGAGTTAACCCCGGTCGCTCTCTTCGACTGTCTTACGCTCCAGTACTGGGCAAAGGTTTGTGTACCGTCAATGGAAGGTGCATTGTATCGCATCGTTGTATAGATGTCATAGGTTCCTCCATCACTGTTGACAGTACCTTTAAACGTTCCGGTTGGTCGGTATGTGCCCCAACTATCTACAACGTAATATTCAATAAGTGCATTTCTTGTCCACCCGTAGAGTGTCAAATAGCCATTGCCGGATGGAGACCAAACCCCAGCATTATAGTTAATTGTCCGGTTTGGAGATCCAACATTCCAGCCTTTACCAACAACAAAGTTCCCCGTATTTTGCCATGTCACACTGTAATTTCCGCCCGATCCGTTCACAGCATTAACCGTACCGCCGCCATCGGTCCAATTCTGCCAATAATCTGTCGCTGCACTTGAGGTTGCTGCAAACACGCCAAAACTCATGGAAGCCGCAAGAATGACCGTCAACATTTTTTTACTAAATTTAAACATACTCTACCTCCCAATATGATTGTATTTGCCCTATCGACTGCGTTTCGTCTGATTCTCGGTTGAAGTTCTCAATTACCATTTGATGCAATTCTTTTTTTTACTTTTACCTCCTTTCTGACTAAATTATAGAATGATAGCGGTTACATAAAAACCTGACAAACTAAAGATTAATCTCTAATATGTTTAGATTTATGTCTGTCACCCTTCTAAAAATCGACTTGTACCTACAGGAAAACAATTATATAAAAAGCCGCCCAGAAGGGCGGCAGTGAAAGTAATAATGAGGGTATTAGTGATCGATAGACTACATATTAATAAATTATTTTAGCAATACAGACCAGTCCGGATCTTTGTACCATTTATCTACTACTTGTCTTACCAGGATAAGTTCCTCTGGAATGTGGTCTAACCCCATAATCCGATATTCATAAGGCTGGTGCAGATTGCGATCTCCCATACTAATAAATCCCTCTCTCCAATTATCTGCAAGCGCATCCTCTAAAGATGAGGCTCCTCTCTTACCAACATCATACTGCTTGCCTGCCGAATCGTATGCTTTCCATTCTTCATTGCGTATTTCATTATCCATTTCCCCGTAGAACGATACGGCCGTTTCATATGTGGCATCAGGGTTTTGTGATTCCTCAAGCGACGTCCCAACCACTTCTATACGATCTGTTAATATTTGAAAAGATTTGGGTTCTATCAGCTCCGATGGTCTAAAGGAAATTCTGCTATCGTCTGTTTCTGCGACCGAGTATCCATCCAAAATAAAGCGATACGGTTCATTCTCCGGCAGGTACTTGAAAATATAACTCCATCGAATCTTCCCTTCTTCGATCACGGTATGATCAGTTGCCATCAGGCTATCCATGTAACCCATTTTTCTCGGATTTACCGAATGAATTTCTTCATTCCCTATGGTTTCAAAGTGGAAGCTCAACATCTGCTTTTCCCATAAATCGCCGGGTGATCTTGCCATTGCAGCATCATTAAGTTCAGTCTCCAGTTCAAAACGGACTCCTTGCACCATTCTCGTTAACCTCTTTAAAGTGACAGTCATTCCGTGTGGCGTTGAGTAGCTACCTGACAATTCTTCTATTTTCGTTTGCTGGTTAGCCTCTCTCATATCTATATCAAAGCTAAAGTTCCAATCTCCTTCAATGGAAGGCTCGTTTCTGTTGCCAAGCGTCCTAACATTCCCTTCTATTGTTATCTTGTCTGTCTGCAATGGCTCATTGAAGAAAGCAACCATATAATAAAAATCATTTGTGTACCCCATATCGTACATGGTGTCCAAGTCTTTACCTTGAGCATCTTTGATCGTAATATTGTTCAGATCTCCAAGGAGTAACTTATGGCGATCGTGTTTACCTTTTTTATCAAAGAGTTGAAGAGCCATCGTCACTCGAGTAGGATCTGCAACAGCTTCATCAATTACCAGCGTATAACCTTTGTCCTTGACTTTGATATGAGGATTATGCACTAGTCCCAATTCTTGTGCCCGCAAAAGTCCAATATCTGGGTTATCCTTGGCAAATAAAGACCGGATCATTTCACCAAATGTTGGCACAGAATAAATCGAAACCGCTCCTAGGATGAATAAGAGGGCTATAACTGCTGCTGCCCATCTCCATTTTTTATGGGGATATTTCTTTTTTACCTTCTGCTCAGAAATGGAGGAAAGTGCGTTCTCCATAGCAAGTTGTACGGTATCAGGAATGATCAGGTCTTTTCTTTTAGCATTTAATAATTGCTTGATCTCACGGTCAACCGGATCATGAAAATTCATATTTGCCCTCTCCTTCCCCTAGAACGAGCTCGGATAATTGTCGTCTGGCCCTGAATAACCTTGACTTTACTGTTCCTTCAGAAACTTCAAGCACTCTAGATATTTCCTTGACCGATAAGTCCTCGATATAAAAAAGTGTCACGATGGTTTGAAGCTGTTCATCCAATTCGTCAATTACCTCAAACAGCTCAATTTGTTCAAAATCCCCCTTATAAGATGTCTTTCTCATATCATAAGGGACAAGGGATACTCGCTTTTTTTTCTTAATAATCCGATTACACTCATTGATTAAAATCCGAATGATCCAAGTTTTAAAATAAGTTGGCTCTTTCAGTGTATGTACATTAGAAAAAGCTTTAGCAATGGTCTCCTGTATCGCATCTGCACAATCTTCATCCGTTTTAACGATTGATCTTCCTATAACAAATAGGCTTTGTTGAACAGCACGTATTAAAAATACAAAAGCTTCCTTATCTCCTTGTCTTGCAAGTTCGGCTTTTTCTGATAAATCCACCAATGCTCCCCCTTTCCTTCATTCCTTCTATTCATTAGATCATCCTATACTTGGTTTGGTTCACAAGAAAACACTAATCTTTTTTTCAATTCTACCCCCGTATCTTTTTACGAAGTTGATTCGTTTACAAAGAGATACTATTTCTTTCAACGGAGGACTAATATTATGGAAATTTCAAAGGGAGTCGAAATGCTCCATCTAGACTATCATGGGAATGTGATACACCCCATTCTTTTAAAGGATCATGAAATGACTATTCTAATAGACACTGGTTTTCCAGGTCAATTTGAGGATTTACGTGTGGCAATGGAGAAGGCTGGTGTCTCTCTAGACAAGTTAAATGCGGTGATTTTGACCCATCAGGATGTCGATCATATAGGGAATCTACCGGAGATTTTACAGACGCGTGGCAACGCGATTAAAGTATATGCACACAAATTGGATAAGCCGTACATCCAAGGGGAACTGCCTCTAATAAAAGATAGTCACCTGGAGAATCCCCCGAAGGGCACAGTAAACCATACTTTAATAGATGGTCAGGAACTGCCGTTTTGCGGCGGGATTCACATTATTCACACGCCTGGACACACACCCGGTCATATCAGTCTTTATTTGAAGGAAAGTAAAACGCTCATTGCTGGGGACTCCATTTACAGTGTAGACGGTATGCTTGGGGGGATTCACGCCCCGACTACACCGGATATGAATGCAGCAAAGCTCTCGTTGAAAAAATATGCAGATCTCGACATTACATCTGTCATTTGTTACCATGGGGGATTAAGTAATGTAAATGTGAAAGATCAGATAGCAGAACTCATCCAAGATTAAAGTTTCAATATACACTTTCGGTGAGTATTATTCAGTTATTTTAAGACGATTCTTCAGGTGCTCTCCACCCGTGGAACGTCTTTTTTCGTTGAAGAGAATAAATAAATCATTGGACATTTTAGTTGCAAACCCATAATTGTTCGTATACAATAAAACAAATTAGTTGTTCTATAAATATAGAACAAGAAAGACGAGGGGAAAATTCGAGCTATGAACTACACAGTGGAAGTTGATTTCGCACCCATTTATGAATGTGTAAGTAGCCTGACGGTTTTCATGAGCAAACAGAATCATAATGCTCTGGATGCTGGAAAACTATGGGTCAGAGAAGTGCAAGATCGGTTCGCACCTGCTAAACTGCAACAAATGCGGGAGACGGTGAAACTTGTAGATGATTTTAGCCTTGCACCTTATATTTGGAGTTGTCCTGGTGAACGCTCAGTGAGTGGTTTTTTGGATTGGCTTGAAGACCTAACCACAGGCCAGCTATATGACATCGCTGCTAATGTGAAGTTGTCCGTTCCCTCCAATCTCCCGGAACTGCGCAGCCGGACATCCGAAGCGCTGCGTGAATGGGATACCCACTATTTCAGCCAAATTGATTCGGCGATTATCGAAGGTCTTGCCTTAGAAGCTGAAACCAGACGGTCCATGCTAAACGGAACCAATGACCTAGAGGTCTATGAGGAGGCAACGGAGGGTATGCGTCTTTATCCCACCCCACTGCTCAAACAAGTGATTCTAATCCCTCAATATCATGCTCGTCCCTTTGTCACCTCAGCCATCTTTGATGAAGTGATTTTCACCAGTTACTCTGCCGATATTCTCCCACCAGCAACGGGCCGGCCTGAACATCGGTTGTTGCGTCTAACACGAGCATTGTCCGACGAAACCAGATTATACATCCTCCGTTTATTAGCCGGAAAGCAGTTAACATTCACTGAGATCGTTAGCGAGGTTAAACTTTCTAAGAGCACGGTACACTACCACCTTATTTCATTGAGGGCAGCGGGGCTTGTTATCGTGCATTATAATCAGAAAACTACCTCTTACAGCTTGCGTTTAGAAGCACTCAACAAGCTTTCGGAACAAATTTCAGCTTATATTGAAGAATGATGATAATGCCCTTTAACCTACGCACACGGAGGAACACTCATGCTTAAGCGCAGTTATTATGGTTTACTAGCTACTGTCACTCTGAGTTCATTTGGTGACGTATTTGGTCTTCTGGCTATGGAATGGCTTGTCTATGAAATAACTGCATCTAAGATGGCTATGGGTGCGATGGCACTAAGCTTTAGCATTCCAGAAGTGGTCATTCGGTTGCTCGGCTCGCCGTTATCCGATCGGTTACACCGAGGGCGGTTCATGGCAGTGCTTGCTTCTGTTAGATTGCTTGCTCTCTTATTACCGCTGAGTCTGGGACTCGCTGGCCACTTGCAATTATGGCACCTTTTTCTGGCCGCAGGACTAAGCGGGGCATGTTCTGCCCTATTCATGCCCACCGCAATGGCAATTGTTCCCGGAGTATCAGATGAACGCAAACTGGTGCGTGCATTCGCGGTAATCGACGGCTGCCGTAATGCAGCTGCATTGTTGGGCCCAGCCTTAGCCGGAGCTCTTACTGCCGTAGCTGGAGCATTGCCAACACTGGGCATCAACGCCTTTTGTTACACCGCCGCCATTGCCACGTTGCTCTATCTGCCCACAATGCAGAAGCCAGTAGCAGCTAAGTCATCCTTTTCAATTAAGGCTTATCTCAGAGATATCCATGAAGGTTTCTCCTTTTATCGTAGTTTCCCGGCCATGCTTTCGATTATGGGCATGGTTTCGATCAGCAACATGTCTTCTGTAGCGATCTGGACGATGATGATTCCTTTTGTTCGTGAAGTGTTAGATCGGGATGCCGCTGCTATGGGTACACTCACCACTGCTTCAGCATGTGGCACATTAGTAGGACTTTTGATCATTTCGTGGATGGGTGAAATCAAAAGACGACGGACAGTCATGCTGTGCAGCCTAGCCGCCATCGGGCTTTTTAACGCCTTACTGGGCATATTCCCGAGTTACCCGTTTGCGCTCGTTGCCTTATGTGCCGCTGGTGCAGCAGGACCTTTCTTTGGTTCTCTCAGTTCATCTTTGCATGGCACTCTTGTCCCTGGACCTCTGCAAGGCCGAGTCAACTCAATACGGTTCCTCATTGGTGGCGGACTGCAGCCTGTAGGTGCATTTGCAGGTGCAGCGGTTGCAGAACTCTATGGTCTGCCTTTCTTATTCTTGTCTTTGGGTCTGCTCCCCTTGCTTTGTTCGGCCGCCGCAGCTTTTCTTCCGAACCTGAAGAATTTAGATGGTGATTTATCTACTTTACGGAATAGAACACGAGTGAATTCTTATAACAAGGAAATTAACACATTATAGGAATATCATTTTTATAAAATAGGTGAATCTCTGGATTAGTTGTGTGTATCCGCTTTAGCTGATTTTTAATCTGCAAATCGTATACATACCGCATACAAAAAGAACGACAATCCCTGCTAAGGTTTTGTCGTTCCTCTTTCATTTGAATTCTCTTCCCTATATCTTCCCCGCTACAGCAGTTCGAACTGAAGCTGCGGTTCTGTTATCTCAGATTTCCCTTCCGGCTGTTCGGCGCCATATCCCAATTCCAGAACCGCAGCAATCCGCTCGTTGCCTAACACGCCAAACTTTTCAGCACGACTCCGGTCGTACATCCAGTCATGCAACGTGCTGCGCACACCCAGGCCCTGTTCATGGGCAAGCAAACGAAAATTTTGGATCAGACAGCAGACGGCTGCAAAGTCCTCTTCCCGCTTATGATGATCCGCCTCTTCCTTCACCAAGACCAGAAGATAGGCTGGAGCGTGTTCCTGCAATCCCTGCATGAGTTTCCCATTATGGTTATCGGCAAAAATAAATCGCCACGGCTCACGAAGTCCATCATTTGGCGCCCACACCGCGTGATTGAGCAATTCGAGGATTAGCTCCTGTGATACCGGTCGATCCAAAAAATCTTTCGGACTGTGTATGCCTCCTTGCAGATTGGCCAATTCCATTTTTACATCCTCCCCTTCTACGTAGTCTGACCCTGAAATACAGTCCACTTTTGCTCAGCTGGTGTTCTTTTCCGGCTTCTTGGCGCTTTGTCGTAATATCCCATATGAAGAATGCCAACAAATCTTTCATTCTCACGCAGTCCAATTCCTTTGAAAAAGCCTTCATTCTGAATCATGGACTCTGTATCCCACAGCATTCCTAACCCTTGTTCCCAGCCCAGCAGTTGGAAGCTCTGCATCACCCCGCAGGCAGCCGCATAATTACGGTCATTGGTCAGACGATCCGGTCCTACAGTCGACATAACAATGACGTGAGCAGGAATATCGGTAAACCTCTTTTTAAAAACATCTAGCAGTTTTCCCGGAATCAACTTGCCGAGCTTGCTCTGCGACATCTGTTCCAGCATGCAGTCTACCAACCGTTTGCGTGCTTCGGGAGTTCCTGCATAAACAACACGCCATGAGCCAGCTTCAACAGATGGTTGAAGCCGTGTAGCCTTGCGCAGCAATTCAACAACCAACTCCTGTTCTACCGGTGTAGAATTACATTTACGAATACTTCTGCGTTCCCTGATCAATTCTGCCAGACTCAAGTGTTTCACTCTCCTTCAGTTTATCTGGATTCCATATCCATGCTGCTGTCTTGAAGAAATTGATGTATTATTTTCAGCTCCGGTTCCGAATATTTGTCCAAAGAACGATGGAACCGTTCAGCCTCAAGTACATGTAAACGTTCATGCAGTTCAAAGATCTTTTTGCCTTGCGGTGACAAACGGAAATAGCTCTCCTTTTTGTTGTCATTCATTTTCGTACGTTTGACGAATCCTTCCTCCAGCAGTTTGTTGCCGATCTTGGTAATACTCGCTTTGGATAAATTCATCGCCTCAGCAATAGCCGTGTTGTTAATAGGCTCATGCTTGCCAATGCAATCTATCATATGAACCGCGGTCAAATGCTGAGGGATTTTGTCCATGCTTTCCCGCTGGGCAATACTTAGAAAATGTTCAATTTCCGTATCCTTGTGATTCTCATATACATGTAAAAATCGGATAAATTGGTCATACAGTAACTGTTTTGTTCGATCGTTTGAATCCATTCTTCAATCGCTCCTTATTTACTTATAAACAATAAAAAATCCTTAAATAATTAAACTAATTCAAGAATTTAATCTTAAATAGTTTACTGGTTAACAATATATCACAAGTGAGAACAGTTATCAAATCCATTAACTATTGAACAATTCTACTTTTTCAAGTACTATCAATCTAAACAATTTAAACGATCATATGTAACTGGCGAACACGGTGAACCGTGAGGGAGCATATGGTTTTGTAATAAGCCGTACGCCTGGGCAGAGGTAAGGAATATTTATTTCCTTGCCTCTTTTTTATGTTGAAAGGGCGATGTGAAAATGAGTACTGACAAACTGATCTTGAATGGACAAACGGTAGCGGATTTTATGAAGGAAGACATGGCCTCAAAGGTTGCCATTCTTAAGGAAAAAGGAATTCAGCCTTGTCTCGCAACAATTCTCGTCGGAGATGATCCTTCTTCAGCAACCTATGTGCGGATGAAAGGAAATGCTTGTGCTCGCTTAGGCGTGCATTCTATTAAGGTCGTTCTTTCTGCGGATACCACCACGGATGAATTGATTCAAGAAATTAACAAGCTAAATGATGACCCGTCCGTACACGGTATTTTGCTTCAGCACCCTGTCCCGAATCACATTGATGAAAGAGCAGCTTTTGATGCCATTAGTATCGAGAAGGACGTTGACGGTGTAACGACCCTCGGTTTTGCACTTAATGCTTTTGGAGACGCAGAATTCCCTTCCTGTACACCACAGGCTATTATGCGTATTCTGGATTTCTACAATATTCAGATCGAGGGCAAACATGCGGTTGTCATCGGAAGAAGCCCAATTCTGGGCAAACCTGTCTCAGCCATGCTGCTAAACCGGAATGCAACGGTGACGACTTGCCACTCCAAAACCGTGAATCTGGAGGAAATCGTGAAGCTTGGCGATATCATAATTGCAGCCGTCGGTAAACCGCTCTTTGTTAAAGGAGACTGGATTAAACCAGGTGCTGTCGTTATTGATGCAGGTTATAACAAAGGCAACGTCGGAGATGTGGACTACGAAGCTTGCTTTGTTCCTTCTTCAGCAATTACACCTGTACCAGGCGGTGTTGGTCCCGTAACGATTGCGACGCTCATCGAACATACGATTAAATCTGCCTACAAGCTGTCTGAAAATGCATAATTGAATTGTCCAAAAAAAACAAGGTCCCTCCAGTTGACGAGGGGCCTGTTTTGTCTTTGATTAAGCTCGAATTGAAAATAAGAAAATATATAGATCTTTTTTTCTCTTTTTACAAACGGACCATATCTATATTATTATGAACAAGGCTTAGGAAGGAGATAAACATAACTTGAAACCTTTAGTACAGCTCCTACATTTTGGTTATCATCAGGCGATGAGTTGCATTTTTCCTGTGGCTATCTTTGGAACGTTGGCCCTTTCTAGCGTAATTCAGATACCCTTTCTTTATCGCTATGATGCCATTCTGCTTGTTTTATTAGCAGTACAATACCTTATGTACCGGAGCGGATTGGAAACACGTGATGAAATCAAAGTCATATGTATATTTCACGTGATTGGATTGGTACTGGAGATGTATAAGGTATGGATGGGATCCTGGTCATACCCTGAGCCTGCTTATACCAAGCTCTTTGGTGTCCCCCTTTATAGCGGATTTATGTATGCAAGTGTAGCAAGCTTTATGTGTCAAATATGGCGCAGATTGCGTATGGACATAACGGGCTGGCCTGGGTTTGCATCTTCGGTTCTGTTAGGAGGAGCCATCTATATCAACTTTTTCACACATCACTTTATTCCCGATTTCCGTTGGTGGTTGACCGCTCTGGTATTTATTGTTTTTCGTAAAACATGGATTATCTATCGGGTAAGATTAACTACCTATCGAATGCCGTTAACGCTCGCTTTTATCATCGTAGGTTTTTTCATCTGGACCGCTGAAAATATAGCTACATTTTTTAACGGCTGGAAATACCCTGACCAGCATGATTCCTGGCAACTGGTCAGTTTTAGCAAGATCAGTTCATGGTTCCTATTGGTGATTATTAGTGTCATCATTGTGGCCCAACTGAAATATGTCAAAGCTAATCGAAAATAATGAGTAGGAGGATACAATGGAAGACTTTATTTTGTGGTTGAAATATGTGTTATTAGGTATCGTACAAGGGGCTACAGAGCCTATTCCGGTCTCTTCAAGCGGACATTTGATTATCGTTCAACGACTGCTTGGCATGGAGCAGAACGGATTATCCTTTGAAATTTTGACGAACACAGCCTCACTGATTGCCATTATGTTTATCTTTCGGGAAGATATCAAAAAACTAATTGTAGGAGGCTGGCGATTCCTAGTCTCTCGCAATGCGGAGTACAGAGCAGATTTTATGTTTTGTCTATACATAATCATTGGTACCCTGCCTGCTGCGATCGGGGCTGTGCTGTTCAAGGATAAAATTGAAGAAATATTCACTTCTGTCTATACGGTTGCGATTAGTTTACTGATCACAGGGGTTGCGCTGTGGCTTATTCGAAACCTTCGCGGGCGGAAAAGAGATGGCGATTTGTCTGCGAAAGACGCAGTACTGGTGGGTCTGGCTCAAGCGGTGGCTCTTATTCCGGGAATAAGCCGCTCTGGTGCAACAGTCATTGCATCTATTGCTGTTGGGATGAAACAAGAAACGGCGTTGAAATTTTCCTTTATGCTCTACATTCCGATTAGCATTGGCGGGGTAATATTAGGGGCTTCTGACATCGTAACCGATCCGCACCGAGCGCAGTTGGCTATACCTTACATTTTAGCGTTCATTACGACCCTTATCGTAACCTACTTTTCAATGAGATGGTTCATGGGAATTATGGCAAGAGGGAACTTGATTTACTTTTCATACTATTGCTTTGTAGTCGGAATTCTTTTGCTTATTTTTTTGTAAACCGAATTTCCTTATAACGTATAAGGGAACAACCCTCAACAGTGGGTTGTTCCCTTTTTATTGTTTTCCAAACTTGGTGATCCCCGCCTTACTCACAGGTTCCGTACAATCACTCTTTAACGCTCTCCAAGAACCATGGAACCCATGCCATTCGGATCATCAATTTGTTTATGGGTGACGAGCTCTCTTTTATCGTTGAATCCTTTTATTTCATACGGAATTGTTGCAGACGAGGGCAGTGATACAAACCAGATTATGCTTTCCGGCCCCACCTCAACCAGCTTGGCTTCGGTAACTACTGGTTTCTCATTCCCCTCGAACTGGACAGTTACACGCTGAATAGCTGGGTCTAATATATGTCCAAACAGCATAGGGAAAGGTGTCGATATATGACTCAATTCAGGTATGCTCATGTAATCCAGTGCAGATGTGAATTGAGATGATTCACCGATGGAATATCCGCCACCCCATGCCCACTTCCAGCCGAATATTATTTTCCGAGCATACTCCATCTGAAGATTGCTGTTATTCTCCTGGCCGGATTTTTGTTTAAACAAAATCATCCCCCCGTCTACCGGTTCTTGATGAATAATTTGTAATGAATCATCATTATTTCTAAACTTCTGAATCGCTTCTTCAGCAGTTTTCCCTATAGGAATATGCATGGTTTCACTCATTCCCATTGCTTTGGACATACGCCGATCGGCTAGTCCGCCAGGTCTGTCATTCACATAAACAAATGCGATGCATGAGATGAGCAAAAGTAAGATGATTATCGCAGTAATTCGAATGATTCGTTTGCTTCGCATTTTTGGCATTGCGATGTCCACTCACTCCTTAAGATGACGATGACGACTATTCGCCTTGAATTGTGGATAAGGACACAAGGACCGGACCAGCGAAATCAGAGGCTTCTTCACCTTTGGGATTGTGAAGACGGAATAAAAAAGCGTCACCTTTTTCTGATTTCCAGACCATATAATCGTTTATCCCTTTTTCACCTGAGGCTTGAAGATAAAGCTCGGCGAAACCAAGCGGGTGCTCAATCAACTCGCCACTATAATCAGTCACCGCACCGAATTTTTCCAAGTCCTCCTGCCCAGTAGTCTTAAGCTTTTCCAGATCATAATCGGAGGGCAGCGGTTCAATATCCACATAGTAGTCTGGATTGCTTGTCAGCGACAAGCGGCCTTTGGCAGCGTCAAAAGAAAACTTCTCGAACACGTACAATGAAAAAACCTCTCCTTGATGTAAGGTTGCCGTTTGTGATGAATTCCCCTCCCCTGTCATTAAATCAAAACTTTCTGTTTGCGGTCGTGTCGTTTCAGATGTTTCCTCATTTTCTGTGGTAGGAGCTGTAACCGCCTCATTTGTTGGTACTGACGGTTCAGAGGTTGCAGGCGGCTCTGTTTCTCCAGAGCAAGCTGTAAGTGCAAGAAACATGACGAACATCGGGATTTTAATAAAAACAGAACGAAATTCCTTCAATTGTATCACTCCTTACGAGTTTAATGGTCAATATGTTATTACCCATGGAAGCGAATGGAAACCATACGATTGCCCCTTCCCACTCCTTTCACCTCTGAACAATATGGTATGTCTGAAACAAAAAAAAGTCGCCATAATGGCGACTTTTTACACAGATTAGTTTTTACAGATTGTAAAATTAATCGAACTTATAGGTCCAAAATGCTTCTCTTCCAAACCGATTTCGGATTTGTTCATCATCCAATTTCCCCTTGCCGACAAGTTCCGGCGCTTGGAATTGTGAACGGTGAGCTCGAATCGACGCCATTTTCTTGGCAAGGAATCCGCTCACGTCTTCAATCACATCCGCTTTCCCGATGCTCTCTTCGTGATTGTTCGAGAATGCGCAGCAGTACACAATAGGTCTCTCCTCTACGGGCAATCGACCAATCGTTCGCGTAACTGCGGCTCCGGTCGCATCATGATCGGGATGCACACTATACCCCGGATAGAAAGTAATGACCAGTGATGGGTTAAGCTCCTTAATCAGGGCCAAGATGTGGCCATCTAGCAACTCAGGGTCTTCAAACTCGATCATTTTATCATGAAAACCGAGCATCCTTAAGTCTTGAATACCAATCGCATTGGAGGACTCTATGAGTTCATCCTTACGGATTATTGGCAAGGTCACCCGGTTGGCAAATGGAGGGATGCCCATATTACGTCCCATCTCCCCTAGAGTCAGGCAAGCATAAGTGACTTGAGCACCGCCTTCTATGTACTTCGCCAACGTTCCCGAAGCAGTGAATGCTTCATCATCGGGATGGGGAAACACAACTAAAATGCGCTGATGTTCAATCTGTTTGTTATTCATGCTTATTTGATCCTCCGCTTTCATCAGAACAATTCCCGACTAAGTTGTAAAGCTACAACCAGCTTTCCTTGACTATCATGACCAGCCAGAATGAGTCGTTCTTGTTCCAGCTCGTCAATGTGTGTAAGTCCTTCAGCGTATATCCAGCCGTGAGTGGTCTTTAAGCCAACTCGGTATGGGCCCGTGCCCGAGATAGATCCTTGCGTATATCGTATGACCGCATTGGAAATGAATGCCGACCCCGGATGTCTGGTGCTATCGAAGTGACTGGCGTAAGCACCTGACGTGAGTTCGAGGTGTAAATATAGGTCCTGATCGAGAAGTTGATTGATCCGGTGTTGGATGTCTTGAGGCTCTATTGGCTGCATGGCGGCCTCCTTTTTAGTAAAAAGTAACGTTCTACATCCATTTTAACATATGTCCCGTGAGAATAAACATGGAATGAGTGAGCGAATGTTTGTAATACTCTCTATTTACTGTTTTCTTCTAAAGAATTCTCTTCCTTCTGCACGGGTTCAGAGCACTCTCTTCTTAACAAGGCAATTTCATGTCGATAAGGTGCACTTTTATATTTTATTTTGCCAATCGACGGCGTCTCAAGCAGTTTCGGAAGTGACACGAGTTGGGGATGATGTACGATATAATCCAAAGCCTGAAGTCCGATATGTCCGTGCCCAATGTTCTCATGGCGATCTTTCCTCGATCCCCGCATATTCTTGGAGTCATTGACGTGCAGTACTTTTAATCGATCAAGGCCAAGTACCTTGTCAAACTGTTCGAGTACTCCATCAAAATTATGAACAATATCGTATCCGGCATCATGAACATGACAAGTATCCAGACATATGGAAATCCGTTCATTCCGTTGCACGCCATCGACAATCTGTGCCAGTTCTTCAAAGCTTGTTCCGCACTCTGTTCCTTTTCCCGCCATCGTCTCCAACGAAATCTGTACCTCCGGGTGATTATTGTCTTGTAATACTTCATTTAATCCCCGGATTATTTGTCGAATACCGATGTCCAATCCAGCGTTTACGTGGGCCCCGGGATGAAGAACAAGCTGATTTGATCCAAGTGATGCCGTTCGTTCGATCTCGTCTCGCAGGAATTGTACGCTAAAATCAAACACCTCTCGTTTGCAACTATTCGCCAGATTAATCAGGAATGGAGCATGCACAACAATATTGGAAATGCCATGCTGCTTCATGTGCAAATGACCTGCTTCTATATTATATTGCAAAATAGGTTTTCGTTTCGAATTCTGAGGTGCGCCAGTGTACATCAGAAAAGTAGATGCGCCATAAGAAGCGGCTTCTTTACTAGCCTGGAGAAGCATCTCTTTTCCTCCAAAGGATACATGCGATCCAATCAGAAGTTCACTACTTTTCATTACCAACCACCCTCTCCTGTCGAATCCATCATTCAATTATCAATGAAATGGGTTGGATTGGCTAATGGGAAATGACGGTGGTGAAGGAGATCAGAGGAAGACATCATTTGGTCGCAACAGCTTACATCGTTTAAGGCAAAAAAGCCGCCAATTGGCGGCTTGATATGCATTTCAGTTCTCGTTACAACCATTTTCATTCTCAACGCTTGGCTTCCGGGTTCAGGGAGTAACCGATACGTTATCGAAATGCGTATGCTTGTTTGCCGTTCTAACACCGATTTTGCCATGCGTGAACGGACTCAGGCTGTTGTCTGTATAATCGATCTTTGGGTTGACCATGTCATCCACATAAACTTTGATGTTTGTACCATTAACGGCAACTTTCATATGATACCAGGTATTGGTGGAATATGACTGCGCGTTGCTCTTGAGGAGCGCCCAATTATAATTCATCTTGCCCAGACTGACTCCGCTTGTGGTCAGATAGGCGTAATATCCTTGTAAAGCATCATAATTGTTCTGACCTCGCTCTGTGCCGTGGGATGGATTGGACACTCTGACAAGTAAACCCCCGTCTCCCCCTGAGTCAATCATCTTAATATCCGCCTCTACCGTATAATCTGCCCATCCTGTATCCCCAAATGTAGATTTGGCAGGTCCGGTGCTCCCTGCACTGTATTCACCATTCTCTACAGCCCAGGTTCCTTCAAACCGTGTCCATCCATTATCGTCGCCGTCGTTAAAATTATCACTTACACTTGTCACATCAACATTCTTCTGAAACGTCATTCTTGAGAAATCAGCCTCGCCAGTTACGAATTCAACCTTTAATTCACGTTGTCCAGCATTTAAATAGACCTTTTTCTTGGAGATGTTTTTCCAATTATCCCATCCGCCCGTATTAGGTACATTGACGATACCCGTTAAGTCGGTCGAACCATCCCACACTCGGATCTGAGCCCCGTCCAAAGAAGTAGCCATGCGAAAATCAATATCGTAATATCCACTTGACTCCACGTTTACTTTGTATTTATACCATTCTCCCGTCTGATTCCAGCCTAAGTTGAACAGTCCTTCGTTATTCAGGCGAATATCCCCGGCATCGGTCCGATAAGCCCCGCCCAGATTCCCAGCCGTTGTATCGTGATAAGCGACACCTTCGCCTCCTTTCATATAATGAACTGCCTCGATTGTGCCTGGAATCGGCTTGGAGGCATTCCATGCACTGCTTCCGTTCACATCATTGCTAAAAGCAGTATAGCCGAAGTCCGCATGTGTATCCTCTGTCAGAACACCAATTTTGCCTGCTCCTACATTGGCGGTACGTGTTGCTTTGAACATACCATCTACGTAGTATTTAAACGTTGATCCCGATTTTTCTATCCGTATGTTATGCCATTTCGAATAATTGAAGTCGGCAGGCAGATCGAATGTTTGCCAAGCCTGATCCACACCGTTAATTCGGAAAAATGTCTCAAGTCTTTTGTTTTTCGAACTGATCAGCGCAACACCGTAGTTGTTCTCATTCGTATAGGAGAATGTAGCGCCGTATCTCGGATTGGTGGACGTTCCCCGATTCATTTCCTTCATGTTAAATTCAGCCGTATAATCCGATGCGCTGCTCGAAGCCGTCACTTGTTTATACCAAGTTGAGCTGCCCATTGAATTTTGCCACATGAGTTCCTGATTGTAGATGCCCCAATTACCACCGTTCACGTTGGACCAATTGCTTCCGATTGCAGTACGATCGAAGTAGTCATAGAAAACAGGCATTTCTGGATTGGGTTGATCCGTTGAAGTCGGACCTTGCACGATCATCTTGTCGTTATTCCATACAATTCGGTCCATGTTCAGATGCCGCAGCGGTCCAATGATTCCGTTACCTTCCAAATTGTGATACATCATATAGTGAGTGTCCAGATTAGGTCCTGTTACTACAGTGTTGTGTCCCAATCCCACGGTTGGGCCCTCTGTACGAATAAATGCCGGGTTTGTGCTATCAGTAACATATCCGGACCTCGGACCTGTGGTGCTAACTGCCACATCCACCCGATATCCTTTGCTAAATACGTGGTTACCTGTATAGGTCATATAGTATTTTCCATTTCGTTTGAAGACGGTTGAACCCTCAGTCCAGCCTCCCATCCCCACTCCTGTAGACGCACTCACTCCGATCTCAGTCGGACTGCTCATCGGTGCTGCGTCTATGCGGCCCTGTGCTGCGTGATAGAAGCTGAACGAGCCATCATCGTCTATGAACACATTACCGTCAATCGACTTTCCAAGGTTGCCCGTTACTACATTGAAGGGTCCGGTAGGACTTGTGCTGCTCAACACGTAATGACCTTTACCGGCAGGTGATGTATACATGTAGAACATGCCATTCCAGTAAACGACTTCAGGAGCATAAGCTCCGTGTGTAATAGGATCTGTTGCAGCTAATCCACGGTACGACCAATTCACCAGGTCTTTGGAGCTCCAGACTTTGACACCGTCGTCCGTATCTCTTGTACTTACATACAAGTAATAGTATCCATTAAATTTCAATACATAGGGGTCCCCGAGTCCATATTGTCCCCATTCATCCGGTAACGTTTGCGGATTTTGATAGGCTGTGGCAGGGAGTGGCACCGATGAAACCATTAATAAAATGACCAACAGCGTGAACATGAATCGACGACTCTTCCTCACATGATTTCCTCCTAGTCTGATTTTTGTTACCGCTTACAAATACATCAAGGTTCTCTACGTGCGCTTCTGTCTTACATCTGAAGAACTTGTTTTTTCTGCACAACGGCTAACCATAACCGTATGTACAGACATAATCCAGTCTCTTCATCGGGTGTTGAAATCTAGCATAAAGTAAGCAGTTACAAATAGAAATAACATTTCGTTGTCATTTATTTGGCATTTTGTTGGAAAAAAGTGCTTATCTTTTATTAGAACTCACTCGTTCATATTTACAAGAAAAAACCTCAGGAAAACTCTCCTGAGGTTTAGACGTCTATCCCGTTTCTTACATATTAATCAACAACGGGGTAACGGTGAGACTTAAAAGATTGATCTCGCCATGTCCACCTGAAATTTTAATTGTGTTAACATTAGCTGGCTCCAAAGGAACGGTGATATTGGTGATTCCGCCGAACTCCTGCAAGCCGCCAGTAGATAGCGCATTTAGCAAAGAATAGTCCTGGCCATTAATCGTCAGATGCAATTTAGCTAGTCGTTCACCTGTCGCATAATGAAGCTCAATCGATGCTCTTCCGCCTTCGCCTCCATCTATATTCTTAAACAAGGCGTACGCTTCTGAGGATTGAAGATTCCCGACCACGGTTTGACCGGATTGCAATGTCCTGATTTCAGCTCCTCCAAAAACCTGACAAGCTGCACCTGCATAAACTTTCTGTTGCCTTGCAGGAACCGGGGCTGGACCAACGGACGATACACCTTCCCTTGTCTGAACCACAGGTCTGATGGAACCATCTTCATCGAACTCCAGATAGTCGATACATACGCTGCGCAGCGTACCTTCTCCAGAGATCGCTTGATTGTGATAAAAAAGATACCATTGCCCTTTGAATTCTACTACAGAGCCATGGGTCGTGGAACAGCCTGTCGGCTCCAGAAAAATGCCTCGGTACGTCCATGGGCCAAGCGGATTCTCGCTTGTTGCGTATCTCATACGGTTGTTGTCTTCCAGATTGTCTGCATAGGTAAGATAATAAAGATTGTTTCTTTTGAACACCCAGGCCGCTTCATGAAAATCCTCAAGTCCTTGCATTTCTGTCATACCGTTCTCCAGTGACATCATATCTTCATTGAGCTTGCCTCCCAGACAGACACTGCCGCCACCATAGTAGATATAGGCGCTATTGTCATCGTCTACAATTACACACGGGTCAATCAGTGCAAACCCGCCAAGCCCCTCGATATACCCTTGATCCGTAAAGCCATGCACTGGATAGCGACTGGTGGCAACCCCGATCTTCCAGGAATCATTCCAGTTCGAATCACTTGGATGCGGATAATAGAAGTAATAGGTCCCATTCTTGTATGCACAGTCAGGCGCCCACATGAAGCCGCCCTCCGGTCTGCCCCAGGAAACGTCGTCTGAACGGAGTATTTCCCCTTCGTCCAACCAGTGAACCATATCCTCCGAGGAAAAAACATGATATCTGTCCATGAGATCGCAACCTCTGGCTGGGTCCATATCATGAGATGCGTAAATGTAAATTTTACCGTCGTTCCATACATGGGCCGAAGGATCTGCTGTATATATAGATGTGATTGCTGGATTCATGGATGTAGTCTTTTGGCGTGTGGTTTCGAAACCAATATCATTAGTAGTCATTTTTAATCCTCCTGAACGTATACGAACTTGTTAATATCATGCCATTTGGGCTCTATTGATGACTTGTTGGATGGTTTGCCGTCACTGGAATCTGGTTTTTGAACATGCGATTGATATCCCCTGCAAGTCGGAGATAAAAGTCTGAAGATACGGCAACACCGTCGGCATCCAGCGTTAGAAAATATTGATTGGTTGGAATCATGGAGCTGTTCTCTGCCATCTTGGCAATAGCCGTACCTTCATCGTACTCGTCAAACATCGCGATATATCCGGTATTGATACCGATGCTCTTCAGATTGTAGGCCTGCCTCCACATGAAGTCTCCATGCAAACGCGGATTCTCGTTTCTTGGGCCACCAGTCATGTTCGACCAAGCCGAACCCGGCCAGATCACTGGCTGATAGTCAATTCCATTTTGCTGTGTGAAAGCCAGATCAGGTTGAAGCTGATTCGTTTTGAAGCTGTCCGCTTGCTGAATATTGCCGAAGCGGGCAACGGACCAAGGCGAGATCATATCCAACGATTTGTAGACGTTCATAAAATCAGATCGAGAGTCGTTATTTCCCGTTCTCCAATACGTAGGCACGCCACCGATGACATAGATTCCCTGGTTTTTGAACCAACCGATCAAATCGGCCGCCTCTGCTGCAGTACCCGGCCGATCCGTGAAGCCAATACCCCAGATGCAGACAACCATTTTGCCATTCTGCTTCGCATAGGCCGAAGATGATGGCAGGTGCATGTTGTTCACAACATTGGTCGTCCAGTCATGCTTGACTGCCTGTACCCAATTGCTCGCATTCATGCCCGTAATGTCATACATGACATAGAACTTGCGATTATAAGATTCCGCGGCATTTTTAACCTTGACGGCTACGCTGTCCCGGTTGCTTTTCCAGTTGTTAGGTGTGTCACTCTCATCTGCGCCGAACCGTTGCAATGCTGCACCGTCGATATTGTAGGTTTGCATCCACTCAAAATGTTTGTTGACCGTCTCCTGATCGTAAGAGGAGAACAATTTGGCAGGAGAACCATTACCGAGGTTCGCCAAACTTGTCTGATACAGCTTGGAATATTCGCGAAGGTCTGGATACAACTCGAAATTCACGTTGCCATTTGCTGATGGCGCACTGCTATTTTTGGACCAGTGCACCCAGCCCCCGTTCGGTGAACCGTCTCCGGCTGCGTTGAACCAGCCTTGATACCCGGCATACAGCTTGCCTACGACATCGCCTCCGCTGCCTGCGGCGGAAGCACTGAACTTGAACCAGAGTAGATTGAATAAATTGCCGGTTCCGCCCGTGAATTTAAGATAGACTGTGTGTACACCAGTGGCACCACTGATTGACCCGGACTTCGTTTGCCAGGATTGCCACCCGCCCGTAGCTGGAACAGCAACAGTTCCCGCGAGTGTCCCGTTTAGGCTATCCAGACGGACCTCAATGGTACCGCCACTGTTATTACTGGCTACTCTCACGTCGATTGAATTGGCACCGCTGCCAAAATCCACATTGTTGAATACAATGTAATCGCCGTTGTCGATAAATGCGACATTTTGCCCGCCCTCGCTGGAACTTTCCAGTTGGACTCCGGATTGACTGTTATAACTGGAAGCCTGCGTTTGATTAAACGCGGAAGCTGCCGATACGATGGAAGGTGAAATAGACAAACACAACGTAAGAATCAATAATGCCGCACTTGCAAAAGCCAAAACCTTCTTGTTTTTTTGCATGAAATTTAGCATAGTATCCCCCTATTCATTTTAGTTGCGCGTGAGCTACTCCTGTTCTTCATCCGTCCACGAATGCTTCGGACCACCCCAGGATAGAACCTCTTTCACCATTCCATTACTGACAATGGCTTCTCGATTAGAGAAAGGTGTCCGTAGATCTTTGACATCGGGATAAAAGGTGGCGAGCAATTCTGTCGTTTGGCGATCGCTTAACGTATCATTAGCAGTAACATTAACGTGAACAGCCCCATCATAATCGGCTTGCAGAGCAGCCAAACAAGCATCCACGGCATCCCTGATATCAATGTAGCTCCACAATATGTGCTTGAACGTTTCCGACTTCGCAATAGCCAGATGTGTGTACTCTCCTGGTCCGACAATCATTGAAAAACGGAGGGAAATCACCTTCATCCCGCTTCTCCGATGAAACATCTCTGCAGTGACCTCATTAACGATCTTGGACAGGCCGTAACATTCCTGCGGCTGTTGTGGATGCTGTTCATCCACCGGGAAATAATCGGGAGAGAAGGGTTTGTTGGCCCAGGCAAATCCGTAGGATGATTCACTGGAGCCCATGACCACCTTTTTTATACCGAGCAAAGAGGCTGCTTCCAGCACATGGTATCCGGAAAGTGTATTATTAGCGAAAATGTAGCTGTGAGGGTAGTGAAGCGGCGCAGGAATCGCCGCCAGATGGATGATCGTATCCACTCCGGCAAGCGCTCCCACGACTTGACCATAATCGTTCAGATCGACAATGATCTGTCTGCAACGTACCCGGTCAGACAGGTGTTTATCCAGCGATACGACATCATGACCTTGTAATTGCAGTTTCTCAATGACCTGTGAACCCAGCTTTCCGCCTCCACCTGTAACTGCAATAGTATTCATTCCTATATCTCTCCTGTCTGTTCTTGTCACTTTGTTATGGTCGCACCAATGTCCCATCCGCTTTGCGGTCCAGAGGATACGGCCGATGATATTTATTTGGATCCCATGAGTCACTTAGTAATGATTTGGCCTTCACTTCATCCAGTTCAATGCCCAGTCCCGGTTTATTGGAAGGATATAGATATCCTCCCTCTCTGACGATATGTCCCGGGAATGCCTGCAACTCATGATCTTTAAAATGATTGATTTCCTGGATACCAAAGTTCCACAGGGCCATATCCAGATGGACAGCAGCTGCCTGGTTAACAGGATCATTCTCCCCTCCCTCCTGCCAGGCTGTTCGTACTCCGTAGGCTTCGCCAAGCGTAGCGATCTTGCGACAAGCGCTAATTCCGCCTGCTTTCGATACCCGAACTCTGATAAAATCGATCAACTTCTCTTGAATCAGACCAGTCCACTCCTGAGGATTAACAAATAATTCTCCCACTGCCTGCGGCGTAGCACTCTGTTGACGCAGCTGTCGATACCATCCGATCTGTTCCGGAGCAAGTGCATCTTCCAGAAAGAAAAGATGATAAGGTTCCAGCCGCTTCGACAGCTGAATGGCATGAATGGGGGATAAATGCTCATGCACATCATGGGTAAACTGAATCCCATTACCAAATTCCAGGCGCAACTTCTCGAACATGTCAGGGATGGCATGCAGATACGCATGTTCATCGAATACAGGACCGCTGCTCCAGGGCTCGCGCGGCAAATTCGCGTCCTTGCCGCTGACAAATCCCCCGCCACCGTAACCTCCCATCTGCACTCGAATGACCGTGTATCCTTCTTCCATAAAACGAGATACATCCTCTTTCAGCTCGCTGATATCAGCACCTCCGGCATGGCCGTAACAGGGAACTGCCGAACGGCAGGCCCCTCCTAACAATTGATATACCGGCAGATTCGCTTCCTTGCCCTTGATATCCCACAGGGCCATGTCAATTCCACCAATGGCCGTATGAAGTATTGCCCCATTTCTCCAATATCCGCTCATATGCATGAGATGCCACAGGTCTTCAATCTGGGATGCATCCCTCCCTATGAGTAATGGTGCCAGCAGTTGTTCGATGACCTGTACCACCGCTTCGGGATTATAAAGATCGGAAGCAGAACCCAATCCGTAAAGACCATCCTGATCCGTCGAAATCTTCACAATGGTCCAGCTTCCGTCATGCCTTGTACGTATGCATTCTATCCGTGTAATTTTAGCCATGTGTTCACTCTCCTCATTTGCTCCATTTCGATCCTACTGGAAGATTTAAGGCAAACGGTTGTATAAACGATACAGCAGCACTGCGGTCTCAGCACGTGTCATTGTCTCTTCCGGATGGAAGCTGCCATTGCTTCCTTCCATCATTGTTGATCTGGTTAACGAATCAATGGCATCGCGGGCATATGCTTTAATCAAATGAGTATCTTTATAGTCATCCAGACCGGACTCACCTTCTGGAAGAGGCTGCATCCCGATAACTTGCATAGCTCGGTAGATCATAACCGCAGCTTCTTCCCGGGTAATTGGAGAGGCTGGCGAGAATCGATCCGCGCCTGCCCCTTGAATGACGCCCAGCGTTCTTGCGGTATTCACGGAATGTTCGTAATAAACATGCTCAGGTACATCCGCGAAGCGTTCCACCTTGGTTCCCTGATCAGGTTGTAATTCTAAGGCATTGGTAAGCAGAGTTACGAAATCCGCTCGGCGGATCATGGATTGAGGCTGATATTCTGTCGGTGTCATTCCAAGAATAACCCCTTTGGACACTAGAACTTCGATGGCATGGCGGGCCCATGATAGCTGCTGTATATCCTGGAATGTTCGAATATCCTGAGTAATTGCATAAACTCCGTTTTGCCGTGTTTTGAAAATCATTTGTTCCGATTTTTTATTGAACTTCCCATTTGGAATGGAGATCATTTGCCCGTCATCCGCGATACGTCGTATTGCGAGTTTTTCCGGGTCCAGCAGTTCAGTTACATTAGGCTGATAGGGTAAACTTACTGTGATTGGCGTTATGGAATTTTGCCATGCAACGGATTTGCCATCCGATATCACAGATAATGAAATTGCAGGCCGCTCTCCTAAGTCTGATTTCAGCTTGACACTCCAAGAGCTTCGGTCAGCCTTTCTTAATACCAAGGTAACACGCTCTCCAATCGTTCCTTGGGTATTGGCCAGCAAATGGCTCGGAACCAACAGCACTCCCCATGCTGTTCGAATCTCCAGCCAATGGGTAGATGGTGTTTCCTGCAAAAAGCTGGATGGAAGTGTAAGAGCATAACCTTCAGCACCATCCACGGATTCGATGTCTACAATCAGCTTCTTTTTCCCGTCCTGCTCAAGGGTGATGCGGTTGAATGCGTCCTCCATCATCTTGTTGGTGAGCTCGGCTGTTGCCAATGCAGCAGATTTATCCAGCTTGGGCTGAAGCTGCATTGTAGCACCAGGAGCGGAGGGCGTTGGTTCATTCTTCCCTCCAGTCGTAGAGCCCCCTCCAGCACTTGGCTGCGAACCAGAACCCGAGCCTGGCTGTGGATTGGGTCCCCCGGGATTCGGATTGGAACCTGATGTAAGAGCAGCGAGTCTCAAGAGTAAGGAGGACTTCAATGTGCCGCCTGATAGCAGAGTGACGAAGTTGGCTGCTGTATCTATAGAGGTAACATCTTTATTTTGCTCCGCAGTACGAACACTCGCCTCAGCCGATTGCTCCAACAATGTCAGGTAATCACCCGTAAGCAGATACATGTTTCCGAATAATCGTGCATCTTTACTTGAACCGATCCCTCCATTAAACTCCATAAAGCCTGATCGTCCTTCGCCATCGTTTTCGTTGACAAGTAATGCAAAACCGATAGGTTTGTCAGGTTGGAATGAATATCCTTCCTGATGAAGTGCTGCAAAAGGCAGCGTAATTTGATAATGAGTAATATGGGTCGTCTCGTCCCGGGTAATGTTTGCTGAAGCGGATTCCAATAATCCTGTAGCAACCCCTTCCGGAGCTCGCCATCTCCATTTCGTGATGACACCTTCCTGATTCAGTGCAAAACCAAGCTCATTCACCTGTTTGCTGGCCGCACCATCCTCTTTGCCAAGGTCAATACCGAGCTGTAGACTGTCTCCTTGCCATATATCGCCATTGATATTGGATTGATGGTGAATATCGTCCTTGACGTCCACCTTGAGAACCAAATTTTCCGCATCCCAACTTGCTTTAGCTTGAATGCTGAGGTCATTCGGACCTCCCCAACTTCCACCGACACTGTTGTAATGCTCCGGACTGGAAACCTCAATGAATGGCAGCGTTCCAACAGCATCTTTTTGTGCCGCAAAGGATTGTGACAGTTTGACTGAAGTCTCATAACGGAATCCGTTTTCAAGCGTTACTCTGAATTTGAGCAAGTCACTTGATATATAGGGAAGCGCCACATCCATGCTTTTCCCAATGCCCAGCCCCTCAAATCGCACGGGCTTAAACATGGCCTGATACACACTCGGTTCAATCAGTTCGATCTGCCCTTTAAGCAAAGTCTCACCTGCAACATTAGTTAAAGTCAGCGTGCTTCCGGGATCACCTGGTCTGGATGGATCATACCCAAGCTGGTTCAGTTTGAGTGCCAAAGGAAATAGATTGGTACCCGTCACTTTTCCAGGAGGGGCTTCATTCTCAATCTGAAAACCGCCATTAAACAGGTTGTTGGATATCACCATCTTCTCTACGTTTGGACCTGCAACCACATGATTCGTACGTGGCTGTTGAAAATAGGAATTGTAGAGGGTAATATCACCACCAATTGCATTAATGCCGATTTCACCAACGTTCGTGAAGTTTCCCTGCTGTATGCGGATATCTCCTCCGTGAATATCAAAGGACCTTGTTGTGTCTCCCCACATGGACGTATTGAAGAACACCGCTTTGGAACCAAAGTCTGGCCCAACCTCCACGTATACCTTGTCTGTTGTACTCATGGAAACAAGCTCTGTGTTGATAAACGAAAGACCTGCTGTTCCCGCATGTTGCAATACGGCGCCCTTTTTGCTGCCATCCGTGCCATGACCAATAATGACAGCTTCGGGCCCTCTTCCATTCTGTTCTTCAAAATGAATACCGTACTTTGATCCGTATACAAATGTATTGAAAATAACCTGATTGGTAACATCCCCAATACGGAAGGCGTCCAGATTCTCTTTTTGATAATTCCAAATTTGATTAAATTCTTCATCGTTCGATGGATGATTCGGATAATTGTTCCGACCATAATAATGCGGGTTGAACTGCACATTCCGCATGTATCCTCCGTCTGACCCGCCACCAAGATATATGCCTTCCTTGAGCGGTGATCCCGCTACATAATCGATATAATGACCACTTGTATCATGGGTGCCGAAGTCGACAGCCTGATAGGGATTAACCAAGGTTGTATCGATCAGGTATACGTTTTTCCCTTGACCTTGCACAGTCCAGGCATAAGGCTTCACTGGATTGGCATCAGACCATGTTTGATGATCGTAATAGACGGATAATCCGCGTAATCCAGCTGCTTGCTTCAGTTGAATGAAGGCATCGGCATCCGGGTCGTTTTCTCCATAGTTCGTAAAAATAACGGTTCCATTCCCGATCGTATGATGAGGCACATCATAATTGCCCCGCAGTTCTACGGCAGTCGGGACCACCAAAGCCTGCTCAACGCGGTATATGCCAGCCGGCATATAGACCGTTCCTCCACCTGCCGCTTCGGCATCATTCAATGCCTGTTGAATGGCTTGGGATGAATCCGTATCCCCTGTGTTATCAGCCAAATAGGGCTGGCTCACTACGTTAAACAATTCGCGAGTACCCGGCTTAGGCTGCACAGCAATATCTACTGAAGGAACATTAGGGATAGTTTCCAACACCAAATTTTCTTCCTTGTGGATGTTCAGTTCCGCCGAGGTACTTTCATCGTTCACTGCAAGGTTGCCTTCGTATCCGGAATGTATGGCATTGATTGTTGCCACATCTCCCTGAAGAAGCAGGTGCCGATCCGGCTTGGCGAAGGTAGAACTGCCCAGTATAAGCGAACCACTTTTGACAACTATGGCATAATCTCCGCTTCCTTCACTCCAATTCTCGAAAGAGCTGCTCTCAAAGGACAACGTTCCACGCCCTTCATTCACAACCGCATGTTTGGGCTCCCCGCCCACCGTTACGCTGTTAAACTGGGCAATGGAGTGAAAGCCTTCCGTTGCATAAATGGCAACAGGATTCGGACCAGCACTCGCTTCGAATTGACTGTCTGTTACCAGCAATCCATAATCATTGACGCCTTCAATCTTCAGCGCTACGTTGCAATCGTCGATCTGAATCTTGTATAGCTGCGCATTGGCTGTTTCAAGGCTTCCTGTTCTTGTCGTGATTCGTATCCCTGTCTTATAACCCGAGATATGAATATTCGACATATACTCCCAATCCGAGCGCCCCATTACGATAGCTTCTGATTGCTGTATCATATATTCACGCAATTGAGTTTGCTCAGGTGCTCCTGGCAAACCAGAGTTCGCCCATACATTCGGGGACAGGTGAAGCTCTTCCAGTCTCCCAATGTCTGTTGTGAAATCCAGAAAGATACCGGTTTTCAGTGTGGTGCCGTATACATCCTTCACATAATGAAGTTCGTTCCATTCCGGGCCAATCTTAATCCCCTGGTACGCATTGACGAGTGTTACATTTTTCACCGTAGCACTGTCACCTGGAAGCTGCTCCATCGTCCATGGATAGGCCACCGGATTATTCATATTCTGTTCGGGATACCAGATCGACACATGTGTTACCCCACTGGAAGGCTCCATCTTTATGAAGCTGTTCCCGTTAGCTTGACCTTTGCCGCCATATACAGCAAGGATTGTACCTTTGACTAACCCGCCATGCTCGTCGGGATTCCCCCAATCGCCGCGAAGCGTAACGCCTGTTGGAATAACCAGCTCTCCGGTTAATTTATAGGTTCCAGATGGTACGAACACAACTCCGCCACCTTGATTTCCGGCTATTGCCAGCGCTTCTTTGAATGCTTGAGTATCGTCCGTGACGCCGTCCCCTATTGCTCCATAATCGGTTACGCTCCGATCTGCAATGACGATATCTGAGGTAGGGAATTCCGTATCATAGACCTTGGTCTGAGTACCCGACTGCTGCTGAGGTTGCTTATGGACGGTTACTTTCGCCAGATGAAGTTCCGGATTGTTGGCTGGTGCCCCTGCGCCGCTAACCCCGATCCGGAAATCCGCATCATGGGTGCGGTTACCGAAATTGGCATCGCTGAGCTTGAAGGTATGTGTCTTCCAGGTTCCCGTATTTTCATACCGGAACAAAGGAGCATCCTTGAAATTGGATTGCTTCGAATCGTATTGCAAAGACATCGCTCCGCTATTGCTATCGTAATATTCAACAGTGACGAACACGTCCTGATCGGTATTTTCAAACAAATAATCATCCGCAACATTGAAGTAAAAATACAGGATGTTATCGGCCGGATTTGTTGGATTCACCGTCTGATTGGTTTTCCAATACTCCTTGCCGTCAAACGTCCCCACTTGAAGTCCTGCTGAAGGTCCATCGCCGGGACGAGCAGTTATGCCCTGCTGCACAGGAGTTTCCCCCAACGTAATACTTACCGAGTCAGGTGACACATCATTTAGATGGACGTCTCCCTGTTCAGTAAAATCTTCCCCCTCTGCTGCCGCGTGTGTGGTTGCTGGTGTGATGTATAGCCCTGAACATAACATGACAATAGTCAACAGCACTGAAATGGTACACCTGGCACCTAACCATAATCGTTTGTTCACAATCGTACCTCCATTAACTTGATCATGTAATCAAGCTGCACGAAAACAGGGTTGTCGTATGTTGAACATGATGCATCCGTTTTCAATCCGCAGCAGTGGAGAGAACTCCAAGACTGAATTGTTTATTTTAAACGTATTGTGGGTTGAATGCCGATCGTCTGAATTTTTGCTGGTCCCACATTCAAAGCATAACTTCCCTCATCCGCTATCTTCATGGCTTCACCTTGATCTTCAACAATTGTACTTTCGTACACTTCTTTGGCCTCAAACGAAGGCGTTACCTTCAGTGAAGTCGTCTCCGATGATACATTGAACACCCTGAACAGTATGTCATCATTTGCCTCGCCCCGTTTAAGCGCACTAAAAGCAAGATGATCACCCTCCCATTGCAAAAACTCGTGGGTAGCGGGTAACGTACCACCATGTACCCCTGTTTGTTGAACGGTCCAGGGAACCGGGAACTGATACGCCTGCACATAAGCATCGGACTCAATAACATCCAAATCATGTGAGATGAGCTCCATTTCCAGAATGTGCTGTCCGAGACATTGGGCCTCCGGCGTTGCAAATACTCCCCAATCCCCAAGCTCACGAACCCCACGCAGGAGTGTCACAGCAATGGTGTTCTGATTAGCCAATACTTCGTACTCATTAAGACCTTTATTCGCAATCGTCAGCCCTTCACGACCATTGCTGATACTGACAAATGCATTTTGATGCTGCGCATTGCTAGGATTTCTCCATTCCGCTTCCGGCTGTATCGGGCGCTTTGCCAGTTCGTAAATAGAGTCAACGGTAACATGACTTGCTTCGAGTCCCGTTTGGAACAACATGCGGATACGATGATCCTGAACCGTGTTATCGATATAGCTTTTAATGCCAACCGACCGTCCCGTTTTTTCAAGGATTAGCTCTGTACGAATACTCACTTCTCTAGTTTCGTCCAGCCGCCGGGATTTCCGGTAACGAAATGGAACCATGGAACGGATCTCTTCATCCAGCAGTTCATCTGCGGAGGCCGGGAGCTTCCAGTTATGCACGATCTCATAAACGGCTTTCAGTGGTGTATGATGTACCAGCTTAATCTGGGCAGGCAGCCCCTGCGTAGTTAACGGAGCTTCCTGATCCGGTTGTCTGTACATATACTCATTTCCGATATCTCCCGTATCCTCATAAATGCCAAGCCCTGTATAATTACGTCCGTTCACTTTGTCCAACATGGTAAACGATCCATCCCCCGCAATTTCGATCCGCACATAATCGTTCTCCATCACTTGCTCTTCTGTAACAAGTTCAGCGGTAGTCAGTTCGCTAAGCGCATTCTCTCCAAAAACACTCTTAGGCACAAGAGCAAAAGTATGATATCCAAAACCCGGGATGTTCTGGACATGAAGCTCTACATCCACTTGATATGCCCAATAAGGTTGACGGAATCGATTATCCGGCAAATCATATCCAAATGTCGGTCCAACGGGTATAATAACGGCTTCCACTTGCTTGCCTTCTGCGTTCATTACAACCCAATCGTTCGGGTCAAAGGCTTCATATTCGCGCTTAAATTCCTGATATTTTTCATGCGGAGGCTGGTGGTCAAAGTACCGGCGCTCAACATCCATTCTAGTTACAATCACATTGGATCGACGATGTCCCGAAGTGTTAAACACTACAAAAGGCAACGCAGAATCTGCGTCAAAGCCTGATGTATCCACGGATTCGGCTATTGTACGAGCACTCTGAACCGATATGGCTTCAGCCACTTCTTGCGATTTGGCAAATCGGGTCATCATTTCCCTATGGACTTCGTCAACACTGCACCCGCAGATGCTGTCATGAGGATGGTTCTTCAGTAATGTCTTCCAGGCATATAACAGTTCATGCCGTGGATATATGCCTGTGGATAGAGAGGCCATGACTGCCAATGGTTCAGCCACTTTCTCCAGTAACGTCTGGCTTTTTACATTTTGCTGTTTGATATATACCCTTGCTGAAGCAGTATTTACAAGTGTGATCCAGCCGTCGGTCCATTGGCTTCGAAGTTCACCGCGAATGACGTCCAATGATTGTGGTTTCGCTTTTTGCAAAGCCTGAATGTACTCGGGAAAGCTGGAATGACGAAACGTCACATCTGGCATAATCTCTGTAGCCGTCTTTAACGCTTGTGTCAGATCCTTCTGGAGCGGCTGATGATCACATCCGTTCATGAACAGGAGTTCCGAACTTGAAGCAAACTCTTCTGCTGCAGCCAGCTTTTCGGCCCAGTAAGCTTTCGCCTTCTCTGGTTCCACTGGAATCTCCATGCCGTTGTTGTACCAATTGGCGAACAGGATCGCCAGTACACGAGTACCATCGGGTGATTCCCAATACATCTCCGAGTATTTGGAGGTATGTTCATTGCCAGACTGAATTTCGTTATTGAATCCAACTGGCTTCACTCCACGTCCATATACAGCTACCTCAATGCCTGCCTGGCTAATGAGCTGTGGTGCCTGACCCATATTGCCGAAGGAATCCGGGAAATATCCGATTTTCGCATATCCTCCCATTTGTTCTGAGGCTTGAATCCCAATTAACAGATTACGTGCATTGGCTTCACTGCTGACGAGGAATTCATCTTGAAGGATGTACCACGGACCAACGATTAGCTTGCCCTCTTCAATTAACTTGCGGACCTGATTCGACCTGTGCGGCATGATTTCCAGGTAATCCTCCAGCACAATAAACTGCCCATCCAGATGGAAATTCGTAAATTCCGGGTCATTTTCAAACGTCTGGATTAAATCCTCCATGAGCTGAACGAGCAACATTCGGTGCTTCTCAAAGGATAGATACCACTCCCTGTCCCAGTGAGAATGTGCGACAATATGCGCGGTTTTTGTAGTCATTCATTTCATTCCAATCTTGTATGATTTAGTTGTTGTGTATTTACATTTTTACTGATCCTACGGTCATGCCCTTGACATACATCTTCTGCATGAACGGGAAGGCAAGCAGGATTGGAATGACCGTAATCAAAGCCCCTGCCATGAGTTCATTCCATTTCTTGAATGAAGATGAATCCAGATACATGAGTCCCATCGGTAACGTAAACATATCCCGGCTATCCACGATGATCATCGGCCACAAAATATTGTTCCAGCTTCCGATAAAGTTCAGAATCGCAATGGTTCCGATGGCTGGCAACGCCAATGGCAGATAGATTCTGTAGTAGATTTTGAAATTGTTGCATCCATCCAGTACGGCGCTCTCGTATAACTCATGTGAGATTGTGCGGAAGTAACTGGTGAATAGGAAAATGGCGAAGGGCGCAGCACCATTAATCATGGGCAGAATCATGCCAATATACGTGTTTTGCAGCCCCAGATTGGTCATGTTGATATATAGCGGAATCAATGTGGTTACACCTGGAACGAGCAGCAAGGCAATAAACGTGTAGTAGATAAACTTTTTGCCCCGATAGACAAATTTGGCAAACGAATAGGCCATCATGGTATAGATGAGAATAACGCCTATAATCACGACTGCACTTACGATCACGCTGTTGATGAAAAACTGATAGAAGTTCAATTTGTTCCATACGTCACCAAATGTGGACCACAATGGTGCAGCTTGTGGAAACGGACTCTGTGGATTGGCTAGTGCATCCTGTGATGTCTTCAGCGAAGTGCCGATCATCCAGACAAAAGGATACAGGCAGGTCAATCCGTACAAGATTAGAATGATATGCTTAATATATTTGACCATGTGCTCCTCCTTTTAGATGTCTGCCTTGAATGAGCGAATACTGAATATAGCAATGGCACCTGTAATCAGAAATGATACCCAGCCGATAGCGCTGGCCAGACCATAATCATTGTTTAGAAAAGCTGTACGGTACACGAGCGTACCAATAACCTCCGAACTGCCAGCCGGTCCGCCGCCTGTCATGATGAACACATTCTCAAAGGCCTGAAAGGCTCCGTTCACCATCTGAATGACGGCAATAAGCGTGATTGGCTTCAGTAACGGCCAGGTAATTTTCAATATCATGGTTGTTTTCTTGGCACCATCCACACTTGCTGCTTCATACAGTGTCGGATCAATGGAAGTCAGACCAGCGTAGTACAGAATCAGCGTTCCAGGCAGACCGCCCCAGATTGATGTCAAAATAATACCGAGTAAAGAAGTAGACGAACTCCCCAGCATTCCACCAGGTACAGCAAGGAAATCCAAGCCCATCCATAAGAAGAGTGAGTTGAATGCTCCACTAGGTTCAAACAAACCTTTCCATACATAAAAGATAGCTACGCCAGATGCGATCATCGGCAGAAAATAAATCGTCCGGTACCAAGTAGCTGCCTTCGTATTTTGCAGCACAAATGCCAGCACAAGTGCGATTGGAACGACGACCACAACCTGTGAAACCGCAATAATCAAATTGTGCAGAACGGCATTATAGAAATTCCGGGTTACGATCGGATCATCACCGAGCAGGAACTGACGAAAATTCGCCAGACCTTCAAACCTTGCGGTGGAAAAATCGATCCCGGACCAGTTATAAAAGCTGAGCATGATCGAGAATCCGACCGAATACACGCCGATGGCAAGAAACAAAAGCACGCCAGGCAGTAAAAAGAGATACGGCATCCACTTATTTCGACTTTTTATCATGATCAATCACCTTTTGCTCTCAATTTGGCAATCGACAGCCCCTTACGGGGCTTGCCAATTGCTTTGATGTTCTAGTTCCCGCTCGCTTTCAGACTTTCCATGGTGTCGTCGAACTTCTTGGCGACTTGTTCAGCAGTCATCTTTTTCTCGATCATGGATTGCATGGACTGAGCATACACTTCCCACTCTTTGTGCTTGCCACGATACGTATTGATTGCTGGTGAAGCTTGACTGTAAGGACCAGGTTCGGCAGCGAATGCATCTGAAATTGATTTCAGGTTCGGGTCCAGATCATTTGCACGATCGCCCAGATTCAGCGCAGGTACTGTATACGCCGCATTAGCAAAAGCAACAGCAGCATCCGGATCACCGGTCAGGAATTTAATGAAATCGAGCGCTTCAGCCTTGTTCTGCGAATCTTTATTTACTGACAACATCGTTAACGTGAATGGATCAGTCGTCCAACTGTTAATTTTCGATGCTTCAAGCGGCGGTACCGGGAAGGTGAAAATATCGTCAGGACTCATTCCCATAGCCAGCAGCGTAGACATTGTGAAGGAACCACCGAGATCGAAAGCGGCTTTGCCAGCAGCAAACGCCTGGTCTGCTCCATCAATATCCGTTGACAAAATTCCCGGCATAAGCAGATCTTTGTTTGCCAGAGTTTCCATCGCTTTCACTACCGGCAGATTTGAAGGGTCGCTTAGTTTGGACTTTCTTTCGAGCAGATCGATATAGCCTTGAGGTTCGTTCAGCATGATGGACAGTGCCGAACCGGCCCAGTTCTCCCACAGATCAGGCAGCTTTGCACCAAACACAAGCCCAGGAGTACCTGTTTTCTCTTTGACAGTCTCCATCATGGTGACGAACTCTTCCCACGTTTTGGGCGCTTCGGCTGTCAGCCCTGCTTCTTCGATCAGCTTCTTGTTACCATAGAAGGTAAAGAATCCTCCGATATCAAGCGGCAGTCCGTAGAACTGTCCAGTCTTCAGTGACTTTTGAATTGTGGTGGCATTCTTATCTTCTTTCCAGGAATCAACCTGGCTCTGTGTAACAATGATCGGGTCCATTGCAGCACTGTAGTAGCTGTTCAAAAGATCATCACTCACTTCACCAGACAGCTCGAGCACCGAGTTCTCGATGGAATCCCCTGCCGTTGCCCACCAGTTCACGATATCCGGCAAATTTTTGGAGTTGGCTGCCGCCTGGAATTTTTGGCGATACGTATCATCTGGTGTAAAGGTCTCGAGTTTTACTTTGATTCCTGTTTTCTCTTCATACAATTTCGCAGCTGCTTCAATCCCTGGCGTGTAAGCAACCTTCCACGTCCACATCGTCAGCTCTTTACTCGTTTTGGGTTCCGTCCCCCCGGACTGCGCATCACCGCAAGCGCTTACAATGAGTGAGAAAACAGTTAACAAAGTAACGATCATGCCTGCTCTTTTTTTCATCCCGCAACCACCCTTATCTTTAATTTTGGATCGTTTCTGGCTTAATGAATATTCCACGACAACAAATTGGCGTTAAAAACCGCTGCACCCCCTTTTTAAATTAAAGAACACTTGATAAAAAATTCGTAGCATAGATAAGATTGTGAAGGCTCGTTGGAAACGCTTTATCCAACAAACTTTAAAAACAATATAAACAACATACTTTTACTTGTAAATGTTTATTTTTAGATACAACCTAACAGGGTGTATTCTAATAAATTGTTTATTCATAAGGTTTTTTTATCATATTTGTTCGTAATTTCAATCTTCTTGTCTTACTCACTTGTTATTGATTTTTAGCACTTGTATATGTTGTATTAATATAATATATTTAGAACGAACTAATAGTGAATGGAGATAAAATGCGATGGTTAGAACCTTCAAGCCAATGTACAAGAAAATCGAGACTTATATCATTGACCAGATTCGAAGCGGAAATTGGAAACCGGGCAGCCGAATTCCTTCCGAAAATGAACTGGCTGAACAATTCAGTGTGAGCCGTATCACGGTGAAAAATGCCCTTACTGCTCTGGTCGATAAAGGAGTGGTCTACCGACTTCAAGGCAAAGGCACCTTTGTTAACGATCACAGCCCCGAGGAGATTCATAACATCACATCAGCGGTAAAAGAGCAGCTCACAGCACCAACAATCGGCTTCCTTCTCCCCCGTCTCGACAATCGTTTCACCGCCAATCTGCTGAGCGGAATTGAGGACACCCTTTCAGAGAATGGCTATCAATTGTTATTTGCCAAGACAAATGATTCACAAGAGACGGAGATTCTCAAAATTCAGGAAATGAAACAGGCTGGGGTCAGAGGACTAATTATCTATCCCGTTGAGGGTGAACACTATAACAATGAGATTCTTGCGCTTACGCTAAATCGCTTCCCTCTTGTCCTTTTGGACCGCAATCTAAAAGGGGTGGAGACCAACTCCATCAGCTCGGACAACCATGAGGCAGCTATTCAGGCGGTTAAGCATCTTTATGAGCTTGGACACAGTCGAATTGGCTTTATTTCCACTCTTGCTGAGGGGACATCAAGTATTGAGGACAGATTGCATGGGTATGAGAAAGCCTTGGAGGACCGTCATATTCTGATTGATCGCAGTATACAGATGACACGTCTGGCCATGAGTGACAGCGATGAAGAGGTTATCATGATGATTCAGAAGTTTTTACAGGCAAATCCGCAGATGACGGCCCTTCTGTCTTCCAATTTCAGCCCTCATGTTATTCAAGCGGCGATGCAGATGGGGATCTCTGTACCGGAAGATTTATCTGTCGTGTTCTTCGATGATGTCGAATTTCCGGAGTTCTGTATCATTCCACCCACGGCTGTTGTCCAGCAGGAACTTGAACTCGGACGAGAAGCGGGCAGAGTTATCCTGAAACAAGTGGAGAATCCAGGCAGTGAGTATCTTCAGGTTAAGTTACCCACGATGCTTATTCCCAGACAGTCAACAGCAAAGGCCAAATCATAGCTACCGTTACTTGGTATTTAACAGGATGCCTTTACTGAAAACGTTTATATTTATAGTAATCTATTGAGAGTCCACCAATTACGAAGAAGGACCCTTCCATTTCAGAAGGGTCCTTCGATTTATGTGAACCATGACTATTGTAAATTTGCGGAAATAACATCCTTCCAATGTTTATTCGTTCCTATTTCAGCATGCTTTCCAACAAAGGCCATTCTTGCCTCCGAATCATTCATTAATTGATATCTCATCCAAGCTGTCAAATAACCCCTATGCTGCCCACCATCCTGCTCTATCGCTGTATGTGCAGCTCCTTTAGCCATGGCCATTAAGACCGGTAGATCCGGATTGGTATTCTCCAATGCCAATTTGTTGGAATCTGACGGGGAGATGATAAAATCTCGGGTTCCCCCTATAACAAAAAATGGTACCTTCAGCGCTGATGTATCATACACATCCTCTGGATCACAATATTTTAGATCAGGCAGAGCAATCGATACAACCGTTTTGATGAGATCCCCGTTCTCAAAATTCGTATGAGCGTTAATCACACCCGTTGATCCCTGCGAATGCCCTGCCGCACCGACCCGATCTTTTTGAATCCTGTGATAGAACGGGCTGACCCTCGCTTCATTTTCATTGAGCATATATTCTATCGCAGCCATAATTTCTTTTCCTGTACCCGTGGTTTGGCTATATGTATCGATGACAATAAATCCCCAACCGGCCAGGTGTCTTAACAACTGATCATAATTGTCAGGTAATGCCCCCGTTCCATTGCCCCAAGCGATGAGTGGGTGCAAGACATCCGTTGATTGCGGAGAATAAACCCTGTAGAGCTTCTCGCCTTGTTTGTCCTTGATCTCCAGTGTATCTACCTTGTACGTGCCGGATAGAGCATATTTTTTTTCAACACTTCCGGCTTCGAAAGTAGCCGATACCGAATTTACGAGGATGAAGGATAGTACGCAAAATGCAGCGATCAAAATACCGACAACACCTGTTATCCATAGAAACCACTTGCTCCGAATTACTCTTTTCACTTGTGGCATACAATCTCCTCTCACATTAAAGCGGTATTCGTACGTAAAACATACCACAGGTATAGCGCTTTTTGTTTAGAGATATTTTTGTTACATCAACCTTTCCGCATTTCATAATAAAACACCCACGAAAAACTGAACATGTCTTCATGAAAAGCCTTCGATATGATGTTTCTTAGTTAATGGTCAATACTCCGAATGTATGGCTTGCAATATTAGAAAACGTGCGCCTCTGGCACAAATGTATCCCTGGTTAATTATTACTTCGGCTCCAAAGATAATTTGATCAGTGAATCTATTAAAATGATTCTGAGTAGCTTTCAGCATACCTTTGATATACTCGATGAATTATCCATCCCCGCCCGAAATCGTTTAAAGCAATTCTTAATGGATTATTTACAAGTCATCCGTGAATATCCCGAATTGTTATCCAGAATTATTCTTATGGGTTCAGCAGACTACTCATCTCAACAAGAGTACGGCTCATTTTTAAATTTAATGGGGTTCCCCAAAGTTCAAAATACGTTAAAAGAGATAACCGGTGAACAAGAACCGGAACGATTGATCACAATGATGACGCAAATTTTTGGGGCCCTTTTTCTCCCAGCACTTATGAGTCCTATTCTGGAAAAAGGAGCTTCTGTAAAGATTGCTTCTATAGATGCACAAATAGACTTGCTCTTTGAAAGATACTTTCATTAAAAAATAATGATGGAGGTGATTCAGTTGAACATGTTAAGAAAACATTGGCAGGACTTGGGATTGATTGGTTAAGCTTTATTGCCATACTCCTGCATCAATTTGAAGAATACCGATGGCCGGGTTACTTTGCAGGTTTGTTTAATAAAGTTCTGTTCCAAAGTAAGACACCTGAGAGATATCCGTTAAATCAGCAGTCAGCCATGATTATTAATCTGATTATCGCCTATGTGTTTTATTTACCGCCTGTATTCTTCCCTTCCGTTGTATGGTTGGGTTTGGCCCCTATATTAATGGGATTTTTCCAGATTATCTGGCATGGCATCTTCGCTAATATAAAGGCAAAAAGTATATATAATCCCGGATTATTTTCAGCGATATTTCTGCATTTGCCAATTGGAATCTGGTACATTAAAAGTGCCTATGAACAGAATATGTTAACAACAATAAATTGGATTTGGAGCACCATTTATTTTATCGTAGCTGTCTATGTTTTAATTGTTAAAGGCAACATGTGGCTGAGAAACAAAAGCTCCATTTACCCATTTTCACAGAAACAATTAGGATCTTATACTAAAAAATAAACCTGTGAATTCAATATAAAATAAACGCATCGAGTCCATGGACTCGATGCGTTTACGTTTCTCTTTTGAAATGATTAAATTTCAAACTTGAACTTTTCTGAAAAATCCTGAAGACGTGATGCCATGCGAGCAAGATAAGAAGCTGATGAACTGTTTTCAAGACGTTCATTTAAGTAACTTCCTGCACTTCTATCCCATTGAAAAGAAATGGAGCATTCATTAAATATTCTCTGATACACGCTTGTGCGTACGGCTGCTCATCAATTAATCGTGATGCTTCTCTAGGATCGGAAGAGTGGTGGCTGTAATTCTCAATTATGCACTTGATAAAGAAACTTTCCAGAACATCAACATAATCTCTTGGCAGTGTCCTTACACTTTCATAACCTCTGATGAACTCCAAACGTTGTGCGGGGAAAAGCCCTAATATTGTGTTTGCTATATCGTAAAGATAATATCCGTAGCCACATCGGCCAAAATCAATTGGATTAGGTTGTTCATCGTTGAATACGATGTTACCAATATGTAAATCTCCGTGGATGATTCCGTAATGCTGTGGATTCTGATCCAAGTCTGCAAGTTGGGATAATATTTTATGGGATGCTTTCTGATACGTCTTCCATGCCTGATCGGATAAAAACCTTGTGTAATAACGTCTCAGTTTGGTCATATCAACTTTAAAACTCTCTTCTCCCCATATGGGACGAGAAAAATCAACAGATGGTACAAAACGGGTAGTTGCTTCATGGAGTTTTGCGGCCATAGAGCCCATAAGGTATGAACAACGTTCATTAACCTCATTTCCATCCATATGCTCTCCGTCCACCCAATTCATCATCGTGATATAAAAGTACATCCCCGCTTCTTCTGCCTCCATGGACAAAACATACGAGCCGTCGCGACTCGCCACACCCTGAGGTACGTGGAGATCACCGGATGTGCCCAGCGATTGAAGCAAAGTAAGTTCTGAACGGATAGCCTCTTTACTTAGCCGATTGGAATGAATGCGAAGCAAATAGCTTTTCGATGAAGCTGTATCGATCTTGTACGTGATGGTATCTGATACCTGAATGAAATGTATACAATCCCATGCTAATTCATACTGATCTAATGCCCTTAGACATACACTTCTCGCCTGAACGAGCAAACATTCGAGTTCTTCATGCGTCCCATTTTGAAAAAAAGTCATCATTGTCCTCCTCATTCATCATCCGCAAGCGAATCTAGATGTACAACGAATTATACAGAACAGACCATTGGGGGCGTATATAACAAACGATTTTAAAACATTTTTTACACAGGATGCTGTTCACGAAGGTCATTTCCAATACAAAAAAAGCCCGGTTCATCACCGGGCCTACAATCAAAAGTATAAAGTTGTATTTCAATTATATTTTTATATACTTCACCCATTGCTCATACAGTTCAGTCTCATTGCATTGAAAGATCCCTTCGAAATTTAGAGGACTGCGGATTAGTTTGTTCAATGCATCTACTCCGTATCGCTCAACCACAAATTCCACCATCATATAAGAGAACTGAAAACCTTTCATCGTTTCAAAATCCCACGTATCGTTATTTAATTCATCAAAAGATGGAATCGACTGGTTACGAATATTATCTTCCGTTGAACCTTTAATGAAATCTTGGGACATCTGTTTAGCTTCATATCCACCAATGCCCTGTCTTATCCATTTGGGAGCTGCAGGATTAATGTCGCTGATTAGCCACATGGCGAACAAGTGGACTGTGCCTTTCAGAATGGATTGATACGTATGCTCCGGTCCCGGGTTCAATGGAGAGACAATTTTCAGAGTACGCCCTTCATATGTGCCCATAAACCAATTCGGGGCATCTGTTTCACCGACAGCTTGATGGAACGTTGGCAGGTCAGGATAAATTTCAATAACTACCTTTTGTGAGGGATGATGTTTATATTTGGTCGACACTCGTTCAACACTATTGTTGAGCTCATCGAACAAATCTTGATGCACTTTCGACGTACGATCATTCGTATCTTGGTTTTCACCTTTATTTACAATGGAAATCAGGTCTTGAATAGACATGATGGCAATATCCCCCCACTCTTTCAGTTCTTTTCTTAATTTCTCCAAAGCCCGGTACAGTCTGTTCTTTACTGCGCTTTCCCGTCGTCCAACAATCTTGGATATTTCGGGCAAGGTGCAGTCAACGAAAAAGCGTAATGCAATAATTTCCTGATCAATTTCATCCAGCTTTTGTAACGCAGAGCCAATATCAATTCGAATATCAACATGTTTCGTAAATTCAAGAGAGAGCGATTGTGATTCATAATCTGTAAAATCATAAGGAGATTCTTTTTGTCGCGATAACCTGCGATATTCGTTCTTCACCGTGTTCTGAGCAATCTTAAAGATCCAGGTGAATAAATTAGAGCTTCCTTTAAAGTTGTGAATATTTTCGACTGCTTTCAAAAATACCTGTTGGGTCAAATCATCTGCAACCAACGGGTTCAATTTCAGTGAGAAGTATTTGCTGATTCGTTGACGATACTGCTCATACGCGTTCTCAAAGATGGTGATGCTTTCCTGTTCATCCGGATAAACAGGTTTCGTGTCATGAGCTCCTGACATGGTGGGGAACCTCCTCTTGATTTACATTTAATTAGACACCGGAGGAAGCGAAAAAGCCACGCAAAGGGAAAATTTTTTTCGCTTCTTCACCTCTTTAGTATGAATTCTGATTTTATGAAGATGAAAAACAAACAAAGGAAGCCGATCACACTGACCGGCTTCCTTTGTTCTTTTCTTTTATGGAAACATAAATTAGTCTTTGCTTATCTCAGCGATGCGGGCAGCTTTACACCGAGAAGTTTACCCTCCGCCTGTATTATAATCATACCGTCTGTCTTCAGCGTCGCTTCGTGTAAATCTGCCCCGGTGGTTACGCGAAAGACCGGTGTAGTAGTCAACATATTAATCCCGAACATTGTTCCGTTACGCTGCGTCCGATACATTCCTTTGCCGTACACGCTAATCTGAGCAACTGGTGCGTCGCCATACCATTTGGTTTCCTGTCCATTCACCAGCTTGATGCCTGCTAGTTCACCCGTTGTTTCATTTTTGTATATCAGCCTTTCCTGCACGATACCAAGCGACAGCCCGTTTTCTTTATAAAAAGGGCGCGGATAAGTCCGAAGCGGATCCGCATTAGCTGCATATTTGTCAAAGTTGTATTCCGCTACCCGATCTCCTTGTTCAATGTATAACTTTCCATTGCTTGCAAATACACTCCCATACCCATAGTCATATGGTGGATCACCGTTCATTTTCCAGTTGTATTCAAGGCTCCCCTTTTGTACGCCAGTTTTGAGGTTATAGGCATTCACACTCACTTTACGTTCCGGTTTTGATTGATATTCTGTCAGTTTGGAAGAATGATAATCAACCGAATACACGAGACCGTCTTTAATTTGAAGTGCTTCTCCTTGACCGAAATCGTCCCACAACTTTTTGCCTGTCTTCTTGTCATATGCATTTAGTTGAATGGACGTAAGTGCTCCCTGTACATAAAAGGTTCGAAGCACGACGCCATTAGATTCCTCCAGGTAGTCGGTACCGTTTCCTTCACCAAGCGACTCGTCAGCCCTCCACTTCAGCTTGCCCGTCTTCATATCAAATGCAAATGTTGTACTGCCTTGGATAATATAAAGCGTATCGCCCGTTGGAACTAACATTTCTGTACGATATCGTGTATCGATCCAGATGGATGAGCCTGATTGCCATATCGCTTTTCCTGTCTTCGCGTTCAAAGCATAAGGCTTATGATCCCCAGTGAGACCGTAAATGACGTTATTATGATAAACAACATAAGGCGTTAATCCTTTTCCGTAAGACCATAGCCGTTTGCCTGTCTTTGCATCCAATGAGATCAGTTTGCTATCAGCGAAAGTGAATACCTTCCCCTCTTCTGCTACTGCCTGATGACCAATATAAGGTTCGTTCATATTCAAATAATTGTCCACTTGTGCAGTCCAGGAAGGCTTAAGTTCGGGTACCGATATCCCCATATAGGAATACCAGTTGCGTACCGAAACATCAGGTGCGTCTGCATGTGCCTGAGACAGAATTACGGCGTTCCCCCCCAGAGTAAAAAGCCCGACAGCTGTAAAGCTTGCGACGATACATCGGAATAGTTGACCTTTTAAATTCGTAAACCGTTGATTCTTTTTCGTTTTGAGCATAATACCCTCCATTGTAATGGTTTCTACATTAGTTACCTTAATAGATGTGTATTTCTAGAGAGCTATCGTACCTATAATCTTTATGAATATAACGCATTGAATTGCTTAATAGTTACACTCTTGTTAAACGATTCAAATTGATTTCAAAACAAAAAAGCCGCCAAATTGGCGACTCCTAATTTCAGTGGGATGAAGCTTTTAATTGAGTCTGCATGAAGACCAGCTCCTCAGCCAACTTCTCCAGACGACTTAGTGCTTCAGTATCCTTAATGTTATTCTCAGCATCAAAATGATCACTATTCAGATATACATAGCTCGGGGCGACATAAGAGCGGAAAAAGCCGGCAATCGGTTTTAATTGATTTTCCACTACCAAATAATGCTGATAGGTGCCCCCGGTTGCTATAAAACCCATCACTTTATTGTAAATGCTCTGCACAGGTAGAAGGTCGAATACATTTTTCAGTACGCCTGTCAGAGAAGATTGATAAATGGGTGTGCCGATCACGTAAAAGTCAGCATCAATCAATTTTTGGACCACCGACTGGGTGTCTTCATTATAATCCTCTAATTTGCGTCCATCGCAAAATTCTATCCCTTTATAATCTCTTAAATCTATGAGTTCAACTTCAATTTCTGGATGATTATTTTTTACGAATTGGAGCACAGCATCCACACCCACTGGTGTCTTTGATCCAATCAGTGACCCGGACAATCCGATTAATTTCACAACATTAACCTCCAATGATTTCTTCTTCATCATCAAACGATTCCACGTTTCCCAACACACATTCCTTCATCACATGAAGCATACTGCCTAGGGTGATTTTTTCTAACTGCTGCATTAACTGTTGTTCACTTTCTATGAAAATGCTTGCGAGCTGAATATCTACCTCTGCTGGACGACAACACTTAGCTCACTGTTCATAGCAGCCTACTCTCCCAAAATAATGACTTCCGTCTCCAATTCAATATTAAATTGATCACGTACTGTTTTTTTAATTAATTTGATTAATTCTAAATAATCCTCTGCAGTGGCGTCATCTGCATTAATGATAAAACCAGCATGCTTCTTGGAAATTTCCGCTCCCCCAATGCGAGTGCCTTGTAAATTACACTCTTGAATGAGTTTTCCAACATAATGTCCCTCTGGACGCTTGAATACACTTCCGCAAGAGGGAAATTCAAGCGGTTGTTTGGATTCCCTTTTAAACGTTAAATCCTGCATGGTACTAGAGATGATATCCTTGTTCCCTGGTTTAAGCTTAAATTCGACTTCAAGTATGATGTATTGATCCGTTCGGAAGATACTGTTTCGATAACCAAGCTGCATGTCATCTCGGACCATGTTAATCAGCTCTCCATTTTTAGTAACCACTAGCGCTCGCTCAACGACCTCATCCATCTGACCACCGTAAGCTCCCGCATTCATATATAAGGCGCCACCTGTACTTCCGGGTATTCCACATGCAAACTCCATACCTGTTAAGCCGTTATCCAAAGCAGTACGTGACACATCAATAATGTTGGAACCGCTCTGCGCTACAATCTTGTCACCATAGACTTTAATCTGATCAAATTGGCTCAGAGAGAGCGTTATTCCACGCACGCCCTGATCTTTGATAATGACATTTGATCCTTTTCCAATGACCGTCAGAGGTATTTGATGTGTTTTTGCAATGTTAATCACGTTAACAATTTCTTCTTTCGTTGTAGGATGGATAAGTATGTCTGCTTTACCACCAAGTTTTATATACGTGTGGTCTTTTAATGGCTCATTCCATTTCAATTTTTCCAAAGGTATGTGATTTTCAAAAATATTCATGACATTCTCTCCCTGAGTTGAAAAGACATGATTGCACGATCGGCGAATAGAAAGCTCCTTCATTGTATGTTTAATATGAGATATTGGTTGAAAATATTCCGACATCCTGACAATTAATCACATTTTTTGACCTCACCACGATAATTCGCCATTCGGAAGCTGGCCCCGCATCCACATGAAACTTTTGCATTAGGATTATTCATGGTGAATCCCCCTAACATTCCACTTTCTTCGTAATCAATCTCAAGTCCTTCAATATATGGAACCGTATTGGTGTGAACCAATATACGAAACACACCTTTATCTAATAAAATATCCCCTTCTTCTTGCTGTTCATCTACAATAAGGCTATAGGATAAACCACTGCATCCCCCCTCATCCACCCCGACCCGAAGGAAAGAATTCTGGGTATCCGCACTTGTCAGGATTTCAACGATTTTTTCTGCTGCTGCTTCACTGACCTGAATCATTGTTATACCTCCTTGGAGCGTATTTTTGGCTAACTTGTTGTTTTTCAAACGCAGCCCATTAAAATCTTAATGATTTCTTCAGGACTCGTATATGCATTAAAATAACGACAACCTGTTGATTGCAGATGGAAAGGAATATCCATAAGTTCCAGCGATCCGCTATACAATATCACTCGATATTTCTCGGGAAATTGTTCTATAAGCAGCTCGATATTTTCCATATTCATATCTACGATGATCACAGAATTATCCGGAATTTGATCCATGTTACCGATCACATCACGAGTAGCGTCCAGTACATGTAACGACGGCTCGGTTTGAATCAACAAACTTATACTTTTAACAATGTGATGCGTATCTGATAGGATTAACACATGGTTCATTCAGAAAACCTCCGGATAAAATGATGGCAATCGTAGGATATTCCATTGCGTTAAATCATGTTTGTAGTGAACCATTCCATCAAACAGGGTATGAAAGCAGCTAGAGCGGCCCCTTTGGGTGTAAGTTCATACATGATCTGTATGGGATGTGTCAGGGCTTTTCTCTTCACCAACTGATCATTTTGAAGATCTTTTAATCGTTTGGAGAGGATCGCTTCTGAGATGGAAGGCACATTTTCGTAAATTTCGCTGAATTTCTTAGGACCTTGCGAAAGAGTACATAGGATATGGATCGTCCATTTCGTCCCGATAATACGATAGGCTGTGAAAAGTTTCTCGGTATCCGAAGTCAACATCGTACCAACACACCTTCCCTGGCTTACCCCCGTTTATTTGTTTTTCACGCCCAACGATTGCAGTCCCGTTCTTATTTGGTCTGTTACTGGTGCAATCCGAGTACTGGCAATCAAGCTCAAGACAATCAACAACAGATGAAAGCCCATTGTTACGATTAATCCTGATTGCAATGACATCCCGCCAGCTTGACACACCACCAGGATGGAACCGCCGATCCCGATGACTACGCCCGGTGTAAACGAATCTGCAAATTGCAGATTTGCCGAAGTTTTGCCAACGCCGCCCTCTCCTGTTTGGGAAAACGCCACAACACCGCTAATCGGATGCGCTAATCCAATGCCTATTCCAGCTATAATCTGGCCAATAACCGCTACGGTAACGGTCACCACAGGAACCCAAAATACGATGGTAATTCCGATGGCAAGCAGGAGAACACCAATAATAATTCGTGAATGACGTCCACGACCCTGATCTGCCGAGTCCCAACGCCCTTGCAAATAAGCAATGACACACCAGCTCAGTGCAGCGCTTGCTACAATTAAACCAGCCTGAGAAGGTGTAATGCCTTTCACCTCAATTAAAGCCAATACCAAAAAATTTTGTGTACTGGTATAAGCAGCGAAGAACAGTCCACGCGTAGCGAGTATAGCGGGCATACCTCTTCGCAAAGCAAGGGTTCCCTCCGGCAGCAGTTTACGCAGTGGGTATACCATGAGTACTCCCCCGATAAGGACGATAACAAATCCGATAATTGACGGAAGCTTGCCAAGTCCCACTAATAAAGTCCCCGTACCTATCGTTAATAGCAGCGCCATCCATGTAGCGGCAGAACCATTCTCCCCTTGTGCAGGCTGTGATTTTAACTTCGTAAAGGCAGGTAAGCTAAGAAGTGCTGAAATCAACAGGATCGGTAGAATTCCCCAGAACACAAAGCGCCATGACCACTGATCTGCAATAAGGCCTGCAATGTATGGACCAAGCATGGACGGTAGAACGTAAGCTGTACCGAATGCTCCCAGTATTTTGGCACGTAATTCGTCAGGATAACTTAAGGAAATGGCCGTGTACACGCAAGTCATCATAGCACCGGCACCCAAACCCTGCATGGCCCGTGACGCGATCATGGTATACATATCTCCTGCAGTTGCGGCTGCGACCAGCCCGACAATAAACAATAGAAGTGCGAGCGTAAATGGTACTGCGGGTCCCCTCCTATCAATAATCCGACCAACAACCAAGGTTCCGATAATCTGTGCAAGCAGATATGTACTGAATATCCAGCCAAACAGCTTAAGACCGTTCAGGTCTCCAGCAATGGAAGGAGCAATTGTCGTTACCGACAAACCTTCAAAACCAACAGCCATCACTGACAATATAATTCCTATGGATAATGCAAAATAACGCGGACTGAAGATACCTTGAGAATGGGACGACATGATATGTGACCTCCAAGAGATTTTTATGTATACACCGTATCCGGATACTTAGTAAACATTTTACTTTACAAAGTTTAAACTACAGTTCGCTTTTGACTTTGTCAACGTTTTTGTTTAAAATGTATGAAATAATGAAGATTCAGTTGCTTAAAAAGGAGGTTCACCATGAGCCGGGATCAAACGAAAAAGGATGCCTCAACCAGTACCCGAAAAGCAATCATTAACCTGCTTAAGCATCAAGGTGGAATGGATGTGGTTGCACTCTCCTCCCAATTTGCGTTATCTGGAATGGCTATCAGGCAGCACTTAAATGCACTGAAAGAAGAAGGATTGGTTACTTTCGAAGAAGAGGCTCGTCCCATGGGTCGACCAACCAAGCTATGGAGATTAACCCCTGCTGCTGATCGTTTTTTCCCTAGTGGATATTCGGAGTTATCCGTCAGTCTGATCAATTCCATGAAAGAAGCTTTCGGAAATGAAGGGCTGGACAAGCTTCTCAGTGTTCGGAATAAAAACATGCAAGATCAATATCTTCAATACATTGGTGATGCATCCAGCGTGAAGGAAAGGCTGGAGAAACTGGCTGAAATTCGAACAAATGAAGGCTATATGGCCGAGGTTAAGGATCAAGGCGATGGTAGCCTCTTATTTATAGAGAAGCATTGTCCCATCTGTGAAGCTGCAGCAGTATGTACCGGCTTATGTAAGAATGAATTGCATTTATTCAAAACCGTTCTGGGGGATCAAGTTCATATTGAACGTGGAGAGTATATTTTGGCTGGAGGAAGAAACTGCATATATACGGTTAGAGAACATCATTCATTGTAAGTCATTCCGAACAGTTTGAGCCCATTCACTCCCACATGCTGCTTATGGATATATAATAACGAAAAAAGAACCTTGGGCTTGGCTCAAGGTTCTTTACGTTCAGTTGTATAGTGAAAAACAAATTTAGAAGATGGTTGGCACCATTCCCCCATCCATACGGATTGGAGAACCTTTGAATGCCGATGCATACGGACTGCATACAAATGTGGCCAATCTGCCTATCTCAACAGGCTTGATAAATCGTTGGATTTCGGATTGAGGCAGGTTTTTGCGCATAAAATCCTTCTCTTTTTCTAAAAAAGTCATCGATTCATCAGGGTAGATGCTCTCAATGATTTGTTGCACATTTTCAGAGAGGGTTGGCCCTGGCATGATCGTATTGACGGTAACTTCTGTTCCTGCCGTTAATTTCGATAAACTTTTGGACAACGATAATAACATGGATTTGGTCATGCAATACTGAGGCATTTGTCCTGAAGGCATGATGGCTTCTTCACTCGCAATAAAGATAATGCGGCCATAATCATTTTGCAACATTTTAGGCATGTAAAATTTGGATAATGCATTTGCAACGAGCACATTCGTACGGAAGTATTTCTCCCAAACCTCATCGCTGATATCTTCATATTGCATTATTTCATAAATTCCCATATTGTTCACTAGGATATCAATTTGGGTATATTTTTCAAATAAGGCTTCTCTTTGACCAATGTCCACCAGATCAGCTGTAGCTTTTTGAGGTGAGGTAGCGGGAAACTCGGACTTTATTTCATGAACCGTGCGCTCAACCTCTGCATCATTTCGTCCATTGATGAGCACATTAACCCCTTCTTTGGCAAGTTCAATGGCAATGGCTTTCCCTATCCCCTTCGTCGATCCTGTAACCAAAGCTGTTTTACCGTATAAACCCATATCCATATCACACTACTCCTTTTATTTTCTTGTAGCGGCAAGCTGATTCGTTATCATGTTATAAACAGTCTTGTGCTCCGGATAGGATTTATATTACCTTGTCTACATTGCCCAGTAACTAGCGTGTTGCGCCAAAGTTCTTGCTTAACACGCCAAAATGATATAAAGCAATCAGTTAATGAAGAGTTGATGATTCTGGCGGACCTTCGGATAGCGAATTCGTTCCTAAATATTCCGTACGCCAATTCGTTGGCGTATCCCCTTCCCATGAACGAAAGGCACGGTAGAACGAGTTCTGGTCTTCATATCCAATTAAGAAAGCTACTTCTTTAATGTCCAGTGTAGGGTCTGCCAAGTAGGCTCGTGCCTGCTCATGTCTTGCCTGCGTCAATAGATGCTTGAAGCTTGTATTCTCTTCTGTAAGCCGGCGCTGCAAGGTCCGATCGCTCATACCCAATTCCTTGGCAACGACCTGAATGTCGGGGCGACCTCCTGTGAGACTGCGTTTCATAATCCATTTGACCGTGTCTGTAATAGAACGACTGCCCTGCTGTTCATCCAGCGATCGGTCCAGGGCGGGAGTAAGGATCTCCAGTAACTCTTCGTTGTATGAAAGAAACGGACGATCCAAATCTTTACGATGTAAGGTCAGCCGGTTACATGTTGCACCAATCCGAATTGGGCAGCCAAAATAAGTCTCAAGAGTGCGAACATCGCCCATGGTATGAGAAAATTCGACAAGCCGCGCAGTCAAAGGTTGACCTGTTCCCCGGCGCCCAAGTTCGAGGAGAAATGCCAGTGTGACTCCAACCAGCAATGACGGACCTGATTGTTCGTTAGACCATTCCAGTTCAATTAAACAATCATCGCCCTCCTCAGTAATACGCAAGCTTTCAGGGGGACAAAGTTGTTTGTACCGAGCCATTCGGTGTAACGCATCACGGTAGTCACGTGCATGGTAGGTCGCTAAGACACTCGGCGGGTATTTACCCGTTTCAAAGACGGTTGCAAGCTTGATGATTGCTTCGGCAGTGTCACCGACGAGATCGGAATATGCCTGCCAGATCGCAAAATATTGAGCGGTCGTAACAGCTGGTTCAGTTATAATCGTGAGCGGCAGTTGTGCTTTGCGAGCTACATCGTGGGCGGCAATCCCTAATTGATGCAAGCCTGTCCAAAACCCTGCCGGGAATTTAATACGCTCAGAGGTGTGGGACTTCATAGATACCCTCCTTCTTGGAGTCATTGTTGCTTAATGATTCATCCACTGTACAGGGACTCTGATTCTTTTGCAATGTCTCTAATATTTCCTGGTCTCTAGAATAAAACAAGAAACCAATGCGGAAACGTTCCGCATTGGTTTCTTGGAAATTAGGTTTAGCGTTATTTTGATTGTTCAAGAAGCCCAACAATAAGTGTAACTGCTTCAGCACGGGTAGCTGTCTGCATCGGAGCAAATCGATTGCCACCTACACCGCCCACCAGACCAGCTTCCACGGCAGAAGCTACATAGGATACTGCCCATGCTGGGACATCCTTTGCATCTTTGAAATCCAGTTTCGCATTGGAATTCGTTTGAATTCCGCCAGCGCGTGCAATCATAGTTACCATCTCCGCACGGCTCAGCGTCTTGCTAGGGCCGAACGAGCCATTTTCGTAACCATTGACAATGCCAGCGGATGCAGCTGCTGTAATATAAGGCTTCGCCCATGAAGGAATCTTGTTATCATCCGTATAGTGAATACTCTCGCTTACGGTATTCAGATTCAAGGCACGGCCCAGCATCGTAATGAACTCGGCACGTGTGACTTTCTGATTCGGACGGAAGGTCTGATCACCATAGCCATTGACGAATCCAGCCGCCAGGGCTTTATCAATTGCTGATTTTGCCCAGTGTCCAGCTGTATCTTTCAACGCTGGTGCAGTGCCTCCGTTTCCGTTATTGCCTGATCCAGTATCCGGTTTGTTGCCGGAATCAGTTCCGCTACCACTACCGCTGTTCGAACCGTTTCCGGTTGTTGTATCGCCACTGGTTCCTGAAGAGCCATTACTGCTGCCGGAACCATTACCTGAGCCTGAACCGGAGCCGGGATTCGATGTTCCCGGATTGGACGTTCCTGGTCCCGGATTCGATGGTTCCGTCTTCTTCACGATACCGAACTGATCAACTATGAAGGGGGCAGCTCCATACTTATTTTGGTCAATTTCATACGTTACAGCTGTCAGTTTGCTGCCGTCAATCGTAATTCCCACAAAATTCTGTACCTGACTGCGCATTGGTCGACGGTTGTCATTCGGATCAGGCCCATATTTGGCTGCATGATTCTCCTCTGCCAGTTCAAAAAGATTGTAATAAGCATCACCGAGACTTGTGCTCGGATTTTTGTAATACACTTTTGGACCAGCTGTTGCCGGGATCAGATAGATCGTGCCATCCGGATTCACAGAGTACTCGATCTTCTGTCCATTTTGCATCTCCGTGATCATTTCTGGCTGACGCGCTTTCCCCTTCTGATCGATCGGTTTTGTGCGGGCATAGATGTGGTCATGTCCCTGGAGCACAAAATCGATGCCAAGCTCCGCCATGAGCGGTGCAATCTTGGTACGTACACCGTTTGCTCCCATGATGTCGGAATCCGTTGCGTGATTTGACGTCGTGTACGGTCCCTTGTGAATGTTAACGATTATCCACTGTGATCCATTCTTCTTGGCAGCCTGAACATCTTTCTTCAGCCACTCGACTTGCTCTAATGAGAAGTTGTCATACTCGTCCGAATCCTCATTGGAGTTCAACACAACAAAATGCGCATTGCTGTAATCATAAGAGTAGTAAGCTCCCGTCTCCGTTGCGGAATTCAGCGGTGACTGGATATTGAAATGATCGATAAATGCATAATTTTCGTCCTCGTGGTTCCCTGCGGACGGAACGATGGTTGTATTTAAGAGGCTTTCCTGCGAATGCCCAAGCAGCCAGTTCCACTGTTCCTCTTTCACACCAGTATCCACGATATCCCCGTTATGAACGACAAATTGTGCATCCGGTACTGTAGCCAATGCTTTGGCCAATGTCTCAGAGGACAGTATTGCCTCATCCTCTTCCTTCGCTTGTGTATCCGCCAGATCAATGAAAGTGAATTTTCCTTTTTCCGGTGCTGTACGGAAGGTACCTGTCTCGCTCCATACTTGTTGGGAAGCATCCCCTACACGGAAATAATAGGTCGTATTGGCTTTCAGATCTGTCACTTCTGCTTTGTGCATCAGTTCTGTAGGAGCATTCGCAGGTTTTGCAGAGCGCCCTTGAAGCGATTTGGCTTGTGTGAAATCAGGTGTTGCAGCTGTTTTCTCCACAACCTGAAGGTCGCTATTCGTTACTTGATCGGAAGTGTACCACGTGAAGCCCTTGCTCTTGGTAGGATCTCCATGGAACGTTACCGTTACTTTGTTTACCTGTTCTGGAACAGGAACTGTATCCGATTCCTTGGTAATTCCGAAAGTATCCACGATAAATGGTTCTGCATTCTTATTTTGGTCAATCTCATATGTTATGGCGGACAGCTTATCTCCGTCAATAGTCAATGAAACGAAGTTCTGAACCTGACCTCTGGCTGCGCTCGTGGTGTCGCCATATTGCTTTGCGTGGTTTTCTTCCGCACGCTCGAACAAGCTGAAGTACGCTTCACCAAGTTCATTTTTCTGGTTTTTGAAGTATACTTTGGCCCCGGCGGTAGCAGGAATCATATAAATGGTTCCATCCGGTTTGACCGCGTATTCGATACTCTGTCCATTGAAGGTCTCCGTTATTTTGGACACATCTTCAGCAGTACCATCACTCTTGATTGGTTTCGTCCGTGCATAGATATGGTCATGTCCCTGAAGGACCAGATCAATCCCCAGTTCGTTCATGAGTGGAGCGATTTTTTTTCGTTCACCATTCGCACCAATAATGTCGCTATCCGTGGCGTGATTGGATGTCGTGTACGGACCTTTATGGATGTTAACGATAATCCACTTGGCTCCTGCGGCTTTTGCTTCCGCTACATCCTGCTTCATCCATGCGACTTGCTCATTCGAGAAGTTGGCGTAATCCGATGAATCCTCGTTGGAGTTCAATACGATAAAATGAGCTTTGCTATAATTATACGAATAATATGCGCCTGTTACCGTTGCAGCACCGTCTGGCTGCTTCACATTAAAATGCTCGTAGAACGCATTATTTTTATTCTCATGATTGCCAGCAGACGGTGCAATGGTCGTGTTCATAAGACTGGCTTGCGAATGACCAAGCAACCAATTCCATTCTTGCTCTGAAGTGCCATTCTCCACAACGTCTCCGTTATGGACGACAAATTCAGCATTCGGAACAGTAGCGAGTGCTTTGGACAGAGTAGATCCAGACAGGATCGCCTCATCCTCTTCCTTCGCCTGTGTATCCGTCAGGTCGATAAAGGTAAACGCTCCGTCAACCGGAGCCGTTTTGAACGTTCCAACCTCACTCCATATGCCCAGATCCTGATCACCAACACGGAAAAAATAAGAAGTGTCAGGGGAAAGGCCTGTCGCTTCCGCCTTATGCACCATTTCTCCAGGGGAGTTGGAAGCTACAGTTGCACGCCCATTGAAACTTTGGGCCAGACTGAAGTCGGCAACTCCTCCTTGGTTCGGCACCACTTGAACAATGCTCTGTGCAGATGCAAGAGGAGTATACCAAGTGAAGCCTTTGCTACTTGTTGCATCTCCATAGAAGGTAACCGTTACTTTGCTGATATCCAGCGATGGCGCATTAGCCAAGGCTTTAAGCTCCATGTCAAAATAAAGGTCAGAGCTGCTGTCGCTCTGTTGATGCACTTCGACCGCAATTTCGTTTGAGCCTTCATGCAAATTAGCTTTCATTGGCTCAGTCAGGTCGATATTCTCATACATTACCGGCAAGTCCTTATTTGAGGTTGCTTGAGTAGAGTACACAATCTCTCCATCCGGCATGCCAAAGCGAATGACTTCCACACCATTCACATAGATCACTGCACCGTCATCAATACCGAATGTGCCGAGAATTTGACCATAACCGTCAATTTGATCCTTGTTAACGTTAAGGTTTGTCCGGAAATAGGTTGTGCGGGGTTTATTTTTTTTGTCCAGACCGTAGCTGACTTCCGTATTGATTGATCCAAAATAGGAAGTGCTTACGCCATTACCGTTGTCTTTGTAACCAAATGGAGCCTGTCCCGAATTCCAGGACGAATCATCGTATGAAGCACGCCATTCCGATTGTAAATCCTGACCCTGATCGAAATAATGCCAATTGGCATTACGCTCTAACAGCATCTCAGGCTCAGACAATGATGCGGCTTGGGCTGAATTAACTCCCCCAAATCCCGCAAGCCATCCGAATACCAAAGCAATCGATAACAGGATGGATAACATCTTTTTGTAGAGGTGACTGATCATAATTCTCTCCTTTGTATGTATAATTGGTTGGCTTATGTAAATCCAAACAGGCCTAGCATAACAAGGGAAGATCAGCATCCGGTTAGCGGGAAGTAAAACTTATGTAAACTCTTACATTTATTTGACTTATAATATGGATAATGTTTTCGGTTAACATAATAATTAATATGGTTTTCACTCCAATTTGGATGAATATATACAGACTATTTTTAAAGGTTTGATGAATTGGCTTTTAGGAAGTAGACTAATGAGGATAGACTATACAAAAGTTAACATGTTCTGGGAAAGGGGAATCATAATGTCATCCAGTGTCATCGACATGCTGCAGCTTGAATATCAACGTTTTTCAGCGAAAGAAAAGGAAATCGCTGATTATGTGATGCGTAATAAATCATCCATTAATAATATTAATATTAGGGATTTGGCTGCTTACACCAATGCTTCCATGTCAACCATTACTCGATTTTGTAAAAAAGTAGGTTGTTCTACCTTTGTAGATTTTAAAATTCGACTTAACCGTGAAGTGGATCAACCCCGCAATCAAACGGATTTCTTTATAAGAACACAGCAGATCCACAATGATATCATCAACGCAACCGCAGAAATGCTGGATACCGACAGAATCGAACAAGTGGTCCAGTACATAAAAAAAGCTCGCAGAATCTATGTTTATGGTTTGGGAAGTTCAGGTTTATCTGCTCTGGAGTTCAAATACAGACTAATGCGGATGGATATCGTAATTGATGCGGTGACGGATTCACACATGATGATCATGAGTGCTTCTCTTCTGGGAGAAGATGATCTGGTTATTGGTTTATCCAATTCAGGACGAACCTTAGAAGTCAGTGATGCATTAAATGCGGCCAAAAAAAGAGGAAGCAAAGTTGTTGGAATTACTAATTTTGATCACACCCCCCTCTCCGAAATCTCGGATTTGTGCATTTTCACACCGGATATCGGGCGAACCGGAGATGTGAACTTCATCAACAGCCAGTTGGCCATTATTTACATCCTGGATGTGATCTCTCTTCTACTACTTGAGGATGAACATTTACTTAATGCGCGGCAGCAAACGTTAAAAGCTCTATATTCTGCTGAATAACAAAACAGCCAACTTGATTCGTTGGCTGTTTGTTCACTTCTCTTTTTTATTGGACAGAAGGAGAAGGCTTTTTCAATTTTGCAATTTCAGAGACAAAACGTTCCGTAATTTGTTGAGGACGCGTAATGGCTCCACCAACAACGACACAATAGACTCCAGCTTCCAGACACGTTGCTGCCATCTCCGGTGTCATGATATTCCCTTCCGCAACAACAGGCGTTTGTACGCTAGTTAAAATCTCCTTCAAGGCTGCAAATTGATTATCGTACAGTTTAAGCCCTGCTGTCTCCTCTGTATATCCAACCAATGTAGAAGAGATCAGATCAAAACCAAGTCGTTCTGCATTAATCGCTTCCTCTTTGGTTGAAATATCCCCCATTAATAGAAGATGAGGATGTTTGGTGCGAATTTCATGTACGAATTCATCCAATGATTTACCGTCCGGTCGCGCACGCAAAGTGGCATCAACTGCAACAATCTCTGCATGAACCTCGGCAAGCTCATCCACTTCCAAGATCGTTGGTGTAATGAATACCGGATTGGTTCCGTAGTTTCTTTTTACAATACCTATGACCGGAAGATCAACCTGCTCCTTGATCTCTTTTACATCTGCCGCAGTATTCGCACGAATACCGATGGCTCCCCCCTCTTTTGCTGCGACTGCCATGCGTCCCATGATCAGCGAACTATGAAGTGGCTCGTGCTCCAAAGCCTGACATGATACAACGAGACCACCTTGTAAACCTAAGTTATTTAATTTATCTAAATTCATTGCAATTACTCCGTTTCCATAATTTCTTCGATTTCATTTTTGATCACGGTAACCTGAGGGCCATATATAACCTGCACACCGTTACCCACAAGAACTACCCCTTTGGCTCCCGTAGCTGTAAGCGCATCCTTTTGAACCTTCTCGATATCCTTCACAGATACGCGAAGCCGTGTTGCACAGCAATCTAATTCGTTAATATTGTCTGCACCGCCAAGTCCATTCAGAATGGCAATGGAACGTTCTTCACCTTTCGTTGATGCGGGTGTGTTAGACTGCTGACTTTGCGTTTTGGCGTCTGGCTCTGATGTTACGTCTTCCTCACGTCCCGAAGTTTTTAAGTTGAGCTTCACGATCAAGATTCGGAAGGTGAAGTAATAAAGGAAGAACCAGACCACACCAATGATGGGAACGATAATCCAGTTCGTTTTGGCATTACCCTGAAGTATCCCGAATAAGATAAAGTCGATTAATCCACCTGAAAAAGTCTGACCGATTGTAATCTCAAAAATATGTGAAAGCATAAATGCCAAACCATCAAATACGGCGTGAATGACATACAGGATTGGAGCAACAAACAGGAATGAGAATTCCAGAGGCTCAGTAATTCCTGTCAAGAACGAAGTGAGGGCCGCAGACAACATCAATCCGCCAACCACTTTTTTACGTTCAGGCTTGGCCGTATGATAAATAGCGAGGGCCGCACCGAGCAAACCAAACATCATCGTGATAAAACGTCCTGACATAAATCGGGATGTACCCGAGAAGAACTTCTCGGTTGCAGGGTCCCCCAGTTGAGCAAAGAAAATATTCTGTGTCCCTTCGTAAACTTTTCCCGCAACCTCCATTGTTCCGCCGACTCCCGTCTGCCAGAAAGGCAGATAAAAGATGTGGTGTAACCCAAGTGGACCCAGCATCCGTAAAACAAATCCGTATAACAGTGTTCCGATATACCCAGTTCTATCGACCAAACCTCCAAGCTGTGTTATGCCGAGCTGGATGGTTGGCCAGATCAAGAACAAAGCAATACCAATAAAGATGGCCGCAAAAGATGAAACGATAGGAATGAAACGTGAACCTCCAAAGAATCCTAAGAATTGAGGAAGTTCTATTTTGTTGTACCGATTATGAAGCCATGCGGTAACCAATCCGACAACGATCCCTCCAAGTACACCAGTTTGCAAGGTTTGGATTCCAAGTACCATACCTTGACCCGCACTAGCCAAATGATCTGCGACAAGTTTCCCCGAATTGACCAGCATCGCATTGATCGATGCATTCATGACCAGATAAGCCAGTCCAGCTGCCAATCCTGCTGTACCTTTGTCCGCTCTAGCGAGTCCAACAGCCACACCAATGGCAAAGATCAATGCCAGATTATCAAATACAATACTTCCTGCACTGCTCATCACCGTAAACACTTGCTGCAACCATGTGATCTGCAAAAATGGATACGAGTTAATCGTATTGGCGTTGGACAAAGCCCCTCCAATCCCCAGTAATAGACCCGCCGCTGGTAAAACAGCAATAGGAAGCATAAACGATTTACCAAACTTCTGAGCCTTCTCAAAATATTGCTTCACAGTGATATCCACCTCTCTAAAACTATTTTCATTTACATAATAATTATGAAAATGGTTTTCGTCAACACAATTTTAAATCGCTTTCATTACGTGTGAGGTCTAATCATTTGATGAATAACTCGGTTCGAATATAATTATTTCCAACTTAACAAAGCTCAGTCTTGTTGGTTCAATGCAAAAAAAGCCGCCAATATGGCGACTTTCAACGTGCAAATGCATATTCGTATGCCCACATTGGAGTAATAATAGAGCTCATTGAGATCACCAAGTAGCAAGTTATAGCCAGGGTAGTCACTTCGATTAAGCTTGGCACGTTCCATAAATTGCTAAGGTGTCGAACTTTCCTTCAAATATTGAGTAACCAGTTCTCCTCCAGAGCACTGTCCAGGGAACCCTCATGAGGATCACGATAGTTCGTTACGGCTGCCAATCGTCCCTTTGTTGTCACTCTCATCCAGGTTCCCATTTTCAACAGATCCCGGCCAGCCAATATTTCCGGATCGTCATCCCAGTAGTGAGCTTGCGCAGTCGGTCTATGATAAAATTCATCTCTATTTGACCCGAGAATAAGTTGATATTTTGGATATACTTTATAAGCAATTAAAATCAAACACATGATGGAATTTTCACTCCTACCGTTTAACAGTGACACCGGAACATAACAGCACCAGTTCACAAAACATCATATTAGCCCAGGAAAACCAAGGGCGGGTAAACTCCTCTGGTCGATCCACATGAAATCCCTCATGCATAAATCCGGTTCCTCCGTCTGTTGCAAGCATCAACTCCAGTAGACGCTGCTGTTCTGCATTATCCTTTGCGGTCATGCCTTGCATCGCCAGCGCTATATGCCAGATGTATTGATCCGGCGTATGAGGACTACCAATGCCAGATGCAGCCGTCCCCTGGTAGAAGTAAGGATTACGCTCACTCAGGATAAATTGCCGTGTATTCACATAGACCGGATCATCTGCATTTGAATAACCCAGGTAAGGAATGGATAACAAGCTGGGTACATTGGCATCGTCCATCAGATTGTTTGAACCAAGCCCGTCCACTTCGTATGCATAAATGGAACCGCATTGATCATCCTCTACCACACCATGCTGGAGAATACCTGCATTAATCTGTGTAGCAAGTTTCTCTGACGCTTCTGCAAGCTCCTCATCCATTAGAATCTCCTTAGCCATTTCTGTGACGTATCGGAGTACAACCACTGCGAACATATTTGAAGGTACCAGATAACCGTATGTACAGGCATCATCACTCGGTCTAAAACCGGACCAGGTCATACCGGTATATCCTGTTTCCGAACCTCTGCCGTCTCGAATAAGGGTATCTGATGGCGGACAATTGCTGCGCTCAAAGGTATACTCGGAGTCAGTCTCATGTCGCTGTTCTCGCTTCCACAAATCGATAATCTGCTTTACACCTGCACGGAATGTTTCATCCAAATGATCAATTCTGCCGGAATTCTTCCACAACAGATAACTGAGCTGGATCGGATAACATAGGGAGTCGATCTCGTATTTACGCTCCCAAATCCACAGGCTCATGTCAGTGGCATCATCCTGATGCCCTTTACCGTTGGCCGATTCATTAAAAGCATTCGCATAGGGATCTTGCAAAATATAATCAAATTGACGTCGTACCACGCCTTGAATCATGTCACCGATCTCCTGGTCCTCTGATAGGACCAGGAAAGGTCTTACTTGTGCTGCAGAATCTCGCAGCCACATGGCAGGTATATCGCCCGTAATAACAAAGGTTGAACCGTCCTCCATGCGCTTTAAGGTGGTATTCCAGGTGTTAGCCAAGCATTGCTCAAACATGTCAGCTGTACGTTCCGATTGTTTTTCCCGTACTATCTCCTTCAAACGTCTCATTGCTTCTGGGAGTTCTGTAATTGAATGCATTTTACGTACCCCTCTCATTCGAAATAAGGATGAAAATCCCGTTCCTAAGATGGAATTACCGTCTCATAAAACAGCACCGCATGATCTTTCTCTTGGAAAGAATCATGCAGGCGCTGACCTCTAATCATTACTATCCTATTAACCTATCATCCACTCAAATGCCTACTTTTTCACTGGTTTATTTGGTTTATCTGGTTTATCTGCTTTGCCTGCTTCCAGCTTAGCCGCTCCTTCCAGCAGAAATACGCCGCTGAGCTGAGCGGTAAGGTCGAGTGGGTTCTGGGCTGCTTTGCCCCAAGCCTGACCGAATAATCCATTGTCCCGGCTACCTTTCAGTAAGGCATCGGCATTGCGATAAACCGCCTTTTTCAGGCTCTTGTTATGCCCGACTTCATACAACTCAACCATGTAGCGGATCAGTATGCCTTTGAACAAAGCACCGTCCCCGTCGCCGTCCTCTTTAAATATGCCCGTCTTCTCATCCGTTAAGGTCTTCAAAGAACCTGCTGCCGTTTTCTCGGCATCTTTCAAATATGTCTTCTCACCTGTTATCCGGTAGAGTTCAACACCTGCTCCGATAAACGTACCTTGATTGTACGTGAAGATCCATGCTTCATTCACATCCAGTGTGCCATCCTCTTTCAGAACCAAACCATCCGCTACCAGGCCCGTTTGCGGATTTACCAAATATTGTTTCTCCCAATCATATATTTTTTGGGCCCATTCCAGATCCCGCACATCGCCAAAACGTTCATACAGTCTTGCAGCCAAGATGGCGGCAGGCCCACTGGAGCACGCATTTCGGTTATATCGCTGATCCTTTTTCCAAGCCATACCGCCAAGCTCATCTTCCCACCAGGCGGTTTTGATGTCATCCCACAACTCCATTACGTATCCCTTCATCTCTTCACTGCCTGTTGCATCATACAGACGAAGCCCGGCGAGCGCGAGCCATTCCATATCATCGTAGAATTCATTGTGAAGTGATCCGTTGCGTGCAATGATACTGCGAACGAGTTCTTCCGCACGTTCAGTGTACGCTTTGTCTCCTGTACGTTCGTATCCGTCCACCAATGCATCGACCGCATGAGCCTTCCACCAGTAATTCAAGGTCTGTTCACCTTCTGGTGTTGATGGATAAGCATTATTCATCATTTTTGATGCATCATTCCAGTAGTATTCATGCAGCTTCTCTTGCGACCACTGCGCCTGATCGGCATAGCGATTCTTGCCACCGCTTGTTGCCCCCATTGTGGTGACCAGAATAATGCTGAGTATCAGCGTGAGGCTCACCATTTTCCTTTTGCTCATCAGATCCCTTCCCTTCTCCAGTCGACGTTTAACTAACAGTTCATTCGTAAAGCAGTGTCAATCCCTTGCTCCAGCTCTGTTCGCGCCTTTCCCTGACGATGTTCCTTCACCCCCTTCCACATTTCTCAGGCAGAACGGCTAATGATGCTGATAACCAGAACTACTCTTTTACGGCTCCGAGTACAATTCCGTGGATTAGATAACGTTGCAGAAAAGGATAAATCAGCAGAATGGGAATCATGGATACCAGAATTTTGGCAGAATTCAACGTTGTATTGGAGATTTTATTGAACTGCTGCAGCTGTTCGACTGAAAGATTCTGCATCTGATCCCGTGTGAGGCTGAGCTGCTGCAGATAGGTCTGAAGCGGGATTTTGGAGCTGTCGTTAATCAGAATGATCCCGTCAAAGAAATTGTTCCAGTGCCCGACAATGACAAACAGCATGATCGTTGCCAGACTCGGCATGGAAATGGGGATGAAGATTTTGAGCAGAATTTTAAGCGGACTGGCACCGTCAATGAATGCGGCCTCTTCCAGTTCCTTTGGAATTCCCTTGAAGAAGTTCATGAGGAGAATTACATTAAAGACAGGAACTGCCCCCGGCAAAACTAGCGCCCAAATACTGTTGATCAATCCCAACTTGCTGATGACCATATACCAGGGTACGATTCCGCCGCTGAACAGCATTGTAAACACAATAATCCACATATATGTGTTTCTCGATCTGAATTGTGTGACGCTTCGTGACAACGGATAGGCCATGAGAATAGTCAAAAACATATTGATTGCTCCTCCAAGCACCACCCGCTCGACCGAGATCAGAAAAGCCTTCCAAAACTTCGTATCATTCAAAATCTGGCCATACGATGAGAAATTCAGCTCCACTGGAAAAAAATAGACGCGCCCTGCATTAACAGCCGTACTGCTGCTGACGGACACCATAATGGTATTGACAATCGGCGCCAAGGACATGAACGTAATCAGAATTAACGCAAACATAATCAACAGGCGGGATAGCCTGGAGCCGAGTGATTTGGATTGAATCATGCTAACCCTCCTAGAAAATTCTGTACCCCGCATACCTCGAAGCCAGTCTGTAGGAAATCACGATCAGAACAAAGCTGATCACCGATTTCATCAGTCCAATCGCTGTTGCAAAGGAATATTGCATGTTGATCAGACCCATACGGTACACAAAAGTATCGATAATATCGCCCGTTTCATATACCAGCGGATTATACAGGTTAAACACCTGATCAAAACCCGCATTCAGTACATTACCAAGACTCAGCGTACCCAGCAGGATAATCGTCGGGAACATACCCGGCAGCGTGATATTCAGCGTCTGTTTCCAACGACTTGCGCCGTCCATTGCGGCAGATTCGTACAATGCAGGATTAATTGCCGTTAATGCAGCCAGATAGACTATCGTCCCATAGCCAAATTCCTTCCACGTATCCGTCACAATGAGCAGCGGCCTGAACCAGTCATTACTTGCCAAGAACATAATTCGCTCCAGTCCGAGAAACTCAAGGAAGTTGTTCACCATGCCATCGAAGGAAAAGATCATGGTCAGCATCGTGCCCAGAACTACCCAGGACATAAAATGCGGCAAATAGACGATGGTTTGAATCGTACTCTTGAATACTTTCAGACGCACCTCATTTAACAGCAGAGCGAATACGATGGGTACAATCAACCCTAGAGCAATCTTTCCAACTGCGATGACCAATGTATTAATGAAAATCTGCTTCGCGTCCGGGAGTTGAAACATATACGTGAAATTGGATATCCCTGCCCATTTGGACCCGAATATTCCTTTGGCAGGAATGAACTTTTGGAATGCCATCACAACCCCGAACATCGGTACAATTGAGAAAATGAACAGCATGATCATGCCAGGCAGCAGCATAAAATGATAGGTCATTTCATCAAAAGTTTTACGTTTCTTTTTCCTCCCGTAACGCACTTCCCGCTCTTGATTAACGGTTGTTTCCATTTGAGCCATTGTCCTTTCCACCTCCATCATGTGCCTAATTGGACAGGCTTTATCGGCGAAAGCCCGTGCGAAAGTCCACGATTAGGCTTCCGCACCTAAGCTCACGCAATCGTCATCTTTTGCTCATCTCGTTAACTTCTTCTGTAATCTCATCGCCACCCGTACGTTTCCAAGTGTCGACAAACTTATCGAATTCATCTACAGGCGCTTCCCCCATAATGATCTTGAGCATGGTTTCCTCTTCTAGCTTCTGCAGATTCGCCCACTTCAGCTTCATCGTCTCAGTTGTTCCATAAAAGCCTGCGGTGATCACTTCCAGGTTCGGATTGTTCGCCTCACGCTGCCCTTCGATCCGGGAGAGGTATTCACCGTAGGTGTTTGCATCAATCGCATTTCCTTTCTCTTTGAATTCCTGATAGGCCTTGAAAGAAACCACTCGGTCTTCCTGAACAGCAGAAGCATCACCTGCCTCATCTGCTTTGATCAGATCATCGTAATAACGCTTGAGTACATCATCATAATCCACTTGCATCGGAATCTGGGTAGGATCATTATTCCAGCGGCTTGCATCGGTCAGCAACTCGTCGGGATGCTCTTTCTTGTAATTGATTGCGTCTTCCGTTAAGGAGTACAGAAAATCCGTTGTTAAATTGACTGATTTCATGATCGCTTCAGGATGCGCAAAGTCCTTCTTCACAACGACGATGCCGCCGCCCACCGGATCTTGCCGGATCGTCTTGAACTTGCCATTCTCATCTACTGGTGCAGATACGGCAACCCAGACTGCTTCAGGATCTTGTTTAATGGAATCCTTGTAGTTGGTGTAGCCGATCCACCATGGATTAAATACCATTCCTGCCTGTCCGTTGATAACTAGGGCTTCCTTCTCTTCGTTCGACCGGACAGCAAACTGTTTATCAATCAAACCTTCTTTATACATGGCGCTCAGTTCTGTCAGCGCTTGTTTTACTTCAGGCTGAACAGATCCATATTCAACCTGACCGTCTTTCTGTATCCAGTTCATGGGAAAGGCACCGTGCGCAGCAAAGATTGGCGTAAAGTTCATCGCATTCGAATCCATGACCATGCCTACCGTCTTGCCTGTTCCCGAGACATCCTTCTCTACAAATGTTCTCGCCAGATTCCATACATCCTCGACAGATTCCGGCAGCTTCGCGCCTACTTTATCCACCCAGTCCTTCCGGACCCACAGCAATTGATGCTGGTTTCCGATATTCGTCATAGGCAGACCCATGATCTTACCGTCCACCTTTACCTGATTCAACAGCAAATCTCCGTAGGAACCATAGATATTTTTAACACCCTCGGATGCTGTCTTCTCGTATACCTCTGTCATGTCGGCAATGAGATCGTTATCCACCAGTTGATTAAATATTTCACGGCTGACAAGCATTACATCCGGCAGGTCGCCTGTCGTCATCGAGAGTGACAGCTTCTGATCCATATCATCTGTTTCCCAAGCTACCTTGGCCTTGACATTCACCCGGTCTTCTACATAGCGTGTAGCCAGATTGTTTTCAATGGTATCGCCTGCAGGCAGGTTGTTCACATGATTGGTATTTCGACCAATCGTAAATTCCACGGGTGTCTCATATTTACCATAAGGTTCATAGTCCTGCTCTGAAATTTGCGGTTGTGCGCTCTCGTTATTGCCTCCGGTACAGCCACTGATTACAGCCAACATCATGCTTCCGATCAGCAGCGTAGCCATCTTACTGCGCTTCTTCATCCTGTCATCCCCTTTATCTGATTTGCTTTTGATAACCAAATTGTATGCGTTTTCATAATTGGCGTATATGCCACATTTTTCGGATATGTAACACTTTTTTTATGACCTCCAATTTACTTTATTTCTCTGTAAAAAAAATTTTATAACAGTAACAAATAGCGGTTGCCACAGCAACCGCTTTAGTACTAACGCTATGTTTTTAATATAATCACACGCAATCATGTGGCAGGAAGGACGATTGACACTTCCGTTCCGCTTCCTGGCTCACTATGAATAACAAGTCCGTAACCCCGACCATAATACAGCTTAATTCGGTCATTAACGTTCCGAACACCACATCCGCCGTTCTCTCCTGTTAACAACCCTGCGGTCTGTACAGGCGTCATGCCAACACCATTATCACGAACGGTTAATTTAATCCCCTCTTCCACCCGGTTAACCCCAATGTGAATGTGGCAATCGGATGCATCTGCTTCCACAAAACCATGCTTAATGGCATTCTCCACAATTGGCTGCAAAATAAAATGAATCACCTCGGTATGTAATACCTCGTCATTGATATCATAATCCACATCAAATCGGCCATCGTTCATGATGAGCTGCAAATCCAAATATGCCTTAATATGCTGCACCTCAACCTCAATGGTGGCCATATTCTTCCCCTGGTTAAGTGTTGTCCTATAGAAACGGGCTAATGCAGATACCATATAACTCGTTTCTATATCCGCCCTTTTCTCGGCCCTCCAGCGTATAAATGAAAGTGTATTATACAGGAAGTGAGGGTTGATCTGACTAATCAACTTGTTATATTCACTTTCCTTCTTGGCAATTTCGGCGTGATACACCTGGGAGATCAGGCTGTTGATCCTTGTCAGCATTTTACCGATACCGTTAGTCAGCTCACCAAATTCATCCCTGGATGAACTTCGGATAATCACATCCAGATTGTTCCGCTCAACCTTGTCCACCTTGTTCTTGATATGGATAATTCTTTGCGTAAAGTTATTAGAAATAACATAAATGAGCAAGAAGGTAATAATCAGGCTGAGGATGATGACAAACAGCGTAATTTGAAAAATACTCATTGCATTGGCGTACGCATTGGTATTCAGCAGATTATAGTGAATGGTCCAGCCGTTATTGGCGAGTGAGCGGCTAAGACTCAGATCGCCAGATTCCCCAACTTTCGAACCTGCGGCCACAACAGCATGCTCGTGGTTTTCCTGAAAAATCACATGCTGTTTCGCATCCTCAATATAAACGGCTACATGTTCCGACAGATTGTCCAGGTCGGCAAAGATGCTATCATGCTGAATGGAGATCACCATAAAATTGCTGTCTTTCGGATTGCTGATCAATTCCTGAACGAGATAAAGCTTCTCTCCATCTACAATCCAGCGCCTGCCTCGAAATCCGTCATACCAGGACTTGCTCTTGAGATCCCCGATTGGCAAAATATTATTGCGAATTCCCAATAACTCCCCGGACGTATAAAAGGTAATATCTTCAATATCATCATCCATCAGCCGGATGTTCGAGATCAACGGCTCCAGAATATCCCGGAAATCCAGGTACATATTATAATAATTTTCTTCGTAGTCTTTCGTAAATATTTGCGATAATTCCCGATTAAGCACCATGAACTCACTTAACGTGTTATACCGATTAATCTTATAATCCATAATGTTAGACACCTGTTCCAGACTCGCTTCTGCTTCGCTCCGTAACTCCTTCATTTGAATTCGGTAAGACTGAATGAAGGAGAGCAACCCCAGCAGAAGAATCGGAATGAGTGCAATCACCAAATGCGACAGCAGCAGCTTGTTTCGGAACTTGATATCATTGAATTTGCTCTTGATCCATCCGATCATGAAGCACCCCGCACTCTCTGAACTGTAACGGACTGACACCGAACCTGTTTCTGAACAACTTGGCAAAATAAGAATGATTGTCGATGCCAACGGCCCCTGCAATATCATTGATTTTCATATTCGAATGAGCCAGCAGATGGCTTGCACGCCGCAAACGATAATCGGTCAAATATTTCGAGAAGTTTTCCCCGGTCTCTTTTTTAAACAAAATGCTCAAATACCCTGGAGATAGATAAACATCGTGGGCTGCCTCGGACAATGAAATATCTTTCTGATGGTTATCCTTCACATAATCCTTCACCTGTTGAATGACCTTCGATTCAACTGATTCCGGTTCGGGACCTCCGCCATAAGCACGGATCTGCGTAATATCTTCCATCACCTGTAGAAACTCTTCCCTGACCAGTGGCTTGAGCAAATAATTAACTACACCCAGCCGAATCGCACTGCGGGCATATTCAAATTCATCATAACCGCTGCAGATGACAATCTTTATGTTCTGCTGCGTTTTCCTGGCTTGTTTACTAAGCTCCAGTCCGTCCATAAGAGGCATTTTGACGTCGGTGATGAGGATATCTATCGCGTTCGCAACCAGAATTCGCTCTGCGCTCTTTCCGTTCTCGGCTTCCAATACTTGAAAGGGAAAGCCGTAGTGAGAGATCAAATCCTTAATGCCTTCTCTTTGAACGCTCTCATCGTCAACAACAAGAACATTAAACATCATGACATCTCCTTTGCAAGTGAAAGTGAAGAAAACGATAAGTTGGAATATCTTTTTTTCCATGGTATGCCAGTCATATCGTAGTATATCATAGATTTTTGGAAAGGCTTTCAAAATGGTATTCCGCCACTTTTGCAATAGGAATAATATGTAAACAACAAAAAAGCCGCCAAAAAGGCGACTAGTTGCGTACACATGTTATCCTTTAACCGCACCCAAGGCAACACTGCCTATAATTTGTCTGGAGAATATCGCAAAGACAATGATAATAGGCAAGATCGAGATCGCAACACCCAAATACAACAGTCCGTAATCCATTCCATAATAGCCTTGCACCAGCGCAACGAGTACCGGAAGCGGATATTTATCCAGCGAGAAAAACAGGACCAGCGGCGTGAGAAAATTATTCCACGAACCGATAAAGGTGAATATGCCAAGCGCCGATATGGCTGGGCCCAGAATGGGCAAGACAATCTGATTGAACGTGCGGAACTCCCCTGCACCATCTACACGTGCAGATTCAATAATCTCGTCTGGAATGCTGCTCTCCATAAATTGTTTGATAAAAAATACATTAAAGGCATTCGCTGCTGCCGGCAAAATGATCGCTGCATAGCTGTCCAGCAAACCTAACGTACTGAACAGACGATACATCCCGATCAGTGCGAGCTGCCCAGGCACCATCATGGTGGCAAGCAAGAACAGGAATAGCCAGTTGCGACCTTTGAATTTGAATTTGGCGAAGCCATATGCCGTTAGGGAACCAATATACAAGGATAACACCGTAGACGTTCCGGCAATGAAAAAGCTGTTGGCAAACCCGCGCCAGATATTGATTTTGGAAGCCATGTTCGTATAATTATCCAGCAAGAAGGGGCCAGGCAGAAACGTAAATGTCGATGCAATCGTCGCATTATTATGTGTGGAATAGATGAGCATGAGATAAAATGGAATGATACAGAGCACGGCTAGGCTAATCAAACACAGATAAATAATGACTTTGCCCAGTGTCAGACGCCTCACAGTATCGTAATGCTGTAGAGTAACTTTTTGTTGTTCGACTGGTTTGACGGTTGGCATTTCATTTCCCCCTCCCTATGCACGGCTCTTGCGCTTCGTCATCATGAAGGATACGACCGATAGCAGGATAATGATGATGAACAGACAGAATGCAATGGCCGCCCCATAACCAAAACGTGTACTTTGGAATGCCACATTATACAGATACATAATACTCGTCATGGCTGCACGATCCGGACCACCCGTTCCATTCGTCAATGTAAACGGCTGATCAAAAATCTGAATACCTCCAATAATGGACGTGATCATCTGAAACAGAATGATTGGGCGCAGCATTGGAACGATGATATGAATGAAAATATGTTTCTTTTTCGCCCCATCCATTTGAGCGGCTTCCTGCAGTGACGGATCAATACCCTGAAGCCCTGCCAGATAGATGACCATGGAGTAACCAAAGTATTGAAAGAACAGAATCGATGAAACGATCAGTCGCATAAACCAGGGATCATTTTTCCAGTTAATCGGATCATCGATGAGTCCAACTTGAACCAAAAAATGATTCAAACCGCCAGATTGCCAATCAAAGATCAGACTCACAAGCAGACCCAATGATGCTGCGGTAACGATGTTGGGAAAGAAATAAACCGCTCTGAAAATGTCTCTTCCCTTAAGTAGCTTGTCGTTGAGGATAAAGGCGAGCACAAGCGAAACGGTTAGCTGTGGCACTACAGAGACACCCCAGATAAAAAGGGTATTAAATAACGTCTTGTAGAACAAAGGATCTTGCAGAACCGCAATATAGTTACCGAGTCCGACGAAGTCCGGCGTGGTAATCCCATCAAAGTTGGTGAAGCTGATATAGAGAGAATACAGAATGGGGTATAGCCCAAAAATGGCGAAAAGAATGAAAAACGGAGCAATGAAATAGTATCCGTAATGATCTTTGCGGATTGACTTGGCAAACATGTTTTGTACCCCCAGTCATCGGATGATTAAAAGGCATTTGCTTACTTCTAAGCTAATCCACTTCCAGCTCCGGAAATCTCAATTTGACATCACGATTGATTCGTTTTACGGCTTCTTCTTTGGTCTGAATGTCGTTATTGAGATACAACTGGAGTACATTTTTGAAGATATCATTGTTAATGATTGAGTCATATTTGGTTCGCTCATATACAGGAACCTGCTTCGCTGCTTCCGAGAAAAACTCAAAATGCTTCTGCCCGCCCAAATACGCTGAAGATACGGAGTCTGCAAGCTGATCATTCACGACCATATTGCTTGTAAAATAGTCCTGTTCCTTCGCAAGCCCAGACAGAAAATCATGATCAAAGTTGTAAAACTCAATAAACTTCCAGGCCAGATCCTTTTTTTCACTTTTGCTATACATTGCAATATAAGTTCCTCCGGCACTAAAAGCGGATGGCCCCGGCGCGAGACCCCACAATCCTTCGGTATCCGGAGCATTCGCTTTAAAGGTGTATTGCAAGGCCCAAGTTGCTCCCGGATAGAACATCACCTGACCTTTTTGCATTGAAGCCGCGTATCCAGCGCTACCATCATCCAACTCTGCAAGCACATGCCGCTGACGTGCTTCACGAACAAGGTCAAGCACCTTCATATAGGTGGGATCGATGACTAACTTCCCATCCTTAACCCATGGGATACCATCATATGAATTAGATATTGCATTCCAGTTGGCAAGGGCATGAACTTTATTTCCACTTTGCTGCTCTACCCTCTCTCCAATCTCGAATATCTTCTCCCATGTATCAATTTGCGGCGCTACCTTCTCCGGATCGTCCGTACCCAAATATTCTTTGGCCAGATCTCTCCGATAATAAATGCCTCCAGGCGTTCCCTGATAACCGATCGCTCTAACATTTCCTTCGCTATCCTTCTCATTAGCTTGCACAAAAGCATATTGCTCTGTAATTAGTTCATTGGCGTTATACGTTGCCTCCGATAAATTCTCCAGGTACGGCACATCAATCAGCTCTCTTATATTTGCATTCTCGATCATAAACACATCCGGAGCCTTGGACGTTGTCTGTAATGCGGACTTAAGCTTGGTGATGTAGAAATTGCCTGGAATATTAACAAAGTTCACCTTAATGTCCGGATATTTCTCCTCGAATTTCTCAATGGCATAACCTGCTTCATCCGTAAAACTCCAGACAGTAATCTCTTCCTGCTTGGGCTGGTTGGCTCCACTTGGTTGGCAGCCAGACACCATTATCACTGCGCTTACGAGTGCAATCATGGAGATATATTTAAGCTTAAACTTCTTCATGGGCCCCCTCCTTCAAAAAGGAAACGCTTACAATTTATTAGAGTATATGGATTTTGGAGAAGGCTTTCTCTTCAAATATTGTGAATCATCCTTCATATGTTGTGATATTTGTACGATGCTTCTTACGAAATTCAGACGGAGTGCAGTCATTATATTTTTTGAAAAGTCGGTTGTATGAGTTCACATTGTTGAATCCATGACCAATGGCAATATCCAGAATGGATTCTTCGCGAAACAATAATGCCCATTCCGATTTGATGATTCGAAAATGATTTAGGTATTCCATCAATGTGATTCCTTTGATCTCTTTAAACAGTTTACATACGTGAAACTTGCTGAATTTAATGTGCCCCGCTACCTGATCCAGTTTGATGGGTTCAGCATAGTGCTCTTCCAGGTATTCACAGACAGATTCGAGGAATTCAAATTTTTTGGAAGGTGTACATGGCCATCCTGATGTTAATTCCTCGGTAATCGGTGCCTTTGTGCGCAGCATATGAACAATAAGATCATATAATCTGGCAACCATTAACCAGCGATATCCCGTCTGTTGATCCTTCTCCTCATTCACTAAGGCATCTATATATTTTCCCAGATTTTTTTCGTTACTGATGTTTAACGGGATGACCATCGTTTTATTGAAAAGCTCTCGTATATTCTGTGCTTCGTTATCCGTTATGAAACTTCCCGTCAGCAACTCCAATCGAAACTGGATAATGGTTAGATGATTGGTTCCCGGCAAGAAACAGTGAACATCCCCTGGTTTGATAAGCAACACATCTCCTTGTTTCAGCTCATACACATGGTTGTTCACGCCTATTCTTCCGTTCATTCCATCCACCACTACCATTTCCACCTCTTCATGCCAGTGGGCGGCAAAATTAAACTGATTCTCGGTATGAATCACCCGGATTGGAAGACCCTCTGTCATATGACCTGTTTCAAGAAAAGTAGGTACACCCATTGAATCACCCTTTCCACATTTTCCACCGTAACAAGGATCTATATAAATTGAATTAAAGAATATTTACACTTGCCACTCCGATAACAGCGAGGTATATGCTTCCGATGCAGCTTTCTTTCAGAAAGCTTTTAGCTCCGCTTCTTCAGGTTATTTCTGTCCTCTCCGTTCTCGTGTAAATGTTAAATTCAATTTATCTAGTTATCATTATTATGCATTAAGTATACCTGTCCCTTCTAATCGAGCTTAAAAAAAACGGTTGGAGCAACAAAAAAACTCCTCAACATATGTTAAGGAGCCACTGTACTGATCTATCTATTTACAACCGGCTGCGAACACGCACGCCATCATATGTCAAATGAAGCAAGTGGGCTTCTTGGGTCAGGTTCAATCTTTACCCATTTTCTCGATCCATTCGTAGATACTTTGCAAATTGGACTTGAAATACGTAGTAAAAAACCAGTCCTGATAGGCTGATGGTACAGTAATTTCGTCCAAACCTTGGTTTCTTTGAGCAGCATCAGTCACGATTTGCAATAGATCCATTATGTAGGCTCTGACTTGATGCAGTGCGTTCAATGAGCATACTTCTCCATGCCCCGGTACGATGATTTCTATATCCAGCTGTTCCACTTTATCCAAAATATCCAGCCATTGCTGAGGATTCGCATACATGAGAACCGGATGATGTTTAGATAACACCAGATCCCCCATTATGGCAATTCTGTCCCCTCCTTTCTGATTTCAACTCTGTTTTAATTGCAATTCTAATTGAAAAAGTTCCCGGGCTTCAAATATGAAAAAAAGAGTTGATGCGGGCATTCTCATTTTGCTTCGAAAGACATCTTCATGAGTCTTTCTTCTACTTGATTTCGAATATCCTGATTCAGGATTCCAACTCCGAAAATCTCGGAAAACCATAACCCGTCTGTTGCTAACTTGATAATAGCAGCATTCACGGGATCAATGCCATCGTTTAAAATTTCTTCTTGAAGAACGTTATTTTTTTCATTATACGCTGCAAGTAATTCGGGCTTCGAGAATAATACCGCCAAAAGCGCCGTACTCAAAGCTGCAGTCGTTTGGGGGTCATGGAAGGTCATTTCGATATAAGCCCTGCTCCATTTCCCGACTTCGTTTATGCTTTCGCTTGATTTTTGCTGTAGTTCAGAGAAAAACGTATCCCCGAATTCCTCGATCATGGCAGTAACGATTGCCTCCTTATTGGGAAAATGATGAAGCAATCCGCCTTTGCTTACTCCCGCATGTTTAGCAACAGCTTCCAACGTCAATTTCTCCATGCCCAAATGTTCGACAATATGTGATGCTGATGCCAAAAGCTCATGACGTCTTGAATTACTTCTCATACAGATCTCCTCCTTCATGTACGTTTATTTAAGACTGACTTGCGTTTGATGATTTGGCTGGACTTTTGGATAAGTTTAAAAGTACTACACCTCCGATAACCATAATGAGTCCGATTCCCGAAAGCATGTTGAACGGATCATTCCATAAAATGACGCCAAGCAAGGCGGTTATTGCTGTCCCTACACCTGCCCATATGGCATAAGCTGTGCTCAAAGGAATTGTTTTCAAAGCCATTGTCAAATAATAAAACGATAACGCCATGCCAACAACAAGTCCAATTGAAGGTAGTAGATTTGTGAATCCAGCCGACAATTTTAACATGGTAGTACCGAAAACCTCAGCAATAATGGCAATGGCCAGTGCAAAATAACCTTTCATTATTCATCCCTCCATTCTTGCTCAGCTATGAGCCAATTTCATAATCACAACCCCAGCAATGATAAGAATTAATGCTGAGATTTTTTTGAGGTTCACGCTCTCTTTATAAAACACGATGCCAACGAGTGCTGTAAGAGCAGTTCCCACACCCGACCACGTTGCATATGCGGTACCAAGCGGAATGGTTTTCAAAGCCAGAGAAAGACAAAAGAACGCTGTACCCATTCCCAAAATCAATCCTACTATCGGAAGTTTCTTTTGGAATCCGTTTGATAATTTCATCATGGAACTACCAAAAACTTCAGATACAATCGCTAAACCCAATAAAAAATATGCAACCATCTCTCATTCCTCCTGCCACATACGTAACGTTTTTCAACTTCCAGTTAACTATACCGTCCGGACGGTTTTTTTGTAAAGTTTTATAATAACTTAATGTTTGTCATTATTACTTGCTTTCATGCCATACCGGTATAGCCATAGGCTATAGCTAGATATAACTTAATGGAATTACATTATAACTCCGGATATGTGATAACTTTTTGGTAACATATTGTAGAGGAGATTTTACGTCATGGCAAAAAGCAGTGTATTGGGATATCCACGAATTGGTGCGGATCGGGAATGGAAGAAAGCGTTGGAGGCATTCTGGTCAGGCAAGCTCGAAGAAACAGAGTTTCAAGCACGATTGCAGGAGATTCGGTTAGATCACTTGCGCAAGCAACAAGAAAAAGGTATCGATCTTATTCCTGTTAATGATTTCAGTTACTATGATCACATTCTGGATACTGCCGTTATGTTCGGAATTGTTCCAAAACGGTTTGCATATGACGGTGGCGCTGTACCTTTGTCCGTCTATTACGGAATTGCTCGGGGAACAAAAGATGCAGCAGCAAGTGAAATGACAAAATGGTTTAACACGAACTATCACTATATCGTGCCTGAACTGGACGGTGCTTCCCCTGCCCTTACGGAAAATAAACCACTTATTGCTTATCGCGAAGCTAAAGAGAATCTCGGTATTGAAGGCAAACCGGTTCTTGTTGGACCGTTAACTTTCCTGAAACTATCCAAAGGATACGATAAATCCGAAACAAACGCTTGGCTGGACCGCTTGCTTCCGCTCTATGTACAAGTGCTTCAAGAGCTTGCAAATGAAGGAGTTCAGTGGGTTCAGATTGACGAGCCAATCCTCGTTACCAAAACAAGTGATGCTGACCTAGAGCTGCTGAGTAAAATTTATGAGACGTTTGCAGCTGCTGTACCAGGTCTGAACATTATGTTGCAAACCTACTTTGAATCCGTAGAGAACTATAGCAACATTGTTGCCCTACCGGTTCAAGGTATCGGACTTGATTTTGTACATGGAGCCACAGGTAACATTCAATCCATTCAAGCGTCCGGTTTCCCAGCGGATAAAGTTTTGGGTGCCGGAGTTATTGACGGCCGCGGGATCTGGAAAGCCTCTTTACCAGGAAAACTGAAGCTGTTGGATGAACTGGCTGAACTCGTAACACCTGAACGTTTAATCGTGCAATCCTCATGCAGCTTGCTTCATGTTCCGGTAACGACAGCACGTGAAACTAAACTCACATCCGAACTGAAAAATGCTTTGGCATTTGCAGATGAAAAGTTGGACGAGATCGTTCTTCTGACGAAAGCATTGTCTTCAAGAAACGCTGAAATTATCGCTGAGATTGAAAATTCCGATCGTACGATCCAGGCTCTCCAGCAATCCGAAGAGCGCAATCGTGTTGCTGTTCAAGAAGCCGTGGCAACACTCAGCGTTCAACAGCCGGAACGTTCCCGTCCGTTTGCAGAGCGTCATATCGCGCAGCAGGACAAATGGAAATTGCCACTTTTCCCGACAACGACTATCGGCAGCTTCCCACAATCCGCAGAAGTGCGTAAAGCACGTCAATTGTGGCGTAAGGGTGAGTTGAACAATGAGCAGTATGCTGCGTTCATCCGGGATCAAATTGATATCTGGATCAAAATTCAGGAAGAGATCGAGATCGATGTTCTCGTACATGGTGAGTTTGAGCGTACCGACATGGTAGAGTTCTTTGGCGAAAAACTTGCTGGGTTTGCCTTCACACAGTTTGGCTGGGTACAATCATACGGTTCCCGTTGCGTAAAACCACCAATTATTTTTGGAGACGTTGCATTTACCGGAGAAATGACCGTTGAAGAAACCAAATACGCACAGTCCCAAACACAACGTCCTGTAAAAGGTATGCTCACTGGACCGATCACTATCATGAACTGGTCATTCGTACGTGAAGACATCCCGCGCGAGCATATCGCATATCAATTGGCGTATGCACTGAGACAAGAAGTCGAAGCGTTGGAACAAGCAGGTATTGGCATGATCCAGGTCGATGAGCCAGCGGTTCGCGAAGGACTGCCGTTGAAGGAAAACGAGCAAGCCGATTATCTGGCTTGGGCTGTCAAAGCTTTCCGTATTTCCACTTGCACGGTTCAAGACACGACCCAAATTCACACACATATGTGCTATTGCGAATTCCATGACATGATCGATTCCATCGAAGCGATGGATGCCGATGTTATTTCGATCGAGACATCCCGCAGTCACGGTGAACTGATTCACAGCTTTGAGTTGAACACTTATAAACTGGGCATTGGACTTGGTGTATACGATATCCATAGCCCACGTGTTCCAAGTGTGGATGAAATGACGAGCATGATTGAACGCGCCTTGCGTGTATTGGACCCTAAATTGTTCTGGATTAATCCGGATTGCGGTCTCAAAACTCGTGGACTCGAAGAAACCGTTGCATCCTTGCGCAACATGGTTGATGCAACCAAGATTGCTCGTGAAAAGCACGTTGCAACAACGGTTTAAGTTGAATAGATAAATAATTCAAGAATTCTTTTATAAAAGGCGGACATTCCTATGCTATGGAATGTCCGCCTTTTAATATCATTATAAGCAGAGTTCCAAATGGGGGCATTATTGACCTTAGCGGATTCTGTCATCGATCATAGGATGCTGGCGGCATTTGAAAATGCAATGTTCACTTTTCCTTTATCCCTGGCGTAAAGAGTAAGTGTGGCGGTAAGTCTTCTCCAGCGCTTTCTCCGCCTACCATGAGTTGATCTTCTCTAATCCCAAGTTCTTTCACATGGCTTTTCATCCATAAAAGGGATCATAACAATCATTCCACTCTTCACTACACTGTAAACCGTCGATGTCTTTCCCCCGCTGTTGAATCCGATCTTTTTTTGATTTTCCTCATCGAGTTAAGCCACGCTCTCAGTTCTCATCAATGGCGAGCTCGATGAGCTGGTTAAGAATATTTGCATAAGTCATGCCGCTAGCTTGGAGCATGTTGGGATAGCGGGAATTCGACGTGAAACCAGGTATCGTGTTGACTTCATTGAACACAATTCTTCCGTCAGTGGTCAGGAACATATCTACTCGCGCAAACCCTCTGCACCCAAGCGTTTTATAAATAGTCAGAGCGCTCTCCTTAACCTTCATTGCAGTGTCTTCATCAATGCGGGCTGGCAAGTGAATCTTCGAACTGATCAAGGAGTACTTTTCCGAGAAGTCAAAAAAGTGCCCCTGTAGTTCAATCTCATCAATCATGCCGATGATGGGATCAGAATTACCCAATACAGCACAACCCACTTCAAAACCGTTAATATTTTGCTCAATGACTACTTTGCTGTCGTGTATGAAGGCGTGTTCAATTCCGGTAATCAACTCTTGCATATTGTTCACCTTCGATATGCCTAATGACGATCCTGATCTAGCCGGCTTAACAAAGAGTGGGAAGCCCAGTGCTTCTGCTTCTGATAACACTTCTTCCATCCGTTCACTCCTATGTATTGTAAGGGAACACGGCGTATCTATGCCTGCTGCCTGCACCAGTTTATGAGCCAGTTCCTTGTCCATACATAACGCAGAGGATAACATGCCACATCCAACAAACGGTATACCCGACAGTTCCAATAATCCTTGCAGGGTTCCATCCTCACCGTATTTGCCGTGAAGCACTGGAAACACAACATCAATCGTTGTTACATGATATTCCGTATGAACAAGCTCAATGAGTCCTCTGACTTCTCTACTCGGCGAGAAAAAGGATGGGATACAACTCGGATGCAAATGCCACCGATCATTGCGAATATCCTCAACCGTTCCACTATATCGGAGCCAAGAGCCTTGCTGTGTAATTCCAATTAATACAAGATTGTATTTTTCGGTATCCAAATTTTCAATCACTGAAGCGGCTGAGCTCAAAGATACGTTATACTCACCTGAACATCCGCCAAACAATACCGCAATCGACTTCTTCTGCATCGTAAAATCCTCCTAAAATGTGATATGTCTAAATCATCCTTATTGCTATAACTTAATTTTTGAGAATGTCGTAACAATGAATCCTTCACGATTCGTTCCTGATATCCGATAAGAATCACAACTCAAGATCGGGATATGGCTAGATGTCCCTTTATCCGCGGGAACGTAATATATCTGGATTGTCATGTCCTTTTCTTTAATCGTAAGCTGCTCTCCAGAGTACCGATATTGCTGTACAAAATCGATGTACTCCTCTAAACATAGATTGTTCTCTTCCATGATTTTGGAATGGGGATATCCTACATATCTAAAATGCCATGGCTCATAAGCAATACGCGTGATTGATTCTTTTTCTTGTTTATATCGAAGGATAAAACCGAATTGTATGGCATGTTGTCTGAAGGACTTGTAAATGCCCGTATCCGGAAAGGAAGGAGCAATAAAATCGATATTCGATTTCAATTTACCCACATCGATAGCCAACCCCGTTTGGTGTTCACTATGGTCAGGCAAGGCTACGTATTTGGAAGTATATTCTGAACCCTGTTCAATCAAACAATCTTGATAGATCTGGACTTGATCTTCTTTTGTTCGATATGCGCTGACAGCGACAATATCATCCGTCCCCCCACAAGCTTTAAGCAGAGCATGAAATTGATTGAAACACTGCTTCTCCAGAAGCATCTCCTTATTTAACTTCTTTATTGAAGGCAATGAATCCAATGACTCTAGTTGATGGACTTGTACTTGTCTTCTGATTGGGTTTTGATCATTGATTAACACTAAGTGTCCTTGAAACCGTTCTTCGTTACTTACGCTGATTTCAATATGTTTTTGTACGACTTCCCGTGATTTCATGATGAACTTCCCCACCTTCTTTATAAATTCGTAACACTCTGTCCGTGATGGAACTCGTTATTTCTTGAGAGACACCACCGATATGATTGGCCAGTTCCTGAATCGGAATTTCTTGCTCACCTGAATAGCCAATGAAGGTCACCTGTGTTCCTTCCGGAAAATACATGGGAAGCTTGACCATCAATTGATCCATGGAGATTTTCCCTATAATTTCTGCACGATACCCCTCCACTAACACCTCCGAATTTTGCATTCTCTGCGACCATCCATCGGCATAGCCGATAGGCACTGTTCCGATCCATTGATCTGAGTCTGTTTGATAAGCATTGTTGTAGCCCACATATTCGCCTTTTTTTAATTTTTTCGTTTGTAATAATCTACTGTGCATACTGAATGCCGGCTTTAGTTGGATGTTAGGTACTAGTTTTTTCGGATAAAAGCCATAGATTGCAGCTCCTATTCGAGCCATATCCATGCACAATTCCGGGAATCGAAGTGCTGCTACACTTCCCGCACAGTGATAATGATTGATTGGAATCCGTGATATACTGCTCCATTCTTTCATTTCCAGGAAGCGTTGAATCTGAAGCTGTAGATAACGGTTGTCTGCCTCACCTGCAGTCGCGAAGTGGGTATAGAACCCGTCGACGACTACATCTGGTGCTCTGAGCCAAGGAACCATTTCAAGCCACTCTTCTTGCGTGCGTATACCTATTCGCCCAAGTCCAGTATCCATTTTCACATGCACAGATAACTTATGCGGGGTATGAACAGGCTTGTATTTTCTCATCTCATGAAACCATGATGCTTGTGTAACGGTAAGCATCAAATCATGTTCAAGAGCCAGAGGTACAAGTTCGGGACGAATCGGAGTCAAAATAAGAATCGGTTGTTGTAAGCCGGCATTTCTAATGCGGATGGCTTCTTCAATGAAGGCACACGCTAAATAATCCGCGCCTGCCTCTACTGCTTCTTTGGCTGTCTCGATATCTCCATGCCCGTATGCATTTGCTTTAACAACGGCCATTAATTTGGTCGAACGGGGTAGAAATTTGCGGATCTCTATGATATTCTCACGAATTTGCGTTAAATCTATTTCAGCCCAAGTATCTCGGTACATCCGAAGGATCTCCTCAACTGAATAGATGACTTGTTTTTACTTCCTATTTTCAGTAGATCCGCATATGCACTTTTCATTGTTTGGCCTCCTAAAGGTGTGAATGTATTGCGTTGAATTGTTTTAAGTGTATATTAGGGCTACTTCAGCTCCTATCGATCAAACTTACACAAAACTGACAAGGATGTAAGATTACAGATTTGCACTTCTCATAGTTACAACAAAAAAGCCGCCAATAGGGCGACTCGTAAAAGACAACGGAAATGGACTTCAGATAATAAAGTCTACAAGAAGAAGCCTGCGCTAAGGCAGGCCTCTTTCATTATTGTGGATTTTCATTACTCATCCAGCTGTCGACATGCAGTGGTTCACTGTAGTCTTCCCGGTCAGTAAATTCTTTCAGGTGTTTGTCTGCATCTGCACTATTCTCGAAAGCACCCATAACGACGGTGAATTTTCCATTTTGGGTCTGCACAACGCTGCTGCCATCGGCAGAATACTGTTCAGCCAACATGGCCAGTGCTTCACCCTGCTCCATGTCTTCGCTACGGACAAAGAAAAGTTCATGCGATTGCGTTGTCTTCCCGTCGGAAAAAAGCTTCAACTGAATATATCCAGGCTGCTGATACTCTGACACGGAATAGTCCACATCATCCTTAAGTTCAACCACAAAGCCAATCGCAGAATCATCCAAAATGATATTTTGATAGACATCTTTTACATTCTTAAGTGCTTTAATATCCTTCTCCAGCTTGTCATAATCCAGATGACGTACCCCGTTGAAGGTGAAGATCAAGCGATTCGGTCCTTCTTTGTGATCCACAGTATACGATGGAGCAGAGGTGATCTGTTCACCATCGATCTGAAAATTAATGTTTAGTGTATCCGATTCTTTGGTCGTTGTAACCGAAACCCCATCTGTGCGCTCCCCGCCACCACCAACTTGCAGAATTTTGACGACAGAACCTATAACAGGTACATCGGATAATGCTTTGGCTACACCTGGAACGTTAGCTGTTATCATCACTGCAGCACAGGCAGCAACAAGGGATGAACTACGCCAGATCATCATTTTTTTTCGCTTTTGGTTTCGTGCACGCTGACGGGCTTGCTGAATAACTCCGGAAAGGCCGGATGGAATATTGATCTGTTCATATCTTTCTTTTCCTGTCATGTAAAATCAACCTCTTCCTTGGTCAGATGTTTTTTGAGTTTATTTAAGATCTTATAGAACCTGGTCTTCACCGTGCTTTCCGGCAGGGACAGTACCTCCGCCATATCTTTGAATCGCTGATCCTGGAAAAATTTCAAAACGATAAATGCCCTATCTTCGGGATGCAGGTGATCGAGTGCTTCGTATAAATCCCATTGCTCTTCAAGCCCCATGGAACTCTCTTCGGCTGCAAACGGTATTGTACTGTCTTCCATATACATGTATTTCTTCTTTCGTCTGATGTGATCCAGAGAACAGTTGATGACAATCCGGGTCATCCAGGTTTCAAAATAATCAGGACTTTTCACTTTTTCATAAGATAGAAAACCTTTATAAGCGGCTTCGGATATGATTTCCAATGCTTCCTGTTCATTTTTCACATAAGAGAACGCGAAGCGATAAAGCTTTTCTTTACATGCCTCCAGACGATCACTGAACTGCTGTTCAGTTAGTGCTGTACTCACCTTGCTCAGTTTGTCCACCCCCGTTGCGACTGTATATTTTGATTATTGCCGCATTTTTAATAAAGCTTACTTTGTATGTTGTTTCGCATGTTAGACAGCTGAGAGTCGAAAATAGTTTTAAAGAAGATGAATAATTTTTATCTGGGAACAAGAACTTATATCGTCCCAAACGAAAAAAGCCGCCAATAGGCGACTTCTTTTCTCTTTCTTCTTTAGGAAGACCAGTAATTGAAAATCAGACTAAAACGGGTATGCTCATATTGTTATGGAGGTCTTATCTAACGTCTTCTCTTTTTGAAAATGACTTATACCCGGGCGATCCAGCCCAAGATGATCACGAAGCGTGCTGCCCGTATAATCCGTACGGAAGAGCCCCCGCGCTTGAAGAATCGGAACCACATAATCCACAAATTCATTCAAATCTCCCGGCAAAACGGGTGGCATGATGTTAAATCCGTCGCAACCATATTCTTCAAACCATTGTTGCATCAAATCAGCCAGTTGTTCATAGGTCCCAACAAACTGCATATGCCCTCTTGCCCCTATCAGCCTCCGACCCAGCTCAAGAATGGATAACTTATCTTTTCGAGCCATGTCCATAATCAGCTGTACCCGGCTTTTCATGCCATTGGAAGCTTCTACGGGATCTGGAATATCAGGCAACTGGCCTTCAACAGGATACTCCGAAAGGTCAAACTTAAGCATACCGGATAACATACCAACTGCAGCCGCCGGAGGGATTAACTCCTGTAGTTCTTGATATTTCCGCTGAGCTTCCTGCTCCGTCTTACCCAAAATCGGTGATAAACCAGGCATTATTTTCATGCTGCCTTGTTCGCGTCCATATAGAGCGAGTTTGGATTTGACGTTATTATAGAACTCTTTCGCAGCATTCAGAGACTGTTGGGCCGTGAAAATCACTTCACCATAGTTGGCTGCAAAATCCTGTCCCGGTTCGGATGATCCGGCTTGGATGAGTACAGGATATCCTTGCGGGGAACGAGGAACATTGATTGTACCTTGGGTAGAATACCACTGCCCTTTATATGAAACTTCCTTTAGTTTAGACGGGTCCGCAAATAGTCCAGCCTGCCGATCCACAATTAAGGATTGATCTTCCCAGCTATCCCAGAGCTGGGTGGCTACTTCGACAAATTCCCGGGCCATTTTATATCGAAGCCCATGCTCGGGATGCTCTGTTCGTCCATAGTTATTTGCTTCAACATCCAATTGGGAGGTCACGATGTTCCATCCTGCGCGTCCTTCACTGATATGGTCCAATGTGGCAAATTTTCGAGCTACGTTATATGGCTCGTTATAGGTAGTCGACACCGTGGCGGTCAAACCCAGCTTATCCGTATCCGTAGCCAATGCCGACAGAAGTGTTAACGGGTCCAGCATACCTGCAGCCGATTGATCAGCGCCCATCACGTAGAGAAGATCAGCCAGAAACATCATATCAAACTTGCCTCGTTCAGCCGTCTGTGTGATGGAACGATAAAATTTGTAATCAAAAATCTGTTCAGCACCAGAATCCGAACGGCGCCAGCCGTAGTGATGATGACCTGTATAATAAATGAATGCTCCTAGATGAAGTTGCTCTTGTCTCGTCCCCATATAAATCTTCCCTTCTTGTTTCAATTATCGGATTACCCCTTGAACGTATCTCGCCAGCGAAGCCATCTGTTTTCAAGGAGCCGGACAGTCGAATCCGAGAGCTTTCCTACAACCGCAAAGACTACAATACCGACAAATACAATATCCGTTTGCGAGTAAGCACGAGCATCCTGTATCATGTAGCCGACACCTGCGCTGGTTCCCATCATTTCAGCCACAACAAGGACTAGCCACGCCGCGCCCAGAGACAATCTGACTCCAAGTAGAATATTGGGAAGCGCCGCAGGAATAATGAGTTTGCCGAGTAACTCCCATCTTGAATACTGGTAAATCCGGGAGACTTCAATCAGCTTCATATCAACGTTTCGTATACCGAGAAATGTATTCACATATACAGGAAAAAACGCACCTAGCGAGATCATTAGAATTTTTGAAAACTCTCCTACACCAAACCATAAAATGAATAATGGAATGAGGGAAAGGAGCGGGATCATCCGGAGCATCTGTAATGAAGGGTCAACTGTGCGCTCCGCCAATTTTCCAAGCCCTGTGGATAGACCGAGCATGAGCCCGGCAGCTGTTCCAAGCAGAAATCCCAAGCCCGCGCGATAGGAGCTGATCCCGAGATGTTCCAGCAACTCGCCGTTCAAGATTAGACGGATGAACTGCTCTGCAATCTTGGAAGGAGCGGGTAGCATGGTCGCTGAAACCAGCTGAAGGGCAGAGGCCAATTCCCAGATAAGGAGAATAGCCAACGGAATAATCCACCCGTGAAGACGGCCCGGAATTCTGCTCAGCAAGTCTCCTGCTCGTTCGGTTTGTTTACCAATCTCCAGCTTGCTCATTTTGCTTCTTCTCCTTTAAAACCGTCTTGCCACCGTAGTGCTCTCGCTTCCAGAAGCTTAATGATGGAATCTGACAGTTTGCCCACGACAGCAAAAACAATGATTCCCACAAACACTACGGTGGTGAGTGAGAACGATCTAGCATCATTGATCAGGTATCCCAAGCCTGCACTAGAACCCATCAATTCAGCAACGACCAGACCCAACCAGGCGACACTGACGGATAAACGTATCCCCAGAAAGATATTCGGCAGAGATGCTGGAAGAATTAACTTCGTGATCATCTGCCATTTGCTGAATTGCAGCACCTTTCCTACATCAAAAAGCTTGCTGTCAACGGATCGGATACCCAGAAAAGTATTAACATACAGCGGAAAGAAAGAACCTTTAGCTATCAGCAGCAATTTTGAAGTTTCACCGAAACCGAACCACAAAATGAACAAGGGGGCAATGGCCAAGTGGGGCAGCGTCCGCAGCATTTGAAAGGAAGGGTCCAGCAGTCGCTCTGTCTTGTAAGAAAAGCCGACCCATAACCCCATTGTTAGACCAAGACCGCCTCCGATCAGAAAACCAAGCAGAGCTCTCCACGTCGATATGCCCAAATGCCTCACAAGTTCACCCGTCTCCGTCATGCTGACAAGCTCTTTCCATATACTGCTTGGCGTTGGCAGCAGAACGGGGTTCAAATATCCCATAGCCCCGGCTACCTCCCACACGATTAACAGACACACCGGAACGATAAGCCCTAGTACCATATTGCTAGCCCTTAAGTAAAGTTTTCGACTCTTAACCGAGTTTTTCTTTTGAATTAAAGGCGGGATAACCGCCTTTTCCGCACGCATTTGCATGTAGTGAACGCCTCTCTTCTATAGGGTTCATTATGTTTATTTCAGTGGATCCTTGAGAGCTGCGTCGATATATTGATTTTCCGTTATTGTTTTAACAACAACCTGATTCCGAATGTTCTTCACTTTATATTGAAAATCCGCTGTTTGCTGCATTTCTTCTACTATGTTTTGATTAACTGACGTGTTAATCATGCGGGAACGTTCGAATGTCCCACTGATAACACTGGCAGGAACATTACGTTCAGCTGCATATCTATCGATCGCTTCGGTTTCATGCTCGCTTTCCCACTTCAATGCTTTATTAACTACTTTCAAGTACAGAGTAACAAGCTCTGGATGTTCCTCTGCAAAACCAGTTCCCGCGATCGTAAACGAAGGGGACAATACGCCAAGCTGCTCTCCGTCGGACAGCACTTTTCCTTTTCCCGTTAAGGTATTGAGTGTGATGTAAGGGTCCCATGTCGCCCAGGCATCCACACTGCCGGTTTCGAACGCAGACTGTGTCTCATCGGGCTGTAACTGAATGATTTCAAAATCTTTATCCGTCAGACCGGACTTCTCCAAACCACGGTATAGAAAGTTATATGCATTGCTTCCTTTTGTAACGGCAATCTTCTTGCCTTTCAGGTCACTAAGTGACTGGGCGGTACTACCGGCAGGTACAATAATCGCAACGTTATTTTTTCCGTCCAGAACTTGCGATACGATTTTAAAAGGAATATTCGCAGCTTGTGCTGCGATAATAGGCATGTTCCCCAGGCTGGCGATATCCAGCTTATTGGAAGCAATCGCCTCTGTCATGGGCGGTCCACTCTGAAACTCGATCCATTCCACTTTGGCTCCTGTTTTTTCAAATTCTTGTTCAAACCATTTTTCTTCACGTGCTTTACCGAATAAGCCACCACTTCCCTGAATCCCAATTTTGACAGTTACATTTTGGCTCGTACCTGAACCACTTGCATTTTCATTTGAACTTTTGGATGCACAAGCCATTGTCAATAAAGACATTGCGAGCACCATAACAAGAACTAGATGAGATTTTTTCATATAAACCACTCTCCCTTTAATATGCTGTACATTCTTCTTCGGCTATGAATGACGCTATATGCCGCCGCTTACGTCATATAAAGGCTCATCCACTTTTTCGAACTCATTTAATACCAGTCTCCGCATCTCCTGAAATGCACTGCCTGATCTTTTTCGTGGAAAAGGTAAGTCAATCGAAAGAATACTCCGAATATGACCTGGACGCGGATTCATAATGACGACTCGTTCCCCTAGGAAGACAGCTTCGTCGAGATCGTGAGTTACAAACAGCATTGTTGTTCCATTACGTTGCCAAATATCAAGCAGCACTTCCTGCAAATGAGACCGAGTAAAGGCGTCGAGCGCTCCGAACGGCTCATCCAGCAACAATACGTCCGGATTACGCAGCAATGCTCTGGCAATGGAGACGCGCTGAGCCATACCACCTGATAATTCGCGAGGATATGATTTTTCAAACCCTTTTAAGCGGACCAGCTCAATTAGTTCCTCCACCTTTCGGCGGACATTCACATCTCTAAGAGAGAGATTGGCTGCAATGTTTTTCTCCACCGTTAACCATGGGAATAGCCTGGGCTCCTGAAAAATGAATCCTTTCTCTATGCTGGGGCCGACAATTGGTTTACCGTTGAGCAAGACGGTTCCCGTATACTGCGTATCTAAACCAGCCACAATTTTAAGCAAAGTGCTTTTCCCGCATCCGCTTGGACCAATGATGGTTACTAATTCACCTTTTCGAACTTTGAGCTGAATGTTGTTTAACGCAATGATTTCGCCTACGGGGGCGACAAACGTTTTGTTCAGGTCACTGATCATAAGCATATCCCCAGACATTAAAGACACCCTTTCGCATTTAATCAATAATACTTACATGTTTACTTGGTTTTGAGGCCAAAAAAAGAGATTTACCCATTCCCACAGCTTATAGAGCGGTGCAGTGTAAATCTCAGCGTTTGCAAATCAACAAAGTGAATTTCGGTTCGTTTTGTTATACGATATATTATCAATACCAATTCTTACCTGTCAAACATTTTTTTATTTATGTAACTTAAATCATTATTTCCTTCAAATAGACCAGCGGTTGATACCACTGTCTCTGGTTCCATAAAAAGTCGAACAATTTTTTTGGGGTCAATATCTACTTGTATTTCATAACCGGGAGCAAGCTGCAAAGTCAGGCCTTGAATCAGACTTACAAAATAAAACGCAAGTTGTCGAGTATCTCCTTGTATGATGCCGCCCGCCTCCTGTCCTTGGCGAAAAATCTCTGCCAAAGGTTCCAGATTGTCGGTAAATCTCTGAGTTGCAGCTTGTTTTATTTCAGTGCTGACCGCCTGATTCGTTCGTATACTTTGGAGCATGATGGTGAAGGCCCAATTACTCTCGTTCGATAACCACCCTTTGCTAATCTCGAATAGTTTTTCACGAGGATCTATATCCATGTCTGCTATTTGTGCAATTGTCCTCCCATACATCGTTTGTCCTCGACGCAGAACCTCACTGAAAATTTCGTCCTTCGATGTAAAGTAGGTATAAATATTGCCTACGCTAAGTTTTGCTTCCTTGGCGATATCTTTAATATTGGTTGAATCAATCCCACGTTTAGCCATGGTTTGTAAGGCTGAATTTAAGATATGCTCAATGCGTTCCTTCCTCATTTGTTGGTCCTTCAGAATGTTTCTGGGTGACATTTGAATCCTCCTCCGTTTTATTACTAATTATTGATCTATGATTATTAATTCTAGGCCCAGTTACCGTTACGAAATACAGGTTCCAAGCCTCCATTTGCAAGTTCTCCGTCAATGTCCATATTAGCCGATCCAATCATAAAATCGACATGAATGAGGCTTGAGTTCACACCGTTTGCCGCTTTTTCCGCTTCAGTCATCTCGTTCCCTCCCTCAAGACAGAAGGGATAAGCATTACCGATCGCGAGATGGTTGGATGCATTTTCGTCAAAAAGAGAGTTATAAAAAACAAGCCCTGATTCCGAAATAGGAGAATGATGCGGCACCAGCGCAATCTCGCCCAGATAGGCCGCGCCCTCATCGACGCTAATTAGTTTTGATAGCACCTCAAGCCCTTGCGCTGCTTGAATATTAATAATTTTCCCGTTTACAAACGTCAAGGAGAAATCATCGATTAGATATCCTTCATAACTTAGCGGCTTAGTACTGCGAACCGTGCCGTTCACCCCCTGCTTTAACGGAGCAGTCCATACTTCTTCTGACGGAATGTTTGCCAAAAATGAAACACCCTTTTCGTTGATGTTATCCGCATCACTAACCCAGATATGTTTAGGCGACAATTCTATCCGCAGATCCGTACCAGGTCCACGGTATCGCAGTGCTCGATACTTTTTACGATTAAGCTGATCCGTCTTGTTTCTAAGCATCTCAAGATGTGTCTTCCAGGCCTCAACGGGATCAACCGAATTAATCCGCGTAACGTTAAAGATAGCTTCCCACATCGTATCGATCAAATGCTCCTCGGCAACATCAGGAAACACCTTGGCAGCCCAAGCCGTTGAGGGAACCGTAACTATAGACCAACTGACCTTGTTGGACATGCCGTAGCTGCGAAATTTGGCTAATGCCTTACCTTTGGATGCATTCAAATTCATGATCCGCTGTGGATCTACTCCCTGCAGAAGATCGGGATTGGGTGCAGTAATCGTCAGGAAAGCTGCATTATTTTCCGCAAAAGTCTCCCAACCGGCTGCCCGGAACGCCGGATATTCATGGAACACCGAATCCGGTGCAAGTTCATACTTTAAACGCATAATCTCATCATCGCTCCACTCGATATAGACATCATGAGCGCCGGCCTCATAAGCATGTTTCACAACTAGTCGAACAAACGGAGCAGCCGAAATTGGCGCGGTTATGACAAGCGTTTGTCCCCTCTGAACATGAACACCAACGTTGACCACGAGCGCTGCATAACGCTCCAATTTTTCACGAAAGTCCAATCGCATTCGCCTCCTACTGACTAAAATTAATATCGCTTGGTTTAATTATTACTCTTCAAAAGTCCATCATATCTTGTAATTGGAACTCTATGAAAATTTTGCTATACTAACTTATGCAAGATTTCGTTTAGATGAATTGCAATTCTACTATATTTGATGAGTTGGAGGAATGCAAAAACATGTTACATACACGAATAGGAAAAACTGCTGCCGCCACTATTCTTGCCATATCCTTGCTCGGAACCACCCCAAACCTTAATGATGCCTATGCTGCACCGGCCATTTCGGTCTTGCTGGATGATGTTCCTCTGAAATTCGATGCTGCCCCTCTGATTGATAAAGGTGTTACCTATGTCCCTTTCCGGACAGTTGGCGAAGCCATGGGAATTAGCATTACATGGAACAGTAAGACGCAAACCGTGAAAGCGATTGGAAAAGTAAAAGGTCAGGCGACGGAAGTCCTGCTTCAAGTCGGAAGCACTACAGCAACCGTCAATGGAGAAAAAGTTAAGCTCGCAGCGCCACCCGTTCAGCGGGAAGGTCGTGTGCTTATTCCACTCAGTTCGTTCAGTAGTCAGTTCGGTGTTAATGTAGGCTGGAACCAATCAACTCGTACCGTTTCTCTTGTTTCACCTCAACGTGAAATGCATTTGAGAGCCTTCTATGCGCTGCAATCCTATAAGGAAATCGATTTGGTGTCATCCATGAACTCGGTCGCTTTTGGCTGGAGTCGCATCGATCGCGAAGGTCAATTTACACTTCAGGGTGATGAGTATCAAATTCCTGCTGCTGCCGGTGACGTTACACCTCAATCCATCGTTGCTGATGCAGCGAATCAGAGTATTAAACCGTATCTTATGGTTTATTCTTTGGATGGAAACGGAGAACTGACCAAGGTGCTGAGTGACAGCAGTATGCGCAAGAAGTCCATTGAGGGCATAACTGCTGCCATAGCTGAGAATGGCTTCGGAGGGGTTGTTCTTGATTTTGAAGGACTAGGTTTTAAGCTGGACGCTGTTGAGCAGCAGAAGCTGCTGAACAATTACGTCAAGCAATTGAAGGATTCCTTGCCTAAAGACATCGCTCTATCTTTGGCCGTACCTCCATTAAATAGTGCATATAAAGGTTATGATTACAAAACGCTCGCTTCGTTGGCAGACGACATCATCATTATGGCTTATCAATATAATCCGGTCGGCACCAAAGCGCAGGTCCCTGAGCCGAACAGTCTTGTGGATCATGCCATCCAGCTTGCGTTAGATGCTGGCGTTTCCAAACAAAAGCTTTTGCTCGGTATCAGCTTAAATAGTGAAACCTCATCTTCCATAGATGATAAACTGGGTCTTGCCAAGCGGTATGATCTCAAAGGAGCCGCCTTCTGGCGCCTTGGATTATTCCGTACCTACAATAATCAGATGGAAGACGCTGTCAATGCCTCTGTTATAAAAGAGTAAATAATTTAGATATTCTTGATTCCATTAGCTCTTCACACACCAAAAAAACGAACCGAAATCTCTGGATGCTGACAAGAGGTTTCGGTTCGTTTGTTATAATTTATATCTATGCGTTCAATGAGGAATGCTCGTTTCTGTGAGGTGCACTGAGTACCAGATCTTTTTGATAGGCAAGTACTCGATCCCAGTCCCCGTGAAAAATCGGTATTCGATAGTACCCAACTCTTTCATAAAGGGCCGCTGCCTCAGGTTGCTTGGGGCCAGTCTGCAGCTTCAAATTGGTGTAGCCAAACTCTAGCGCAAGACGCTCTGCTTCGGCCAGAATGGCCTGTGCCACACCCTTGCGACGGAAATCCGAACGTGTATACATGCGCTTGACCTCCACGGATGTATCATCAAGGGGTCTGATGGCTCCGCAGCCTACCGGATATCCATCTAAACGCGCGACAATAAAGGCTGCTCGTGGTGTCTCCACATCGGATGGCTGAAATCCCGCCGTACCATCGCCGCCATATAACAATCCCAGTTCTTCGCTCAGCTCCTTGATTAAAAGTTCCGAATCCTCGCTTCGTATATCTTCGGCAGCTGCAAGCACGATTGACGACATTGCGTAAAACCCCTTTCCCTCATTGGATTTATTGGATTTTGTGATTTATATAAACTATCACGAACAGGTCCTTAGCGTCAATTCTCCATCGATTGAATATTTCAATAAGCAAACTGACGAATGGATTCAGAGCAAAAAAGTCGCCAGATTGGCGACTTTCCCGACACTTATATGGTTACAATTGGACGGATGCATTTCATTCCAAGCCTCTGCTTACCCTTCAACCACATCGGCTCGCAAATCCGTTGCAACCTCGATCATTTGCGGAACAACAGCTTCATTGACAATGGCAACGTACAGATCTCCCATATACAGACGAAATGGAATCTGCAGGTTCTCATACGTCCACATGAAGAAATCCCCATCGATGGACATGACGCTCTCCGGTCCCTGGACGGTAAGAACAGGTGAGTACGTAAAGTCGGGTTTGGATGCAAAATACTGTTTGCATTCTTCCAAGGAGATGGATTGCTCCGCGTTATTTTCTTGCATGGATCGAGTGATCCGAAAACGTTGATTCATGAAATGTGCCTCCAATTAGAATTTGTGCAATACTTGTCCCAGAATTTCGATGCCCTTCACAATTTGCTCATCGGAAGGTGTTGAGAAATTAAGTCTGATGGCATTGCAGGGTTCGTTCTCATCGACGAGAAAAGCAGTGCCCGGAACAACCGCAACACCTTCCGCAGCAGCTGTTTTGGCATAATCCAGCATCGGGATATGAGCCGGCAGATCACACCAGAGGAACAGTCCCCCATCCGGATGAGTAAAGGTAATGGACTCACCCATATGCTCCTGCAACTTGTCAATCATCAAGGCAGACTTCCTGCGATAAATCGCACGGATACTGCTGATATGCTCTGCATAGTTATACTCAGTCATGAACTTGTGTGCCAGAATCTGCGGCAGCATGGCTGTATGTACGTCCTCTCCCTGTTTGGCAACAACCATCTTCTGCACAACCTCGGAAGGAGCCAGAACATAACCAACACGCAGGCCAGCGGACAGAATCTTGGAGAAGGAGCCTACGTATATGACCAGACCTTCATCATCCATCGACTTAATCGTCGCTACATCTTCTCCGCTAAACCGAAGTTCTCCGTATGGGTTATCTTCCAGGATCATGACTCCATACTTCTTGGCAAGATCATAGATTGCCTTGCGTTTCTCCGGGCTGGTGGTAAAACCTGTAGGGTTTTGGAAACTCGGAATGACATAGATCATCTTTACATTCTGCTCGGTTTGCAGGGCATGCTCCAGCTTCCCGATATCCATACCGTCCGTCTCCATTGGAACGCCGACCAGGTTTGCTCCTGAAGCCCGGAAAGAGTTCAGTGAACCGATAAAGCTTGGGCTCTCACAGATAATCGTATCCCCTTCATTACAGAATACTTTACATGCGAGTTCAATTCCTTGTTGTGCTCCAGACACGATGAACAGTTCATCCGATGCTTTGCCTGTGTTAAAGCCTGTCTTCAGATGTGTAGTCAATGTATCCCGCAGCGGGGCATAACCTTCGGTAATTCCGTATTGCAGTGCTGTTACCGGGTCCTGTTCCAGAATTGATTGGGTGAATGTGCGAATTGCCTCAATAGGGAAAGTCTCCGGAGCGGGGTTTCCCGCAGAGAACGGAATTACATTTTGACCCGAAGAAGCCTTCAGAATCTCACGAATGATGGATGGCTGCAATGCAGCAATCCGGTTGGAAAATGAATAGTTCATCTTAAAATAATGCCTCCCGAATTCAAATCAGACTCTTGTCTCTATAGCTACAATTAGATTCTATTATACGAGTATTTAGCAGATTTCTAAACGGTCTCGACAAAATTGGCAGAGAAACAACAAAATGAGGCTGACATAAGCCGCCCCATACTCCTACAGATTTCACTTTATGGATGTCACTTTGCTGCCATCTATGATCGGTGGACAAGATTGATTTCCGATAACCGTGTTGCCTTCACCAAATAAGTCGCCAGACTAGGGACCATGCGGGCCAAACCAGGATAGAATTTATTCGTTTTGGCAAAAGCCAGCTTTTGAATCCGTCGTGCACGCCGGAGCAGTCGGGAGAATTCAATATTAGCTTCCTTCGAATACCCTTGCTGCCACTGCGTAAAGCTGATCTTCCTTTGAAGATACCTGTCAGTCCATTCAGTACACAGCAATGAGGAACGAAGCGCAATAGACATCCCGTCACCACACAAAGGAGGGATCATCAGCATGGCATCCCCAATATGAGGATATTGGGACCACGGTTCAGGAACATTGGATAGATGGAGTGGTGCAATCGAGACTTGTGTTCCCTGAACTGGTCTTCCCTCGGCTAGCCTCGCTGCCAATCTTTCGTTAGTCAAGGAAGCAGACTGCAAAATATCCTCTACAGACTTGCCGCTTCCCCGCACCGTATCAAGTGTCAGCAATGCAGCTACATTTGCGATACCCTCCTCAATCGGCGAAATGCCGACATACCCTCCCTTGCAAAAATATAGCTCTACCTGTTGCGGGATGATGATCCCCCGATAGTGCGATTTGACACCAACATATGCTGTTTTATCCCGCAGCTCTGCTGGCGGGGTCATCCCCCTCAGCTTCTTCGAGCCATGGGCTCCGATAACGGTTTTTGCACTATAATGAATCTGCTCATTACCTTGTTTGGCTTCGACTTCATAACTATAATCATCTAACTGCTGAATGTTGGTTATCGTTGCCCTCGTAACGATCTCAACGCCTGCGGCTGTGGCCTGCTCGTGTAAAATCCGATCCAGCTCATATCTGCTAATACCATAGGCTATTCCCGGCAAAGGTGCCACGATCTCCCCGCCCTGAGGCATAATAATCTTGGCATGATCCAAGGTACTCGGCTTTATCTTTTGTTCATTAAGGTTAATCCCCAAATAATCCAGCATCTCCGTTGTCTCAGGCGACATAAATTCACCGCATGTTTTGTGACGCGGAAATCCCTGCCGATCGAGCAGCAGTGTCCGATGCCCTTGCCTGGCAAGCTGCAACGCGCAGGTACTGCCAGCAATTCCCGCTCCGATGACTATGGCATCCATTGATGTAGACACGTAAGAACACCCGCCTTTCATTGTCCATTTAAGATAACTGCCTATTGATGTAATGATGTTATGATAACGTCCCATGATGGGGTATCACGACGGAATAGCGGAACAAAGGCTTCCATTCATAGGTCAGCGTGTCATGATTCAACTGCTGTTTCAATTCCCGCCAATCCCTTCCCGTGAAGCCTTTTGCAACAGACAGCGGTCCATCATGACGAATATACCGATTGCGTGAGATCATTCGAGTGGTTACCCAGACAGCCGCATAAGATATGGGATGCCGATGGATATCGTTAATGACAACGCCATATTTGGAGGCACGCAGCATATGCGAGACCATCTCCACGAGTTGCTTTCCTTCAAAATGATGGACAAATTGCGAGCCGGTCACGATGTCTGCTGAGGCATCCGGTAATTCCCTGACATCGGCACGTCGAACCTTGATTCTCGATTCATTCCGGAAAAGGTTTCTCGCTTCCTCACATGCCTCCTCTGTCAGATCGACCAGAGTAATTTCAAGCTTAACTCCCTTCTGGTCCGCCCAGCGCAATAACTTCTGGTTTACATCGCCTGAACCTGCTCCCACATCAAGAAGGGTCAGCGTAGTTGGACTTCCAATCGCTTTCCATAACTTCTCCACCCCTGCACGGGTTGGCGCGGGAGCAGCAAATATTTTGTTCAGCCGTCTCAAATGTTTGAGCGCTTCGCTCAATTCTTCTCCCCCCATGGAGAAATCGTCCATCAACTCGTCTTCCTTTGCCCGTACGGATAATGTTCTAAAGAAGGACATGATCCCGCTCCTTTACAGCTATATATTGTGAATGATTTTCTCCAATTAACAGTTATCCCTTTAACCCGCCCTTATAATCGTAAGAGCGGCGATATGTTATTTTACGAAGAGTTATCCAATCTCAGAATGCTTAATTTCATTGCACCTTAGCCTTAGCCTACATATTGTTTTTTACGGGGCCAAATAAACGAATTCTCAGCAAAATGGATAGCAGACTACCGTTTTCTCCAATTTGTCATCGAGGATATAAAGAACGGATGGGACATGAATGAGGGGAAAAATCGCGGGATAGATAAAGATATTTTGCTTCAATTCTTTGCGCCAGCGTATGTGGGAATCGTGGAATGGTGGTTTATATACAAAATGCCCTATCCACCTCATGTCATGGAAGAGCAAGTGAATAAGATATTGGAACTGAATCTTTCATAAATAAAGCGTCATGCTGAACCTTTCTGATATTATAAAAAAAAGTCGCCACCAGGGCGACTCCATAACGGTATAGCATTTCCATCATTCAAACGAAGTAAACAATGCTAAGCTATTTTTTTAACATTTGCCCCTGTCTCTCATTATCGTTGGCATTTTCTTTAAAATAAATTTCGTTCAGAACGTTGACACGAACATTGATCTTTTGCTCCAACTTCGGAAACCACTTGGTTTTCCATTCCTTTATTTTTCCCTCCGACATCTTCGGACGGAATATCATCCCTATTCCGAGCACATCCGATTTTAAGGAATGAATCTTTCTTACGGTTTTATTGAATTGACTGCTCAATTGTTCCTTCATTTCTTTCTCAATCACCGCGTTGCCTTTTCCTTCAGGACTTTCTGTAATGACCACGTCAAGAGTAACATCTGTCTGGATGAACGGGCCTCTCTCCGACCACTGGGTCCGGTGTTTAATTTTGGCGTCCTGAATAAGAACACTTGTGTTCTGTGCCACTTCAATGGTTCCGCCTGAATACTTCCCTTTAAATAAATTAAACAAAAGCGTCTCTTCCTGATTCAGTGTTCCTACCATGCGATCATCCCGCATAACGGCCGTGCCTTTAAAAGTGAACAAGGTTCGATCACCGTTTTTGAGCATTGGGATGGCCATGTCTTCCGTATATGAATTCTGGTTTTGATAGGCTTCCCATATTCGGACGATGGATTGATTGGGCGTCCACCCGGCGTCCTGGCTAAAGAAGTCGTAGGAAGAAATTTCAGGTGTTGGCGAGATCTGGTGATACATCGTCTTCTCAAAATCACCGTCAATCACTGCCACCAAGCCCTTAATCGAAATATCGTTCGCTCTCACAGCAAAATCGATAATGTTATCAATCCCCTGCTCTGCAACTTTCCTGTCGATCAACAACAGCCTCAGATGAACCAATTCGATGCTTTTTTCGGAATCCGTACGTATCAAATCAATCGCTTTACTAATGGATTTCGCCTCTTTGTCAAGAATTTGAGTTTTGCCTGTTGCATCAGGTATTTGAAGAATGATCCTGTACTTCTCCGTCTTACCCTTCCCCACACCCATGACAACAGGCAGATATTGCTTGTTAATATCCTTTGTATCCCAACATCCCGGAAGTAACATGATCATGGTTAGAGCAACAATCAGAGTCTTTACGGTGCGCATGTTCATGTACTCACCTTCTTTCGCTGCCATTGCGCGGCGAGGAATACAATGATCGGAAAACCGATAACGCTATAAACGCAAAAGAAAGAATTCAGGTATAGGTATGAATTTAAAGCGTTGACATCCGGTATCCAGAGACTAATCATGTACAAGGAGACACATGCCGCGGAAAGAACCCATAATCGGTTGATTTTCGGCATAAATAGCTGATGCAACAGCGACACCAGAATCCAGAGTAAAACGGAAACCTTCAAAACGCCGAGAGCACTGGAGGCCACTACGTAAAAGCTTGGAAGCCAGTCAAATACAACCCACTCCAGATCAATGGTATCCGATGCCATTAGCATGGGATATTGAAGATTGATTACCGTTTCCTGTCCGAATACAAGAAGTGGAACATATACAGATCCCAAAGCAAACACAAATATGATACCAACCGCAGCAGCAGCTTTGCCAAAACTAAGCCGTTGCTTGGAGGGAATCATGCCTAGGAATAAAAACCCCGCTAAAATGACCGTACATACATAGAAATCCGAATTAGAGAAAAACGACATTCCGCTATCCAAAATCGGAAAAATGTAGCTGATTCTGAAATTCTGGATGCTGATCATCATGGAGAAAAAAATGAATGGCATCAAGAGAATACACAGTCCGATGCTGGCCCGGATCATTACATTAAGTCCCTTCCAAACAGCATAAAAACAGAGAATGATAAAAAGAGCCGATGTTGCTGCTGGCGGTGTTCTCTGTAGTAATACGGCTTTAATCTCGACTGACTGAAAGTACATAAGTAATAGCAGCTCGATATATAGGAAGATTAGCATCGGCAGAACGATCAGTCTCGTTGCCCATTTGCCCAGTGATTCATTACAGATGTCCACCACTGTTTTCCCCGGAAACTGCGACAACGCCTTTAAGTACATCCATAGAACCAGCAGCTCTGCCAAAAAGAGAATCATTATGGGTTCCCAGTGTCCTTTGGAAGTCGCAGATATGATGCGTTCAGGGAAGATGGCAAAGATCGAAGCGAGGTGAAGCAGAACAAACATGGTTAGAATCTGGGCTTTATTCATCCGAAGCCTTTCCTTTCACACTTAAACTTAAGTAGGGAACGGAGAAAGTATTCAACGAGGCAAAATGCAGTATAATCCAAATCATCGCAGCCTCAAGACCCCATATCCCGAAAAAGGAACTGATGAGCATGACAACGTATTTGTACATTCGTATTCCGGTCGTGTTCATATACCCTGCCAATACAAAATTCGCAATTGCTGAGGCAACCAGAATAATAATTAATAGATTGCTGACGAGTTTGGCCTGAACAATGGCTTGCCCTAACAGAATACCGCCGATCATGGTTATGGTGGGTCCGATGTTCTTGGGAAGTCGAATGGTGGCTTCGATAATCATCTCCAAAAGCAGCATAACCAGCAGCATTTCGATCAAGGAAGGATACGGAACCCCTTCCCTGCTCTTGGCTACTGTGATGGCTAACTGGATGCGCAATAGTTCCGGATTCACTGAATTCAGAACGATATACAGACCTGGAAGTGTAACGGCCAAAAGTGCACCAATGGCCCGTACTGTTCGTAAAAACACTTGAAACAAATAGGGGTAGTTAACGTCCAGCGTTGTTGACCATAGATCCGTTATGATGGCTGGAAAAGCAAAAGCAAACGAGAATTGATCAATCAAAATAACCACTTTACCGTTCATCAGATTCTGTACCATCTCCCCAGGTAGCTCCGAAGAGATATACGTTGGGGTTATGGAGAATTTTGGATGCTCCAGTATACTGAGCAGATCCCTTACCGTTGTCAATTCCTTGTCCTTATTTTGTTCCAACTTTTCCCGTATAGACGTGATGACCTTAGCTTGGGCAGTTCCCTCCAGATACACCATAGCAATTTTCTTGGTAGACCGGGTCCCTGTCTCTCGTCGTTCAATAACCAAATCATCGGAAATCAACTTTTTCCGCAGCAAACCGATGTTTTTATTAATATCTTCTGTAAAAGCATCATACGCAGATTGAAGGGGATTCTCACTCTCCGGCGCGCTGACAGAACGCGAAATGTCAGTATGCTCCGGTTCCATGACAGCTGCCATCCCTTCTGTGCTGAACAGAACAAGCTTGCCGTGTAAGAGATGCCCGCATATCTCATCCATTGACATGGAGGCCTCTTCTTCAAATTGCCTGAACATATTTTGAAATGATCCGTTCTCACTACCACTCGCCGCCTGGTTAAGTGTAGACAAGGTTGTTGGCAGATCGACAAGGGTCTCCATGTAATACGCTCTGAATTCCTGATCCGCGATAACCACGTTCTTGCTTAGGAAATCCGAGCTCTTTTTGAAATGGTCAGTGAGTTGCTTTTCTATATCGTGAAGATCTTGTTCATGGATTCGCTGCAAATTTTACCACCTCTTCTGAAGTAGTATGTCGTTAAGAAAAAAGTTTATTCAGGTAGTCACCTTGATTTTCCGCGCCTCTATTGACCTTAATAGCGGATTGAAATTAATCCATTATCAAATAAATTATGTTAATATTTTTGAACTGGAAACCAAAATTGAATATAATATTGTAATGCACCAACGGGTGGGAGGATAGGCCATGAACAAAGAAGAACAGGTCCTATTGGGTTTCAGGGACTTATATAACAAACTGGTTTGGCTTAATAAAGATAAGATGGAAGAAAGTCTTAAGGGTTATAAGCCTTCTGAGGTACATTGCATCGAATACATTGAAAAGAATGCAGATTCCAATGTGACAAAACTTGCGGAGTCTTTTTATATGACTCGCGGTGCGATAAGTAAATTAACGAAGAAGCTCATCGAAAAAGGCCTGATCGAAAGCTACCAGAAGTCGGATAACAAGAAAGAAATCTATTTTAGGCTTACCGAGCAAGGGAAAGTCATTTATCAAATCCATGAGGACCTGCACAGCGAGTTTCACGAGCGAGATAAAGCGGTATTTGAACAGGTAACCGATGATCAATTCGAGAGTATGCTTAAATTCGTGGACAAGTATAATCGGCATCTGGATGCAGAAATAAAGAAGCTGGGTACAGATCTGAAGTCGGAATAAATCTGAATAACGAAAATTAAACTAAATGCAGCCGGACTCTATTTAAGGACAGGCTGTTTTTTTATTGTTATTATTTTGTTGACAAGGAAACAAAGTGGTTGTACGATATTAATGTTTCCAAGGAAATAAAAACACAACGTTTGAGGAGAGAATTGAATGTTTAAATCACGATCACAACATACACAGAACACAGAACAAACCATAGACAAACACGCTTTATTATTCGGTCTGATCTCTGTGTTCCTTTGCGGAATAGGCTTCAGTATCATTGCACCTGTCGTCCCATTCTTAGTACAGCCTTATATAAGCAGTCCAGGACAACAAGCTATCGTTGTTACCCTGCTGACCTCTGTTTATGCCTTTTGTGTTTTTTTTGCGGCTCCCGTACTTGGAGCTCTGAGCGACAAATATGGCCGTCGTCCATTGCTCATGGTATGCCTTTTGGGTTCCGCAATCGGATACCTGGTTTTTGGCATAGGTGGAGCTCTATGGATACTCTTTGCGGGGCGTATAATCGAGGGTATAACAGGCGGAAGTATAGGCACAATTTTTGCGTATTTTGCGGACATCATCCCACCCGAACAGAGAACCAAATACTTTGGATGGGTGAGTGCGGTTGTAGGTGTAGGCACCGTCATTGGTCCAACTGTAGGCGGATTACTCGCCAAGATTGATTATTCTGCACCCTTGTATTTTGGAGCAATCATAACTTTGGTGAATGTTATATATGGATTCTTTTTTATGCCTGAAAGTCTTGACAAGAAAAATAGACTGAAAGAAATTACTTTGGTGAGACTTAATCCTTTCATACAACTTGCTAACCTGCTTTCCATGAAAAACTTAAACAGATTACTGATCTCAGCGTTCTTACTTTGGATACCCAACGGATCTTTACAGGCCGTTTTCTCACAATTTTCAATGGATACTTTCAATTGGAAGCCTGCAATCATCGGACTTATGTTTTCGATTATGGGTGTCCAGGATATCATCTCACAAGGTCTCATCATGCCTAAGCTTTTGAAAAGACTTAGTGATAAACAGATAGCCATTCTTGGAATGGTTTCAGAGATTATAGGCTACAGTCTGATCGCACTGTCTACTTTGTTCTCATTCTATCCACTGTTTATCGTGGGCATGTTTATATTTGGTTTTGGTGATTCGATCTTTGGGCCTTCCTTCAATGGCATGCTATCCAATTCTGTCGAGTCTAGTGAACAAGGCAGGATTCAAGGGGGGAGCCAATCTATTCAGGCTTTAGCAAGAATGATTGGTCCTATTATTGGAGGTCAAATCTATGTATCACTTGGTCATGCTGCACCCGCCATTATGGGTGTGATCCTTATAGCAGCGGCAATACCTGTTTTGTATAAACGAACGCAAGTTACTATTTAAAACGCCTGCTTTCGTCAGGTAAGTATTGCCTAGGACACCATAGAATAGATAATAGGGTTTCAGAACTTAGGTATAAGTTCTGAAACCCTATTTGTCTACACCCCAGGATGTCAATTCAATTAGTCTGCCTTTCCAAACTCCAGTACATAGATGGATGAAGGACGTAATACGTAACCATGCTGCCAATTCTCGGTCAAAACACTCCGTTCTGTGCACTTGATATGATCGGGTTGAAAGACGGAGTTGATGTTATTATGCGAATCGCTGGTAATCTCATATAAGGTCCCCTCTTCGCTCGCATCGAAAGATTGTAAATCCAGCTCAACCCGCACCTCTTCTAAGCTTCGGTTCACAATAAACAAGGTGACCCTGCTGCTATCATCATTCGTTCCGGCTACAACATCCAGATCGGGGAGTGCGTCCAGCTCTACAGGCGTTTTTTTATTTGAAGTTACAGAGAATGTCCCACATTCAGCTTCTACGGGTAGGATATGACGAATATCCCGATTCGCGTAAAGCTTTAATACTTCATAGGTAGGAGTTCCATAGATCGTGAGTGGGTGTCCACTCCATCCAGCCTGCTTGCCCCGATATTGATCGGCATAGAAATCCCCGACACGGATGCATCCCCCGAGCCAACCATTGACCAGATCGGAGAAACTGCCGATGTGCACGCTATCGCTGCAACGAATCATTTCATTCAGATTGGCGGCATTCGCCACGGCTGCTCCAAGGGTATGCTCGTCTGGCAGTCCTTTTCGCACAGTGTTTGGATAATACATCGTGTTATATTCAGTGATGGCCAGCTTCACATGCTGATGTTTGATGTCGGAATGGATAGCCTCCATTGTCTGACGTATATAGTGCCGAGTCCACTCGGGATAACTAGCCATTGCTTTATATCGATCCTCAGCCGGCGTATCCCGATTCATGTCAAAGGGACCGTAGCCATGATACAAATGTAACGTTAGATAATCGATATGCTCCCCTGCCAGAGCAAGCACGCTTTTATTCCAATCCTGCTCGTAATGTCCACAGGCCAGCAATACAATGGAAGGATCTGATTCCTTCATCGTCTTGGCAAACTGTACAGTTCGCTCCGCAAATTGCTCCGCAGAGCAAGCACCCACCTGCCATTGTCCCCACACCTCGTTGCCGATCTCCCAATACTTGACATGATATGGTTCCGGCGATCCATTCTTCGCCCGAAGGGCTCCCATTGGGGTATCTACACTTCCATTACAATATTCAATCCATTCGGCGGCCTCTTCAGGTGTACCCGATCCATCGTTCACACAAATCAAAGGTTCCACTTGCAGTTCGTGGCAAAAGCGGATAAATTCATCCGTTCCAAAATACTTGCTGGTCCATCCTCCCCATGCCTCGTTGTACATGACTGGTCGCTCAAGAACTGGCCCGATGCCATGCTCCCAGTGATAGGCACTAATGTAGTTCCCTGCGAGTCTCATCATGCCTGCGTTTAGCGCTCTGGTCATCTCTACTACTTCGCGTTTTACCAGGGCAATATGATCCACAGGTAATAAAGACACATGGTCCAGCCAGAGCATTCCCGTGGAGACATGGTCAATCCATCTAGGATGCTCCGCCGGAACATACACCCGAATTTCTGCATCAGGACAAGCACGTAGGATCGTCAGTCGTCCTTCATAATCCTGCCAGTTATGGCTGTGCAATTCGATTTTCAACTGACCGAGCACTTCTTCCGTACGTCTATCGACCGCCTCCACCATCAAATACTGGAGTTCAATGGAGGCACGCGCAACTATACGTACGGTGTAATCCATGGGGCCTTTCAAGGCAGATTTTTGTGCAATCCCTGAGTATGCTTCATCATCACTAAAGATACGAATACGCTGAGCGCGGCCCGAATGTCTGGGGGCTGGAGCTTCCATCGCATATTGCGTATTTCTCCCGTTGGTGTAAGCGTACCAACTTCCTGATACAGAAGTCCTTAATTCAGCCTCGCTTTCAAAGTCCATATCCTTCAATGGAAATGCAAGCATCGCTTCCATATGGTCCCGGATGTCTTCCACAAAATGCCCAAACAAATAAGGGTTGACCGCATGCTCGCTTACGCGACTACAATCTATACTAATTCTGGCGTTTGATTTCAACATAAGTCCTCCATCATTGTGGTTGATATGGATTTAACCTTTAATCGATCCAATCATGACCCCTTTAACAAAATGGCGCTGCACAAAAGGATACATCAACAGTACAGGCAAACTGGAGACGATAATCACCGCATACTTGATGCTCTCCGCGAGCAAGATTTTGTCCTCCAATCCAAGGCTACCATCTACGGCATCGGATTGGCTGATCAGCAGAATTTCGCGTAGTACCAACTGAAGTGGATGCAGATTTTCGTTACGAATATAGATGAGCGCGTTAAAAAAAGAATTCCAGTGGCCTACGGCATAGAACAGCACCATTACGGCCAGAATCGGCTTGGACAGGGGCAGGATAATGCTCACAAGTAACCGCCAATTGGAGCACCCATCCATGTGGGCAGCTTCTTGCAGCTCCCAAGGAATACTCGACTGAAAATATGTTCTCATCACGATCAGATTGTACGTAGCGATTGCGCCGGGAATGATCAGAGCCCACATCGTATCCACCATGCCCAAATTTTTAACCAATAGATACGTTGGAATTAATCCGCCACTGAAGAACATCGTTAGCGTGATAAACACCATGATTACATTACGTCCAGGAAGGTCGGGTCTGGAAAGAGGGTATGCGGCCAACACGGTCATGATAATGTTAATCACAGTTCCCACGACCGTATAAAATATCGTATTACGGTACCCCAGCCAAATCTTCTCGTTGTGCAAGATGTTCGTGTAGGCGTCCAACGTCAGTCCTTTGGGCAGTAACCAGACTTCTCCGTTCAATACTTTCGTGGGATCACTGAATGAAGCACTCACGATAAAAATCAGTGGGTACAACACTGCGATGATAATGATTGAGGCTATGATGTATATGATTACATCGAAAATCCGTTCATTGGAACTGGCTTGTAATGTCGCCTGCTTGGACATGGGATCTTGCCCTCCTTTACCATAAGCTCGTCTCAGACGTCTTGCGCGCAATCCGATTGACCAGTAAAAGTAACAGCAGATTAATGATTGAATTAAAAAGCCCGATAGCAGCTGTATAGCTGTATTCTCCCTTGAGGATACCTGTCGTATAGACAAACGTTGAAATGACATCGCTCGATTCCAGATTGAGATTGTTTTGCATCAGCAATATTTTCTCAAACCCGACGTTCATGAAATGACCGATATCCAAAATGAGCAAAATGATTACGACCGGAGCGATACCGGGTAGCGAAATATGCCAAATGCGCCGCAGCCTTGATGCTCCATCCATCTTGGCAGCTTCATACAGATGCGGGTTCACTCCGCTCAACGCTGCAATATAGATGATGGATTGCCAGCCCATGTTCTGCCATATATTCGAACTGATAAAAATGGTTTTAAACCAACCTGCTTCCTCAAGAAAACGGATCGGTGTACCTCCGAATGCCTCAATCAGCAGATTGACTGGACCCGTATGAGGCGAGAGAAACACATTCAGTATGCCAACGATAACGACCACTGAAATAAAGTGGGGAATATACGTAATATTTTGCAGCCACTTGCTGAAGGCTTTATTGCGAATTTCGTTAATAATTAGTGCTAGCAGAATCGGAATCGGAAAAGCAATCAATAAGGAGAACAAGTTAATCGATAATGTATTCCATAGAAGTCTCCAGAAATAATAGGAATCAAAGAATCGTTCGAAGTGGCCAAAGCCTTCCCAGCTGCTGCCCAAAATCCCTTTAGCCGGATTGAAATTTTTGAACGCAATTTGCAGTCCATACAACGGGGCATAGTGGAATACCACATACCAAGTGACTGGCAGAAGCAGCATAAGGTACAGGTCCAATCTTTTACCCATTTGCCTCAACAGGCCTGAACTCTTTTTCGGATGGCTTCGTGGCATCGTGATCGTTGTATCGGTTTTGACGCTTTTCATAGGCAATTGCTCCTCATCCATGATGTTTCAGCATTATTTCTGCATCTTGTCAAAGGCATCCTGATACAACTTCTCCAGTTCCTCAACTCTCATCTTTTTGAGTGTGGCCTGGAATTGCTCCCACTTGTCAAAACCGATTGCACCCACAATAAATTTTGTACTCTGTTCTTCGTAATATTTATCAATATCATTTCGCAGAATGTTGACTTCCTGGGCAGTTTGCTCATCAAACATCGGAGCTGCATAGCGGACTTTTGGCATAAACGGATCGAGCTTTTGCTGCGCCTCCTGCACTTGAGGTGGATTGATAAAAGAAGCCACCTGTTCACTGATCAGATGTGGCGCGCCTCCGCCGGCATAAGGCGTAATTTTGGCCTGGTTACTGATTTCTTTCAGGAAGTCCTCTTTATAGTAAGGAATACCGTCCTTCATCTCGTAATGCTCGCCTTCTCTTCCAAATCGGAGCAGGGTAGAACCCTCGTCACTGTAGAAATAATCAATCCAGCGCATCGTCACTTCCGGATATTTATTGACGGATGTGATAGCAAAGGCTCCAAAATCTCTGGCGATTGGCAGAGCCTGACTTTGCAATCGGTCACCTTGCGGACCTTCCAGTGGGGCGATACCGGTATATTGGTCCTGTATCGACAGAAAGTTATTGTTCGTCTGGTCAAAGAAAAAACCTGTATTTCCCGATCCCTGCTTGGCCAGGTATTGTGCTTCTGTGTGTGAAAATATTTCCTGGTCCAGAAGCTTTTCCTTATACAGCTTGTTTAAGTACATCAGCATTTCTTTATTCTGGTCACTGCCCATCCAGATACTCACTTTGTCATTTTCAATATTGATGTTATAGCCGAGCTGTGAATCCAGGCCGAATGATCCGCTCATCGCGTTAACCACAGCCAATCCAACACGAGCTGTCATCGGAAGTTCATCCTGTTTGCCGTTTCCATTCGGATCACCATCACGGAAGGCAAGCAACACATTGTAGAGTTCTTCGGTAGTTTCAGGTACTTCCAGATTCAGCTTATCCAGCCACATCTGATTAATCCATTTCTTATCCGTACGTGCCGCACTTAGCGTAACAATACCCGGAATCGTATAAATGTGGCCCTCTGGTGTAGTAATACCTGAGCGAATTTCGGGGTATTGTTCCATTAATTTCTTCAAATTCGGAGCATATTCATCAATAAGGCCTTCCAGTGGGATCAATTGGCCGGCAGAGCCATAGCGGATGGCTTCAAGCGGGGAAATACCTGAACGGAACAGGGCATCCGGCAGTTCATTCGAAGCAAACAACAGATTTTTTTTCTCCTGAAAACCATCTGTCTGCGCTTCAATGAATTCAACCTTCACATGGCTTAATTTCTCATAATCCTGGAAAACCGGCATCTCCTTGAAAGGGCCATTTACGGGTGCAATTCGGGTAAACATCTTGAGATTCACCGGTTCGTCCACAATCGGAAACCCGGTCGTATGAATGTCGTTCTTCGAAACCTCTGGTGAAGCTTCGTTATTGGTTCCACCGGAATTGCATCCAGCCAGCATCAAACTGGAAGCGATCATCATCATGATCATATTTCTTCCCCAGCGTTTGCGCATAAAGTTGTGCCCCCCACAATTCTTTATCACCAACGTAATTTGTAAGCGTTCACGGTTGGTGTGTGCTCATTATAATTCACCGGGCATGGAAGGTAATTACAATAATATGACCCTTTACTCCACATATTTTACGAGTTTAGAGTTCTGCTCTTATCTGCCTAGTTTCCCAAGTGCAAAGTCGGGAGTTTCATTTCGTTCTTCCTTTTTCCTGGATTGCTCAAATACGCTTGCGGTGTTAAACCCGTTATTTCTTTGAATACTTTGAAAAAGTAGTTGTGTGTCGTAAATCCCACTTGCATGCTTATTTCTTTAATCGAGTATCGGCCGCTGTCCAGCAGCTTGCACCCTGCATCAATCCGAACCTGATTCAGATATTCTGAAAAAGTCCGCTGCGTCTCCTCTTTGAATATTCTGCTTAAGTAGGAGGCATTCAGGCCGATTACGCTTGCCGCAAGCTCCAATGTGACATAACCGGAATACCTCTCCAGAATGAATTGGATCGTCTGCGTGACATGGCGAGAATAGGAACCGATTACACGATGTTGATTCAGCAAATGAAACAGGCTGGAGAAAAAGGATTGCAGGCCTTGCTCCAGTTCTCTTATCGTTTTCATCCGCCCAAGCTCGCTTCTTGAAGGCAGATTAGCTACCGCTGGATCTGTAGAAGGCAAGCATGACCTCCATGCTTTATCACCCGTTTGCATGAGCTCGCTGACAACCATCTGAACCGTATGTGAATGGATAGGTAGGTGGTCTATCGAAGCAAGAATGGAGGAAATCAATTGATGCACGCCTTGCTTGTCAAACCTTTCTATGGATAACAGAAGCTGCTTCTGCTCCTCAATGGTCAGTGAAACTCGCTGACTCTGATTGTTTTCATGTGAATGCTTGTCCGAACATGGAGTTTCAATTTGGAGGGTATGGCTTCTGAACGTTTTCACAGACGAAGATCCATCGAGTTCGTATTCGGCTGAACAGTAACTGGATGCCAGCTGTGACAGACTGGTGCATATAGGTCCTACTGCTGTTATACTTTGCAAATTCAGGAACAGTTCCAATGCATGCTGAATCTTCCGCAGTTGTCCGTCTACCTCACGCTGCATGATGTGTTCGCTTCGTTCCCTGAAAGAAAACACGATAACAAATCGCCCTTCCTCAACGTACACCGCTGTCCGCTCATGGATATCACCCAGGCTCTGCTGCATCATATCAACGACCTGCTGAACCAGGGCATTGGTCTGCACGTCACTGTACGACTCTGTCAGCAGCAGGAACGGAACAATCTGTATAGCTGCTGTTGCATATCTGGATGCATGCGGATACAGATTGTCTTTCTGGGAAACGTCTTCAAACCCGTACGTTGTTTTCGTCTGTCTTTTGAGCAAATACAGCAAATAATCGCGCATAACCTCGGGACTCACTTTCTCAGTTATGGCGCTCTCAGCGACCTCTTTCTCACGCAACCGATCTTCCTGCTGCAATTCCGATACGGCTTTATTCAGGATGTTGAGCAGTGTTGACTCGTCCAATCGATGCTTGAGCAAATAATCAATGGAGCCATTGTTCAGGCAATCCCGCACATAATCATAATCGTCATAGCTGCTAAGCATAATCGTCTTAACCCATGGAAAACGTTCCTTGATTGTCCGATTGAGCTCTACACCGTTCATTTCAGGCATATCTACATCAATAATGACAATATGCGGTGGCGACTGCTCAATCATCGTTAAAGCGATTAACCCATTATGCGCCTGACCGCATAATTCAAATCCATAGTCAGCCCAGTCCAATAAGGTCCATAGATTATGGCGTACTAACGGTTCATCATCGACGAGTAGCACCTGAAACATGGCTTATATCACCTCTCGTTTGGTATTTTCCATACTTTTCTCCAGTTTGGGGAGCCGAATTTCAGCTTTAGTGTACACCCCTGGTTCACTGCACAAATGGACGCCATACGAGTCGCCGTACGTGCGAACGATTCGTTCGTGTACATTACGTACACCCATTCCACTAAAACGTGATGTTTCTCCGTTTGTACCCGTACCTTTCAGTAAATACTCCCGTTGCTCCTCCGTGATCCCCTTTCCGTTGTCCACCACATCAATATTGAGTTTGTTTCCTTCCTCATACACCCGGATCAACACGAATCCATCCTGTTCGAGCGGTCCGATTCCATGAATAATTGCGTTTTCAACCAGTGGCTGTAGCATCAGCTTCAACACCCGGCAATCCAGCAATGCGTCATCCTCAATTTCGGTAATCATCCGAATCGGCTTCATATATCTGTACTTCATGATGGAGATGTAGTGCTCAACATATGCCAATTCTTCACGTACCGTAAGGAATTCGCTTGAATTACCGAGGACACTTCGCATGAGCTCAATCAACGATCCCGAGACCGCTTCAATGTTAGGCACTCCGTTCATCCTGGCCAGATACTTGATCGTATTGAGCGAATTGTATAAAAAATGAGGATGGATTTGTGCTTGGAGCGCAGTAAGCTCAGCTTCCCGCTTCTCTTTCTCGCTGACGCGGATTCCTTCGAGCAGATCTTTCAATTCTTCCACCATACCGTTAAAGACATGGTACAGTTGTCCTGTCTCATCTTCACTGTTAATCTCATTCTGGGGAAGTGTCAGATTCCCATCCTTAACCAACATCATCAGTGATTTTAGTTTCCGGATATTCAGGGTAATTCGGGAAGAGACTTGAAGTGAAACGATCAGAACAACGACAAACACAATAATGGACACCTCTGCCAGCAGGTTGCGCAGCTTCACCGATTCGGTCAGCAGAGAATCCATCGGAACCAAAGAAATAGTACTCCACCCAGTATAGTCGGATTGACGGCAAACAACGATATATTCTTTTCCATCAATGTACCGCCTGACCGCTTCGCCATCTGTTTTAAATTGCTGATTGATCTCCTTAATTTGCTGGTAAGTTGGAGTAAGAGGTGAGTCAGTTCGGGTTTCATAGATAAATTGATTTCCCTTGTCCAGTACATAGATCATGCTATCTGTAGTTGGTCTCACGTCATATGTTTTCTGGATAAACTCATAATTAAGATCCACCATGACAAACCCAATAGTCGCACGGTTATAACGGATTTCCCGACCGATGGTGATGGCATTCGACACTCCTGTCTGCTTGAAATATGCGTGCTTTGATCCATTTTGCAGCATGTAATTCATCATTGGCGTTCCCAAGATGGTCCTGTCCAGCCAAGGTCCACCTGAGAAAAAAACTTTCCCGCCCAGGCCCACAACGGCTATCCGTGAAATGTAAGCTTTATAATCGATCAGCGACGATAGAAATTCATCCATCCGCTTCTGCTCCTGAAACCACTCATAGCTGATCTCCTCATTCGGACTGAGCAAAGTGTCAATGACCGTGTTTTTGTTAGTCACCACGACCGTATTCAGCCGGTCGATCTCTTCCAGCATCATGTTCAATGATTCATCTGCCTGCCTTATGCTGTCCGAAACCGACGTAATGGCATTTTGCGTAATCGTCTCACGCATGCTCATATAAACAATGACCGTAATCAAAATAATGGATACTAGCGTAACGGCAATAAAAGCGATAAAAATTTTGCCTTGAATGCTGCGTTTCGGTGAAATCCATCTCTGCAATGTAGAGAGCTTCATTGTGGGAGTCTCCTTTTTCATGATCCATTAAAAAAAGTAAGCGTTCTCCATACTGGACATCGGTATATTCAGGATCAGCTTGAGGTTCTCCGCATCATAATTGGAGGTACTTTATAATAGATTTTGAATGCTCTGGTAAATGAATATAGATTCGGATAACCCAGCGACAAAGCAATCTCCGTAACGGTAGCATCCGTATCCTTTAGAAGCTGTTTGGCCTTATCCATTCGTATTCTCTGCATGAATTTTAACGGAGGCAGTCCAACCTGAGTGGTGAACATGTTGGAGAAATATGAACGATGAACCCCTGCAAAGTCGGCAACCTGTTGCACCGAAATGCCCTCTGTTGCATGCAATTCCATGTAATCCATGCATTCATGAATCCAACTTGCCAGTTCTGTAGGCTGCGCGCAGTTGGTGTCTGGAACAAGACTGGCCAACAATCCATATACCAATCCGTGCAACTCCAGGGATACTGCTGGCTTCCACCGTTCCACACATGCCAATGCATGAATCAGACGTTCGGATGCTTCGTGGACCCGTGGAGATAACATCTGTTTGCCGAACGGACTTTCCGGAGTCAAGCCAGCCAGCTCCAATAAAGGTTTAACTTTAGGCCCATCCAATGCCAGCCAGTTCATTTGCAGCGGAGATTCCGAGGCAAGCATGTGATAGTAATAGGTTCTGCCGGGAAACAGACAAAACAGATCATTCTTCTGCAGGTCCACTCGTTTACCATCAAACTCAAGCCTAACCATCCCTTCACGCACAAAATGAAGACTGTAACACTCGATACGTTTGGGGCCAACCCGGTAATTGGATTTGGCTATACTTCGCCCTGCCCGGACTGGCCAAATGTGTTCCTCTTTATCCAAATATCCTGGCTTATAGTAGATGAATTCTGCATACTCGTACTCATATTCCTGCATCGTAGGGAGTTCCCTCCTTCTCCTATTTTGTTTGATCATAACAAAATGACAATAAAAATATAACACCGGGCTATTTTTATAACTCGTTTTTTTCAATATCATCTTACTAGGAGGCGATTACACTTGTCGAGAACACCTAACATTTTGCTAATCACTAGTGACCAGCAGCACTGGAACACGATCGGGGCTTTTCAGTCTGAGATTTCCACGCCCAATCTGGACCGTCTTGCCCGGCAAGGAACAACGTTTGATCGGGCTTATTGCCCAAACCCTACCTGCACTCCTAGCCGTTCTTCTATTATTACAGGCATGTACCCCAGTCAGCATGGAGCCTGGACGTTAGGCACAAAACTGCTTGAAGATCGACATACCGTCGGGGAAAGTTTCCAGGAGGCAGGCTACCGCACTGCCCTAGTAGGTAAAGCACATTTTCAGCCTTTAAAATCTACAGAGGAATACCCGTCGTCTGAAGCGTATCCCATTCTGCAGGATTTGGAGTACTGGAGACATTTCCACGGTCCATTTTACGGCTTTGACCACGTAGAGTTAACACGTAATCATACGAATGAAGCGCATGTCGGTCAGCATTACGCGCTATGGCTGGAAGAACAGGGATGTACGAACTGGAGGGATTACTTCCTTCCCCCAACTGGGACGATGGACCCTTCCGTAACGTATAAGTGGCCCATCCCTGAGAAATATCACTACAACACCTGGATCGCCGAACGAACCAATTCCCTTTTGGAGCAATACACCCATGCTAATGATCCATTTTTTCTGTGGGCCAGCTTTTTCGACCCGCATCCGGAATATCTGGTACCGGAACCTTGGGATTCCATGTATGACCCCGATGATTTGACGATTCCCTCTATAACACCTGGAGAGCATGATCGTAACCCACCACATTTCCAACTGACCCAGGATGAGAATCCGAATTTTGAGCACCTGGTTGAAACCGGCTTCGGCATTCACGGCTACCGTTCGCATCATTATTATGAATATGGCGACAAATCACGGCTAACGGCATATGACAAGAAAAAACTGGTCGGCGTGTATTACGGAATGATCAGCATGATGGATAAATATATTGGCAAAATTCTCGATAAGCTGGATGAGTTGGGTATTGCAGACGATACGATCGTCGTTTTCACAACCGATCATGGTCATTTCTTCGGACAGCATGGTCTTCAGGCCAAGGGTGGATTCCATTACGAAGATCTTATCAAAATCCCATTTATCGTAAGATATCCTGGTGAGGTGCCTGCTGCGAAAAAATCAAATGCCATACAATCGCTGGTCGATCTGGCTCCCACCTTCTTGTCCCTTTGCAACATTGCAATTCCGCACGCCATGACGGGCATCGATCAGAAGAAAGTGTGGCTGGGCGCCAAGGAAGCCGTTCGTAATCATGCTCTCTGCGAATTTCGACACGAACCCACGACGATTCATCAAAAAACATATGTCGAACAGCGGTATAAAATCACAGTCTATTACAATCAAACCTATGGTGAACTTTTCGATCTTGAACAGGATCCCGATGAACGTTTTAACTTGTGGAATGAACCTGAGTACACCGAACTCAAGTCAGAGCTTCTACTCAAATACATCTGGGCTGAGCTTGGCAAGGAGTCCATGCCGATGCCTCGAATTCATCATGCATGATGGAAAGGATGAGGGTAGCATCAAGAACCTGAAAGAACCATTTATGTTACTGATCCAGCTTTTTTGGACTTTCTTTTGCATCGGTCCTTCCACCTTTGGAGGCGGATATGCGATGCTGCCAATTATCGAACGCGAAGTAGTGCACAAGAAAAAATGGATGCAAGAGGACGAGATCAGTGAGCTTATATCGCTTGCCGGCTCGGCTCCCGGAGGAGTTGGCGTCAATGCCGCTGCGATGATCGGACATCGCCAGGCAGGAATTGCGGGAGCTGTATCTGCCGTCATCGGCGTGACATGTCCCACGTTTTTGATTGTGATCCTGATCAGCGTATTCGCCATCCTATTTCGTAACCAACCCAAAGTTGAAGCTGCTTTAAAAGGAATGAACGGTGGCATTATTGCACTAATTAGCATGGCAGCTTATCGGACGGCCAGATACTCCATCTTAGATACAACAACAGCAATAGCTGCCATTGTGACCGTAGCCGTGCTGTTGTTTGCAGGAATCCATCCCCTCTATCTTATTATTTCGGGATTGATATGCGGCATGGCCATGATTCAGATCAAAAAACGGCTGGGCCTTCAAGTGAAAATGGAAAAGAAGTCTGTAACAGGCAGCTATCCGGAACTGGAATATTACATTTAAGTAAGACGAATCGGAGCGATTGAGATGTACTGGGACCTGTTCATGATGTTTATACGTGTAGGCCTCGTTTCATTTGGTGGCGGTTACGCCGTTATTCCGATCATTCAACACGAGGTAACGGAAAAAGGATGGCTGACAAGCGCTGAATTCCAACAAACCGTAGCGCTGGCCGGTATGGCGCCCGGCTCGATTGCAACCAATGCCGCCACGTTGATTGGTTATCGGACGGCAGGTTATATCGGAGCCGCTGTCTCTACTGCAGGTATGATTTTGCCTTCACTCGTCGTAATTGTGCTACTCTCCGCCTTATTTTATCGGATGCACGACAATTCATGGGTAAAGTCCTCTTTATATGGCTTACGCCCCGTAACGACGGGACTCATTATCTATGCTGCCATTCATTTTAGTTATCCAAGTGAAGACGCAGGAATAAGCTGGGTATGGATCGCGACACTACTTATTAGCGGAGTTTGTTTGTTTCTCCTGCTCAAGTACAAGCTTCATCCCCTTTTGATTCTCAGTGTGGCTGGAGCAGCAGGCATTATCTTATTTTAAATTCAGTGTGGCGACGACAGGCTGAATTCACTGCATTCATTGGTTTTTAAAAGGAGCAGCGATCACAGCATTAGCTGTCCTGGCTGCTCCCCTTCATCTTTATTTTTACGAATGACGCAGATATAATCTGCTCGTTTCCTCCCAGATTTCTCCCGGCTGCAAACTAAATAATCCAGCTTCCTCGGCTTGCATATCTAGGTTAGGTGCATTAACGAGATTAATCTGTGGTTCGGGACAGAAAAAACCTTCTTCCGCATGATTGTTCCAGATCATCCATTGTTTATAGGAAGTTCCCACATCGTAAACCAATGTCATTCCATCCTTCGTATCTTGAAGCTCCATCCGGTTTCTCCCGTTTTGCGGTACAGCAGTGTAGTGATTATCCATTTCTGCAAAGAACGGATATACCCCGGAGTCTCGCATATGCTCTTCCTCCTGAATCAGCGGCTGAAAACATGTCGTTGGCAGCATACGTTGATCCAATTCCCATCTGTCTCCAATGGTCAGCTTGAGCTTGTAATCACGAGCCGATCCTCCCGGATTAAAGGGAGCGTTAATTGAGGTATGAAAAGCGATCAGGCACGGCATGCAGGAGCTTCCATGATTGCGAATGCGGACATGCTGCATGAGTCCATCACTGCTCAGCGAGTAGCGTAATGTAATACTGAATTGAAAAGGAAAGCATACGAATATCGGATGAGTTTCATCAACGGTAATGGACACCGATACATGGCTTTCATTCTCGGTATGTCCATACTCATCCACAACCCAGGGCGTATTATACAAAAATCCATGCAAATGATTGCCTGTTGCTTCCTCATTGACCGGAAACTGAAGCGTCTGCCCGTTCCAGGCAAACCGCCCGTCCTCATAGCGATTTGGCGGAAACAGAACGGGGATCCCGTGAATCATGGGTCTTGCCATGAATGAATCCATCTCTTCCGGTGACGGTTCATGAAGGAAGCGAAGCCCCCTCTCAAGATCACGATAAGCGACCAGATTACCACCTATCTCCGGTAGCATAACAGCCTCACTGGAACCAAAGCGAAGGTAAATGGCCTTTTCCCCTTGAAAATCGCCTTCCCAGGAGCTACTTATCTTCTTTGTGTTCAACACGTATTCCCCTCCTTATTCGCCGGCCGACGATGGATAATGTCCTTCAATAATGGCCCGAATCTGCTCTATCGGCATCTTGGGCTGTCTGTCATACGTCAACAGACCGTTAATTTCCTGTTCCACGTCCGTCAGCTGTGTGTAACAAAATCCTTCTACTACTGGAGAATCCAATAGTGGCTGTACTACGGCATGCAATCGCTGTGCAAAATCTTCGTCATTTTCCGCTCCGGAGTAACCCCAGCCTTCCCAATCACTTTTCTTATACCCGATTCCACCGAATTCGGTAATTAAAATGGGCTGTCCTTCATAACGATAGTTACCCACGCTAAGCTTTCGACTGCCCGGAAGGGCGTTTACCGCATTTTCACGAGTGCGGTAGCGTTCCTCCAGAACCTCTCTCCTCCATTCATAATCATGGATGTTATACAAGTCTGTCTGAACCATCTCCCAGCCATCATTGGAAATGACCGGACGGGTGGAATCTAGCGACTTGGTCAAATAATACATCGACAAGGCGTGATACTGCTGCTCCTTGCTGGTCAGGATGTTCGGAACACCCCAGCTTTCATTAAGAGGTACCCAGACCACAACACATGGATGGTTGTAGTCCCTTTCCAGCGCCTCCTGCCATTCCCGTGTTACCTGGGCGACGTATTGTTCTGAGAAATCGTAAGCATTCGCCATCTCTCCCCACACCAGCAGTCCCAGCTTATCACACCAGTACAGATATCTCGGATCTTCAATCTTCTGGTGTTTTCTGGCTCCGTTAAACCCCAGTTCCTTCGTTAATTCCACATCACGCCGAATGGCCTCATCACTCGGCGGAGTTAGATTCCCCTCCGGGAAATACCCTTGATCCAGAACAAGCTTCATATAGTAAGGACGGTTATTCAGAAACAGCTTGCCTTGTTCAATGGAGATTTTACGCATGCCGAAATAGCTATCGACCTCATCGACGGGCACACCATCCACCAATACAGTGAAATGAATATCATACAAATTGGGGTGCTCTGGTGACCATAGCCTGCCAAGGCCATGCTCGTTAAAGGTGTGAAGCCCGATGGTACGGGTCTCTGTCCTGCCGCTAATTCGATATTCATCCTCAGACAACTGCTCTCCCTGATAGGCAATTTGTACACGTAGTCTGATATCTTGCACTTCCCAATCCCTTGGTTCTGTTTGATTCCTTTGGAGATGAGCCGTAACTTCGATTTCGTTGCGATCGACATCGGGAGTCAGGCGCACCTTCTGTAGATGAACGGGTGCGACCGCTTCAAGCCACACCGATTGCCATATTCCTGTAGTGCGGGTATAGAAAATTTGGGCAGATTGCTCCTGCCAGAACTGCTTCCCGCGTGGTAACGTTACATCCCTGCTATAATCTATCGCTTGTACGGTTAGCACATTATTTCCTTCGAGCAAAGAATCCGTAATATCGGCATGAAAAGGGGTGTGTCCCCCTTCATGCCGAACCACCAGTTTTCCGTTCACCCATACAGAGGCTTCATAGTCCACGGCTCCGAAGTGCAGCAGCAGACGTTTGCCAGTGAAGTTCTCCGGAATGTCAAAGGTCCGTTTGTACCATACATTATCGTGGAATTCAGGATCTGCAATGCCACTAAGTTGACTTTGAAAAGCAAATGGCACCTGAATTCGGCGGCTGAATACTTGCTTGCCCTCACTCCATTTTTCCGAACGTCCCTTGTTATCATCATCGAATTCAAATTCCCATTCCCCATTCAAACTCAGCCAATCTTTACGTACAAATTGAGGCCTTGGATAATCCTGTCGCAGCATGATGTTCAGCTCTCCTGTCACCCCAGATTAATCTTGCGGATCACTTCCAGTGGCACTTTCGGTTTACGGTCTTCCGTTAACAGACCATTAATCTCCTGCTGCACATCGGTGACTTGTGTATAACAATAGCCTGAGATATAGGGAATGGCTTTGATCGCTTCGGTGATGGAACGGAAACGTTCAATAAAGGTTTCAACCGAGTCCACCTGATTGCCATAACCCCAGCCTTTATCCGATTGAAAAGCAATACCGCCGAATTCACTGATGATAATGGGTTGTCCTTTATAGTGGTAACCTTCAGCAAAAGCAAACTTCCATCGATTGGAAGCAATCTTGTTATTTACGATCAAGTCCTTATCCTGATACCGTTCCAGAAAGGCTTCTCCCGTCTCCACATAATCATGGATTGTCAAAATGTCCGATACCGTATGCTCCCATCCGTCGTTGGTAATGACCGGACGATACGGATCAATGGCTTTGGTCAGATGGTAAATGGATTGCGTGAATTGCTGCTGCCTTACCTCGTGACCAATCGTCGGTATTCCCCACGATTCATTAAATGGCACCCAGGTAATGATGCTGGGATGATTATATTGCTGAGGTACAATTTCAAGCCATTCTTTGGTGAATCTGCTCACTGCCTCATCATTAAACTCGAAGGTTGCTGCCATCTCTGACCAGACCAACATGCCTTTTACATCACACCAATACAAAAAGCGTGGATCTTCCAGTTTCATATGTTTACGGATTCCGTTATATCCCATCTCGGCAATTTTATCGATATCCTCAATCAGTGCTTCCACTGAAGGTGGGGTCAAATGGCTCTCTGTCCAATAGCCCTGATCCAGAATCATTCTTTGGTACAACGGAGCATTATTCAGTAGAATCTGCCCATTTTCAATCGATATTTTTCGCATACCAAAATAGGAATGAACCCGATCAATTTCTTTCTCATCTTCGTACATCACAAACTCGATATCGTACAGGTTCGGTGAGCCTGGTGACCATAACGATTGTTTCCACGGCCCGCCTGCTTCATGTTTAACACTCGCTTCCACGGTCATCCAAGGTCTGTCTGGAGATAGGCTGATGGTTTGTACATGCTGACCCTTTAACTCAATCCGTGTCTCCAAACGTAAGTTTTTCTTGCCTTCAATCCCATTCAATTGAAAGTCCACACGAATCATATGACGATCGATATCCGGTGTCATTTTGACTGCTTCAACCCTAGCTTCACTCACATGCTCCAGCCAGACACTTTTCCATATCCCGGTACTTTGCACATAAAAACATTCAAAATTGTCATCCACCCAGCGTTGTTTCCCCCGAGGCTGCATCGCGCTCTGACTGTCTTCTACTTCAAGTACGATGTTATTCTCCGAGCCGTAAGTGATATAAGGGGTAATGTCGAATGAAAACGCTGCGTACCCTCCTTCATGTTCACCAACAACCGTTCCGTTCACCCAACATTTTGCGTGATAATCCACTCCCTGAAAATGCAGAATGCTCCGTTTTCCTTTTGCTTCCTGGGGAATCTGAACACTTCTGCGGTACCAGACCAGAGGATGAAATGTCTCGATTCCGATACCGCTCGCTTGGGTCTCATACGTGAAGGGAACCTTGATTTTCGTCCCTTCCGGAAACTGATTCTGGTCGTACCACTGCTCGCTTTCACCCGCCTGATTGTCATCAAAACTAAAATCCCATTCTCCATTCAAATCCAACCACTCATTGCGTACAAATTGCGGTCTTGGATAATCCTTGTTGTAAAATTTAGTTGTCATCTTGTTCTCTCCGATCTCCTCTGTATTTGGCTCATAGGCCTGAAAAAGTGTTAACCCTTAATACCGGACATGCTGATGCCTTTAACAATCTGTTTCTCAAAAATGATAAACAATATAATGATGGGAACAGAAGCCACTGCATTGATAACCATCGGTTTGACGTAATCTTCTGAATACTGACCCATTAGCGTTGGGATACCCATTGGCAGCGTAAACAGATTATCATCGGTTATGGAAAGGAATGGCCATAGGAAATTGTTCCACGAACCGATAAATGTCAGAATCGCCATCGATGCCATAGCCGGACGTGTCAAAGGCAGCATGATACTGGTAAAAATTCGCCAAAAGCCTCCACCGTCAATTTGCACACTCTCCAGCAGATCATTGGGAACCCCATCGAAGAAGCTTTTGAGCACTATGACAGCTACAGGTGAAGCCAAAGCAGGAATAATCAATCCACTGTATGAGTTCAGCAAATGCAAATCTTTGGCTACCTGATAGAGTGGAATAATGGTTGCTTCACCCGGAATCAGCAGCCCGCCAAGAATGAAGAAAAAAACAAATGTACGGAAACGAAACGGTACTTTGGACAGAGCAAATCCAGCCATCGCCGCGAAAATCACAGTCAGTACTGTTACAACTACAGCGACGAACAAACTGTTAACCACCCACTGTGACAGCTTTGTCGTTGTCAGAATTTCGTTATAGACGGCAAGTGAGTAAGGAGGCTTAAACCAGTCCAGAACCGTAATAATCTTCATGCCTTCTTCTTTGATGGAGACCATCAGCATCCACACAAGTGGGGCCGCAAACATAACCGCCATCAACGCAGAACCTGTGCGATATAACCATTTCATCAGTATTCCGCCCCTTTCCGGTTAGTCATCCAGTATTGCAGCGCCGACAGCACCAGCAGGATCACGAATAAAATGTAGGACATCGTTGCGGCATAGCCCAGGTTGTTGTTCTTGAATCCGGTCTGATAGATTAACTGGATAATCGGACGTGTCTGATCCAGAGGTCCCCCGCCTGTAATGACATAAATCTGCATGAAGACCTTGTAGGAAGCGATAATCTGCAACATGGTAATGGTTTTGGTCAGTGGCTTCAGATAAGGAAGAGTAATCCTCCAAAATATTTGTGTATCACTCGCACCATCCAGCCTTGCTGCCTCATAAATTTCATCAGGTATTTCCTGCATGGCGGAAAGATACAAAATAAAGTTGAATCCGACTGTCCACCACAAGGTAATTACGGTAATAACGACCCAGGCGAGCCCAGTTTCCGTCAGCCAGAATATTTCGGAATTTTGAGGCAATAACCTGACAAGATGCAGGACGGAATTGACGAATCCCGTATAAGGCTGAAATACGAATAAACCCAGATAAGCTGCGACGGCAACGGAGAGTACGCTTGGTATAAAGAAGATGATGCGGTAGAACTTTTGTAAAGACGATTTTCGGTTGGCAATCAAAGCCAGCAGAATCGCGAGTATAATCATGGTCGGTGTACTCAAGAAAACAAAGAAGGTTGAATGCCAGATCGCTTCCCAAACCTCTCTGTCCTGAAAAACTTTTCGGAAGTTATCCAGGCCAACAAAATCCATTTTCTTGATCAGCGTCCATTTGTAGAAGGTCATCTCCACACCTTTAATCATGGGCCAGATCGTAAATAAACCATAAATAATTAAGAATGGAAGCAGAAATACCAGCGCTTGCATATCCGCTCTCATTTTTTTGATCTTCATATGCGTCTCCCCTTTGATTGGCACGCAAGCCGGCGATCTCTTATCTAGAGATGGTGATTACGCAGGCTCGCGTGACCCGTCTTCCTTCTATTCGCTCACTATTTTCTGAATGGCTGTCTCCATGTTGTTCATGGCATCTGCTGGGGTCATTTTGTTCATCCATACTTCATTCAAAAATTTAAAGGCAGCTTCATCGCGGATTTGTGCATTTTTGGTGGAATGTTTGCTGAATTTAACTACACTTGCCACTTCGGAATAATCACTGCGGTATGGCAGATCCTTGAATTCCTGTTTTTCCAGAACGGATGGCTTGGATGGGATATGTCCGGCTTTCGCCCAGACCTGACCATTGTCAGCAACCCAATCAGCGAAGATCATCGCGGCTTTGCGCTTAGCCGGGTCCTCATCCTTAGTCAGTGGCAAAACAATGGTATGGGAATCTCCCCATGTTGCTTCCTGGTCGTAGAATTTTGGAATTGGCATAGCTCCAAACTCAAGTCCTTTGGTGGATTCCCATGTTCCTGTCGTCCAAACCCCTGTCATGATAATCGCGGCTGTTCCACTTTGGAAATTTTTGTAAAAGTCCGGATCATTTTTCTTGATATAACCTTCGGTATAGAGCTTCTGGACATAGTCAGCGGCTTTGATGCCTTTCTCTTTATCAATGGCTGCGGACTTCAGATCATCCGACACCACGTCGTTACCACCCAACTGGGAGTACAGCGACCACCACAGGCGGTAAGGGTCATCATTATTATTGGATAATGCAAACGGGGTCGTTTTGGCAGGCAACTTCTCTTTTAAAGTTTGAAGGAAACTCACAAACCCGTCAGCCGATTGCTCCAGAATCGGTTTTCCGTCTTCACCAAGCAAGCCTGCATCTTTTAGCAATTTTTTGTTGTAGAACATGATAAAGGGATGCGTGTCAATGGGGACTGCATAATGTTGACCTTCTACAGTAACAGCATCCAAGAGATTCTGGTTATAACTGCTCCAGTCCACACCTGCATCCGTAGCCGGAGTATCAAGTTCTGTGACAACCCCCTGATTGATCAGATCGGGCAGTCTGGAGGAATGGGAAATCCCAATATCGGGTCCATTGCCGTTACCCACAGCAGTTACGAGCTTCGTATAATACTCGCCCCAGGCCAATTTGGTATTCTTCACTTCAATGTCCGGATGGGTTTTGTTGAATTCATCAACTAATGTCTGCATGTTTGCGCCATCACCACCATCAAACAATGTCCAGAAGGACAATGTCACTTTTCCATCACCAGAGCCACTCTCACCCGCCTCATTACTGCCTCCGCTACATGCACTTAAAACGGTTGAGAATGAGAGCAATAATGTCAGTGCTAACCTGCCGATCTTTTTTTTCATGCGAGTATCCCCTTTACTCTAATTTGTAGATACAAACGATATAATTGTTTTATTACATTATTACTGTATCTATAGGGGATTATATAAGGGAGTTTATCTCTTGTCAACGCTTTCAAACATATTTAATGTAATTATTAAATAAAAAAAGACCTTAGTTACATAATATCTGCAACCAAGGCCTTTCTTCCTCATCTCATTCTAATGAATGGCATAATGTACAGTCATCTTGATATTTTGGTCATAATCTCCAAATTGTCGCCCAAAGAGATTTACGCCTCCTTGATGAACTGCATCCGGTTTAATACCTATTCGCACCCTTAACTTATGGCTGTTTTGAAGGTTAAGCTGAGCCAGATCAACTGCTGAAATTTTCTCCATATCCAGCGTCGTCTTATTTTTGTCCACCCGCCATGTCTTTAATAAACCATACTGTGTTGACCATTCAAACCACCATGCCGGGTTGAGCTTGCCACGCCGATCTCCAAAGTCACCAGGACATGTCCACATGCCAATTTCCATACCGTTAATCCATACAGAGATATCGGAAGGCCAATTATGATCATAGTTTGGTGCTTCAGAACATATTTCCATGGACAGTTCCAGCGATTCGATTACCGCTTCTGCCGGAATCTCCAGTGGCATTAAATATTCGACATATCCCTTACGAAACCACATAATCTGCGCTCCCACATGCTTCGGATGATAAAAGCTGGCGGGTTCATCCTCTCGAATGATCATGCCCTCGCCATTCGCCATGCCGCAAGTGGGTGACACTTCACAATCACTATAATGACCGATAGGCATATCCACTTCGTACACCTGGATGTCGCCTTTGGGAATTGCTTTCTCCAGATTAAGAGCAATATGAATATCATCGTAATTGCGGCTGCATACTTTCATGGCCCCACGAGAAGCAGGCAGCAGTTCCGTATTAATCAACCGTGCTGCTTCCAAAACCTTGATGTTGCTGGCTACCGTGGATACGGGAAGTTTGAGAGCTTCCGCGATTTCAACGATATTCAGATTTTGGGAGATCAGTAGTCGTAGAATATCCACTCTGGATCGAGTCGATAACGCATGCGTGACCGTGACCAGCTCATCCGGATTATCAAAACTCAGCTCAAGCATTCGTTCACCACCTCTTATGTATTTATGAAACAGGAAATTTAAACGTAAAGTTTAATTCAGTCGATAATATTGTAACAAATCATTTATTTTGTATCAAATTGCTTTTTACTTCATCATTCTTCTTAGTTTTTCATACAATTTCCGGTTAATGTGCGCAAACCATATCGGTAAACCAACTAAAATGCCAATAACCCCCGCAGAAATGGCCGTTATCCACACTAACGTTGTCATACTTAAGTTTCCTTGATAAATACGGATACTGATGAGCACAGCATAGATCAGTAGTACGATGCCAATGCTTATATTAGAAAATGTTTTCATCATACACCTCCTTCAATGAAAAAACTTATAGCAACAAGATCGAGATGATGTGAGGGATTTATTTCGTGTTTTCCCCAATCAGATCCTGCAATAGATACTGAAATTGTTGATTTTACCTATCGTAATGAAACTTATAGCATAACACAAAAAATCCGCCAAACATGGCGGATTTTTTGTGTGTATATGATTCTTCTTACCGATTAAAGCTTTGCTAAAATGCGACAGGCAATGCAGCCAAACTCTGCGAACTTAGCGCCAAATGCCACTCAATGTTTTCCCGAGGAATATTAAGTCGCAGATTAGGCATGCGTTTTAACAACGTTGTAAAGGCGATATCTCCCTCCACACGAGCAAGTGGAGCTCCCAAGCAGGAATGAATGCCATGACCAAAAGCCAGATGACGATTAATATGACGGGCAACATCCAGATCCTCTGACTGTTCAAACTGAAGTTCATCCCGATTGGCTGATTTCAGCACGGGGATGACCATATCTCCCTTTTTGATTTGTTGCCCTGCCAGCTCTACATCCTCAGTCGCAAAACGAGGTCCGGCAATGGTTGCAGGCCCGTTAAAACGCAGCAATTCCTCTACAGCAGAAGGTGCCAGACTAAGATCAGCCTTGAGCTTCTCCAATTGTTCAGGATGATCCAATAACATCATTGCACCCGTAGCAATCAGATTGGATGTCGTCTCATGACCAGCAAAGATCAATAACGTAATCATGGATAACAGTTCCGGTTCACTGAGTCGATCGCCCTCTTCTTCTATAGCAATCAATTGGCTGATCAAATCATCTGCAGGATGTTTGCGTTTCTCAGCTACCAGTTGCGCAGTATAGTCACCGAAAGCTTTGAGATGTTCCTCCACTCCCGGTTCACGTACTCCGAGGCCCAGACCGTGTGCAATTGCAGAGGACCAGGTCTGGATCTGCGGGCGATCTGCTTTAGGTACTCCCAGCATATCGGATATCACATGAATCGGTAAGGGATAGGCGTAGTCCTTGACCAAATCCATCTCGCCCTGGGCTTGAACCTGATCCAGTAATTCATCAGCGATCTGCTGCACACGCGGGCGAAGACTTTCCATATATTTTGGGGTAAAGGCTTTGGAGACCAGTCGGCGTAGTCTCCGATGATCAGGCTCATCTACAGAGAGCATGGATTTTCCGGTAAAGAACGTTGGAGGAGCATCTGGATCTATGTTTTCCACATAGGCTTTCAGGATATTCTCATTGCCGTCGATGGAGAGTGGGTCTACTGTGAAGTGGGCGTGATCTTTGAGTACTTGTGACGCTTCTTCCATTCGTGTAACCAACCACTGCCCGCGATCTGTACCCCCCATTGGCAAAGATACTGGAATTACAGGGCCTGTATCACGCAACTGCTTGATCAGTGAAAACGGGTTTTCACCACTATCTCCACTAAACAGGCTCAGCGCTGCTTTTTGTGAAACATTAAGATCTAGCTCACTCATCATAACCATCCTTTCGCTTCGACCATTTTATTGGTTTACATTAATGTATTTATCCAATCATCTACAGCCAGCACATCAGCTTGTTGGGGGAATACGCTCTCTACGAGAACTCGATGAACTTCCGGGTCCCTATCCAGACAAGCATCAGAAAGTACAGTCAACGCATAATCCTTATCCGCTGCCTCACATAAGGTAGACAGCACTACCCCGCTTGTTGCGATACCGCTAAGAATAAGTGTATTAATGCCATGGGATTGAAGAAGGGTCTCCAGGTTGCTTCCCGAGAATCCACTGACGCGGAACTTGTCCACAATGAGCTCTCCTGGGAGTGGCTGAACCGATTCGTGAATGTCCATTGCCACTTTCATTGCCGGATTGGATGCGTTCTCTCCACCACGGCTCGACTTTTTTCCAAACAATTTGTTACGCTCACTGATTGGAGGGAAATCCTGGCGATGACCAACCTTCACAAAAATCACAGGTACGTTATGTCTGCGAGCTGCTTCTATCGCTTTCTGAAACGGGAGCAGTGCATCCTCGTGCTTCGCATAATGCGATACAATGATGTTCTGCATATCCATGACCAGAAGTGCAGCTTGGTTATGATGACTCTCCATGGGTTGCACATCCCTCTCGTTTTGATTAAGATTAAAGGGAGAACTCTCCGCTTAACCTCTTCTTGATATTAAACGGAGGGTTCTCCCCTTGTCAAATTTTGGACGTTAAGGATAGGAAGTGACAGATTGTGGATAAAACCAATACAACCTCTCGTTCGGAGCGACGGGATGCCGCCGAGAATCGCCAACGTATCTTGGATGTGGCTAGCAAATTATTCGAGCTGCACGGCGTCGAGCGGGTCAGCATGAATCAGATCGCTTCCGCAGCGCAGATTGGAGCGGGTACCTTATACCGCCGATACCGTAATAAGAGTGAGTTATGCATGGACTTGATCAAAGATAACGCTGCGTTGTTCTTCGAGGAAGTAGAAATATGCTTGCAGGAGAATGCACAGCATCCACCATCTGAGCGATTGCGGGGTCTGCTGACGTTATTTATCCAGTTTAGAGAAAAAAATGCGGAGCTGCTCTCGGGTATCGAGAATGCGGTATATCAAGGATCAGAGTCCAGAATTTCAAGTCCTCTTTATGAGCAATTGCATCAACAGCTATTCGGATTATTCGAAGAGATGGCAACAGGGAATGACGAATCGCAGGCCATCAGTTTGTTCAAAACGGACATGCTCCTGACCGCCATGAGTAATGATTCATATCTGTTTCAAAAAAACGTGCGCGGCAACTCTCCCGACCGCATTGTGGAGCAGCTCTGTTTGACGTTTCTTTAACGTATATGGATATATAAAAATGCAAAAAAGCCTAATTCAACGTCGGCAATCTGCCGCTAGAACTAGGCTTTTGGTGCATCGTGAGGTGTGAATTTATAATGTTTTGATATACCATGCATCACAAGCGAAATGCTCTGTTGCATTTAACGGTTCTTCTAATGGAATAAAACCGTTCTTGATATAGAACTTGTTGGCTGCGACCATGTTGTTAAGCGTCTCAAGATAACATTGTTCATAGTGTTCTTTGGCAAAATCAAGGGAAATCTGAAGCAATTCATATGAGATTCCGGTGCCTCGTGCTTCTTTTAATGCATACATCTTCTGCAATTCACAAATATGTGAAAATCCCTCCACAGGTCCGATACCGCAGCCAGCTACAACCGTGGAGTTATGCTCAACCACCCAATACCTGGAACCCTCGCGCTGATAAAGATGATAAAAATCGCCCAGATTCGGGTCAGCCCACGCTGTTCCTGACTTATTGGCCCCGAATTCGATCAAACAACTTCGAATTAAAGACTCTACTTCTTGATTATCTTTTTCCTCTATCTCTCTAATGAACATGCAGTAAGCCTCCGCATCATGAAATAATTGCTGCTCTTAACTGCACAAATTATACTACAAATCTGATTTAACACACTACCATTCAACTACAGTGAAACGGAATCACTCGTTTTGGCAGGCAAAGTCTGCTTGATTTTCAACAACCGTCTTACGTAGATCATGAAAAGCAGAAAAGAAACCAGCACCGACAAAGCACTAACCATAAACAATATGTGATAGCTCATGTATTCGGATACCAGACCCAGGGCCATGGCACCAAGTCCGATACCGAGATCAGTCGCCGTTGAAAAGAAAGCATTGGCCGCCCCTTTCCGATCCTCGGGAGCGAGGCGAAGCGTTATGGCCTGAAGAGCTGGCTGAGCGGAACCAAAGCCGATCCCGTAAAGAACTGCTGAAGCGAGCACGCCAAGTAAACTGGTTGCGAAGCTAAGCACAATCAAAGCAATGATCGTAATGATAAGCGCCGGGAGAATGACTGCTGTCTCTCCTTTCTTATCGGACAGCTTTCCCGCAATGGGCCGGGATAGCGCAAGTGTCGCGGCATAAACCAGAAAGAATGTGCCAGAATTGACTTTGATCTGCTCCGCAAACAAGGGTACAAATGTAGTAATTCCCCCATATGCAATGAAAAGAAAAAAGATTGGCGCCATCACAGGCAAAACTGATTTTTCGAAGATTTGGATCTTCTTTCTGTCCGTATGTGGTTGAAATCGCATTTTAGCTCCCAGCGTCAAAAGCAGGGCCACGACGGACAAACCAACAGCAAAGAGAAACATCGTCTGATATGATGTGCCTTGCATAATCCCCAGACCAATCATCGGGCCAACCGCCATAGCCAGCGTCATGGAGGTGCTAAACCACCCCATACCTTCCCCGCGCCGAGCGGAGGGAATCATGTCAGTCACAGCTGTCATCATGGACGTTGTGGATACAGCCCAGCTCATTCCATGCACGATACGAAGTCCGATTAGCATGATGATTCCACCAACCCAGTTGTACATGTACATCGCCAATATAAATAAAAGCAACCCCCCGATCATAAACGGACGTCTGCCAAACCGATCCAGTAGCCCACCGACAAAAGGACGAAGGACGACGGAAGACAACATTAAAGCTCCCATGGCCAAGCCCACCTGTTTTTCATTGCCACCCATCTCTTTAATGAAGAGCGGCAGTGTGGGATACAGCATATAAAATGCAGTAAATAAAAAAAGCAAACCCAGCGTCATTAGAATAAATGACTTTGTCCATAAACGTTGCATCATTCATCCCCCCAACTGTTGTTATGATATCTATGATGTAATCTATTCTTGTACAAAAACAAATATTGATATATTAATGAACATCTGTTAATAATTATAGACAGAATGAGTAAGGTTACCATTGTTAATTGAACGCGTTTTGTTAATTAGTGAACATTAAACATAAATTTGTTTATTATCTTTAGAAAGTTAGGTGAGAATCACATGACCAAAGTGGATCGAAGAATTCGAAAATCACAGGAAGCCATCAAAGCAGCAGTGATTGAATTGATGTCAGAAAAAAATTTCGATGATATTACTCTACAGGATATTTCCGATAGAGCAGACGTTAGCAGAGGCACCATTTATCTTCATTACGTCGATAAGTATGATCTGTTGGACAAGCTCATTGACGGGCATATCCAAGAATTAAGTGAAATTTGCCATTCGGTTGCAGACTTGGAATGGAAAGAATCCATCATACCCTGGTTTACCTATTTGGAACAGAATTACTTGTTCTTCTCGACGATGATGGCCAGTAAGGGAGCGGTACAATTCCGCAACCGCTTGGTTGAATTTCTTAATGAGGATTTTAAGGAGGAAGTACACTTATCTCAGGCCAGAAAATCCGGATTAAGTGAGGATATCATTCTCCAATATGTGGTCATGTCTTATGTAGGGGTCGTCGAGTGGTGGATCAAGAACGAAATGCCCCATCCACCCGAGGTCATGTCTGAACAATTAGGAGAACTAATCAAAATGAATTTGGGGTAACGTGCAATGTGCACGTAACTAAAATAGCAGTAGTCTCAGGATATGAAGTTAACATCCTGAGACTACCGCTATTTCTTTTGGAAAAAAGCTGATTTTTCTGCAATTGGCGCCGAACATCTGCTGTCTGAATTGTTATTGCATGTGGCCTAATTACGATATGGATTCCAAAAGACTCTTGGACAGCGTTTTGACAACCAAATCGTATGAATGGTCAATCATGACAAAGATATCCTGCTCCGACAAGGAACCATCTAGAACAATGGTATTCCAATGCTTTTTGTTCATATGATACCCCGGTTGAACAGCTTCATGCTGCTCTCTGAGGTTTTCCGCAATGATCGGATCACATTTTAAGTTCAAGCGAACGTTATCCGCCTTGTCCTCAAAAATAAGCGCAAACATTTTGCCTGCAATTTTCATAGCAACAGGATCAGCTCCGAAGGGATAATCCTTCGTTGCACCTTTTTTCTTCAAACAGTACTCTATAATCTTATTCTTCAATTCCGTATCTCTCCTTTACGCAGAAGACAACAACTTTCCCTACCCAATCTAATGATACCGAATGTACGTTTGCATGTAAATATCAAGCATTTCATTTCAACTATTCTTCCAGTAAAACAGGAATCATCTTCTCAGACAGCTTCCTTAATCGCTACGATACGTAATCGGGTTGTGTCGAGAAACCATTGACCTTCCCGCTCCAAGTGGGGCTTAACCTCAGTCAAAATGGCTTGATAAATTGATTCCAGGTCTGCGGAGGAAACGTCCTTAAAGAAATAATCAGCAAAACTGTTTAGCCAATTCCGAAGTCCTTCTTCTCCTTTGAGCGGAGCAGGCTTGTCAAAATGCTGAGCGAATGTGACGCGGAAACCGTTCTGCTCCAGCAGGCTGACGTATTCACCAAGAGTGGGATGATACCAGGGATTCCGTCCTGCCCACGTATAGCCATGCTCCTCCAGAGCCTGTTTCATCGCAGTGATCAAGATGGCGATATTTCCGCTTCCGGCAAATTCAGCTACAAATCGACCACCTTCGCGCAGGGCCAACCAGATGGATCGGGTTGTTGCCGCAGGGTTATTGATCCAATGTAAAGCTGCATGTGAGAATACAGCGTCAAAGGGTTCATCTGTACGATATTGAGAAGCGTCTTTCACCTGAACATTCAGGTCAGGGTACTTCTGTTGGGTAAGTGTCACCATTCTCTCCGATAGATCGATACCTGTCGGTATCGCTCCGGCAGCTGCGATCTTGGCTGTCAAATCTCCGTTGCCACTACCGATATCCAGAATACGTTCCCCAGTTTGCGGCTGCAATAAGGACAGGATATCCACTCCCAGATTAGATAAGAAATCCATTGAATGAATGTAGGGTACTGAATTGTGCTTGTTTTTGAATGGTTCACCAGACATGGCTCAACCTCCTTTATAGATCTTAGATATCTATAATAACTCCAATGTTTAAAACCTGTCAACTTGCGTTCTTAACTCCGTATTATAGTATTTATAATGAACCTCTACATAGAAATGATGCGACAAAGCTTCTATGGACATACAAACAAAAAAACCGATTTCATGAAATAATTCATGAGATCGGTTTTCATCATTCGAATTATGCATTCGATACTCTAGCTGTCTTCACTTTCTGCACTTCGTACATATTTACCGTAGTGCTAATCAGATACTCGGGTTTCTCCTGTCCTCTTTTCTCCCGATGACCTTTAATATGCACATCACTCTTCTCCCAATTCTTCCATGCTTCTTCTGATTCCCAACGAATTAACACCATTACTTCTTCGTGTTCTTTACTCTTTTTATTAACCATTACACTGAAATCAATCAGTCCCGGCATTTCTTCTACAGGGCTAGGGGCACTGAAACGTTCCACCAGTTTATGACTATGGCCCTTTTCGACTACCATAACGCGAGTTTGAATGAACATGAAATACGCCTCCTGATGCCTCAAGTCACTGCATTTATACAATGGCCTTTGGGCATTTTTTTAACTTCCACTCTATTATTCTATTCTTATTGAAAATGATTATCAATATCGTATCGATTTTGTGATTATAAAAAAACCTCCTCCACGAAATGGAGAAGGCAATTTACTCGTTATTTTAAAGTGCTTTATTCACTTTGCTGCTCTTTGGTTTACTGTGACTTGTACTATTATGGTTTGGTTTACCGCTATTTGGCTTACTACCGTTTGGTTTACTACCGTTTGGCTTACTGTGATTAGCTTTACCACTCTTTTTAAACCACTCGGATTTAGGTTTGCGAGCCGGATTCGCTTTTGACTTCGCTGGTTTATCAGCTGCAGATTTATGGGGAGCAGACTTTAATGTTTGATTCGATTTTACAAAAGTAGGCACACTTGTCATCGGATAAGGATGATTTTTCACCTCAGGAATGGTCTTCTTGATTACTTTCTCAATATCCTTCAGGAACGGAAGCTCTTCCTTTTCACAAAAGGAAATCGCCATTCCGCTATGCCCTGCTCTGCCTGTACGGCCAATTCGGTGGACATACGTTTCTGGAATATTAGGAAGGTTGAAGTTGATTACATGTGACAGCTCTTCAACATCAATACCCCTTGCCGCTATATCCGTCGCTACCAACACTCGTGTAACTCCGCTTTTGAAATTATTCAGAGCTCTTTGACGCTCATTTTGAGATTTGTTGCCATGAATGGCCTGCGCCGTAATATTCACTTTGGACAAATCACGAGTTACACGGTCAGCTCCACGCTTTGTACGAGTGAACACCAGTGCCGAAACAATAGATTTATCCTGCAAGATATGATTCAACAGACTCTGTTTCTTGCCATTTTCCAATAAATACACAGACTGTTCAATTCGATCCACTGTGGAGGAGACGGGCGTAATTTCTACTTTTACCGGATCAACAAGCAGCGTTTTTACCATTTTTGTAATTTCCGGAGGCATTGTAGCTGAGAAGAACAACGTCTGTTTCTTGCTCGGCATCTTGGCGATAATCCGTTTCACATCATGAATGAAGCCCATATCCAGCATACGGTCTGCTTCATCAAGAACCAGTATTTGCACATGTTTCAGATCAATACGCTTTTGATTGACCAAGTCAATCAGTCTACCGGGCGTTGCAATAATAATATCTGCACCTTGATTGAGCGCACGCTCCTGAACTTTTTGTGAAACGCCACCCACGATTGCTGCACAACGAATATCGGTAAAACGGCTATATGCCTTAATATTATCTGAAATCTGAATCGCAAGTTCTCTTGTTGGAGTTAAAATCAATGAGCGAATATGGCGTGCGGCTTTGGGGCCGTTCGACTTTTCGCTTAATAACTGAATGATAGGCACAGAAAATGCTGCCGTCTTGCCTGTGCCTGTTTGCGCACAGCCAAGCAAATCTCTGCCTGCCAATACAGCTGGAATCGCCTGTTCCTGTATAGGTGTCGGGGCAGTATAGTTTGCTTTGTTCAAGCCTTCCAAAATTGCGGGTATAATATTCAAGTCTTTAAATGTCATTAGGTCTCCTTAATTTACGCAACAAATATTCATTTGACGTATATCTCATTTCAAAACGTAACACATAAGGATAACATTAAAAAGCACTTCTGTATATTATATTTTGAAAATCAATTCCCGAATATCCATTAACTTACCAGTTTCAACCCTACTGCTGATCCAAGCACCATGGCAATAAACAGAATTCTTAACACATTTCGTGGTTCCCCATAAAATATCATGCCGAGAATAGCTCCCCCGGAAGCGCCGATTCCCGTCCATACAGCGTATGCCGTCCCCATCGGAAGAGTCTTCATCGCAAACGATAGGAACAGAAAGCTTAGTCCAAATCCCGCAACCAACAATATGATTGACATCAGGTTACGATCTTTGTGCAATTTATTAATCATCAGAACCCCAATCATTTCAAAGACACCTGCCAAAATAAGATATACCCAGTTCATGATTCATGTACCTCCTTTGTTTTTCCTTTGCTGAGCATTTTAAGACCGATTACGCCCAATAAAAGAACCCCAATGAGCAGCATTTTCCCAGATTGAATCGCCGCATCAAACAATATAATCTCTGCCAGTACAGTCCCTGCTGTACCCAGTCCAACGAATACCGCATATACAGTCCCTACATCAAGTGAGCGGGAAGCCGCGATCATCAAGGTGAAACTGACAATAATGGCGATCAGTGTAGCCCCCCACTCCAGAAAACCACTGGCATGTTTCAATCCAATGACCCAACCGACTTCAAATAAAGCTGCAATTACGACGGACAACCATGTTTTGTTCATTTCTGTCACACTCCTTATCAAATTTTGCTACGTGTATTATTGGTTACATGAAGCCAAAATAAAAAAGCCCGGGAAACAAACTGCATTAAGCAGTTCATCTCCCAGGCTTTTGTCCCTCCGTGACACAACCAATAGGCTGTGAGTTTTCTCTCGGACCAGACCGACATAACTGTCGCGGAACCCTAGAAAACATTTGAGTATTTTGATGTGACTCCAATTATACACAATTCTTTTTGATTGGCAACCCTTTTTCGCTACTAGGCTAGAGGGAACTTACATGCCGTATATTTTGTGTGGTACGTAGTATTCCTCCAAGTTTGCAATCTCCTGTGCATCTAGCTTCACGGACAAGGCTGCTACGGCATCCTCCAGATGATGTTCTTTCGTTGCCCCCACAATTGGTGCGGTGACACCTTCTTTTTGCAATACCCATGCCAGTGCAACGGTCGCTCTGGAAACACCACGTTTGTTCGCAATATCAGCGACAGTCTCCACTATTTTACGATCGGCATCAACCATTCCCGCAGCAAGTCGGTCTCCAGCTTCGTCGTTCGATGAACGGGCTGTCTTTTCATCCCAATCCCGAGTAAGACGCCCTTTGGCAAGAGGACTCCATGGAATTACACCCACTCCCTCTTCACGACAGAGAGGCAGCATTTCCCGCTCTTCTTCTCGATACATCAGATTCAACAGATTCTGCATGGAGACAAATGGGGTCCAGCCGTTGCGTTCCGCCGTATGCTGAGCCTTCATAAACTGCCAGGCGTACATGGAAGAAGCTCCTATATATCGGACTTTCCCCGCCTTAACGACGTCAGGAAGGGCCTCCATCGTTTCTTCTATTGGAGTACTGCTGTCCCATCGATGAATCTGATACAGATCCACATAGTCGGTGCCTAGGCGTTTTAAGCTGTTATCAATCTCATTCATAATGGCTTTTCTCGACAAACCTGCACCGTTTGGTCCCGGCTTCATGCGGAAGTAAACCTTTGTTGCAATAACAACCTCATCACGACGAGCAAAATCCTTCAACGCACGACCCACGATTTCTTCGCTTGTACCATCCGAATAGACGTTGGCTGTATCAAAGAAGTTAATACCCAAGTCCAGCGCTTTTTGGATAAAAGGACGACTCTCTTCCTCTTTCAACGACCATGGAGCGATTCCGCGTTCAGGGACTCCATAGCTCATGCAACCAAGACATAATCTCGAAACGTCCAGTCCAGTACGACCCAGTTTTACATACTCCATAATCAAACACTCCTTTAATTAGATTGGGAAAAAATAAAATGGATCAAAGACCCGTTCTTCTCTCCAATTCTTCCGTATATCTAGAACCCATCAGGGTGATTTTTGCAGCTGCATCATTAATGCTCTGTACATCTTCGTTTGTAAGTTCAACGTCCGCCGCTCCCATATTTTCTTTGAGACGACTTGACTTGCGTGTTCCCGGGATCGGTACAATCCACGGTTTCTGGGCCAGCAGCCAAGCAAGTGCGATTTGCGCAGGGGTGGCTTGGATCTTCTCCGCCTTCTCTTTCAACAGATCAACCAACACTTGATTGGCCTCGAGGGCCTGTGGCGTAAAGCGTGGCAGAATATTACGCAAATCCCCCTGATCAAACGTTGTTTTTTCATTAAAACTTCCCGTGAGATATCCTTTACCCAAAGGACTAAAAGGGACAAAACCAATACCGAGCTCCTCAAGCGCTGGAATCAGTTCTTCTTCCGGACGTCTCCACCATAAGGAATATTCGCTCTGAACAGCAGCGACCGGCTGAACGGCATGCGCACGTCGAATCGTGTTCACGCCGGCTTCCGACAGCCCCCAATGCTTCACTTTACCTTCTCGAATCAGATCCTGCACGGCTCCGGCAACCTCTTCAATCGGTACATCCGGATCAACACGGTGCTGGTAAAACAAATCAATTGCCTCGATCTTAAGTCGTTTAAGAGACTCTTCGGCAACTTTCCTGATCTGCTCAGGACGGCTATTCATCCCGCTCTGTTTGCCACCTTGAATGTCAAATCCGAACTTTGTCGCTATGACAACCTGATCGCGTACAGGGGAAAGTGCTTCGCCGACGAGTTCTTCATTGATATATGGACCATAGACTTCAGCGGTATCAAAGAAAGTTACACCGCGCTCAACAGCTTCCCGTATGACCGCGATCATCTCCGTTTTGTCCGAAGCTGGACCATACCCGTAACTCATTCCCATACAGCCAAGCCCAATTGCCGAAACTTCCAAGCCGCTATTTCCCAGTGTCCGTTTTTGCATCATATAACTTCCTTTCTTCATTCAAATGATGTGAATGTGAACTAACGTACATGAATTTATTATCTCCATTTAGGAGTACACTGTTGATTCTGCAAGCCTAATATTATTATGCCGAACTGAAGGAGCGAAGCGGTATATCATTTGTCTTAATTGATTGCCTGATTCCCTCAGGCGCACTTTTGTCTAAGGTCGTTAAGTCTTATAATGAAGCAAGAACAACTCGCAAGGAGGATATGTATGTCCGATAACGCAGTGCAGCAGAAACAGGAACTCACCGAACTAATCAAACGTCACTCCATTCATAACAGCTCTAAGGAAACGGCAATCCCTTCCTTTTATGTCTATCAGCATTCCAGCATAAGTGAGCCTGCTTACCGGGTTTACAAGCCTTCCTTTTGTGTTATCGTTCAAGGCTTGAAAGAAATCTTGCTGGCACAGGATAGATTCGAATACGGACCATCCAATTATCTGATTGCTTCCATGAACCTTCCAGTAATTGGTCAGATTATAAAAGCATCCACTGATACGCCATACTTAAGTCTGAAACTTGAGTTTACACAGAACCAGATTCTTGAAGTACTGAATGATTGTAATATTAAGGTTACCTCTAAAGAAAACGCCAGACGCGCCCTATTTGTTGGACAGATGGAGCCCTCCATTCAAGATGCTGTACTTCGATTGGTTCGGCTGCTGGATACGCCTGGAGAAATCCCGTTCCTTGCCCCACTCTATACGCGGGAGATTCTGTACCGGCTTTTGCAGGGACCTTATGGAGCTGAACTGGCCCAGATTGCAGTGGAAGGCAGCAGCAGCTACCGGATTAGGGAAGCCATTGAGCATATTGTTCGACATTGGGAGCAGCCTTTTCGAATCGAAAATCTTGCTGAGACAGCCAACATGAGTGTGTCCTCGTTCCATCGACATTTCAAAGAAATTACCGCTATGAGCCCACTTCAGTTTCAGAAGCAGCTAAGGCTTCAGGAAGCACGTCGACTCCTCATGGCTGAGTCAGCTGACGCTGCGGATGTAGCCTTCCGGGTTGGTTACGAGAGTGCGTCCCAATTCAGCCGAGAGTACTCCCGCATGTTCGGTGCACCGCCGAGAGCAGATATCAAACGTTTGAAGGAAAAATACGATCATGTTATAAGTGAATAAGTACACTGGCTAAGAAGTTGAAATGTTAGAGAAATGGATAGCCATTAGGCTATCCGTTTCTTAATTTAAAGAGTGAATATCTAAATCTATTCCCATCCTTATATTGACAGCTTGTGATTCATGGAACTATAATCCATACTAAACCAAGTTACATACAATGTTTTATAAAGGAGAGGTATCGGATGGCTAATGTTCAGACTTTCAAAGCTACTGCCCATCTACAAGATGGGGTTAAAGTGATCACCAAAGCAAGACAATTCGAACTGATCATCGATGAGCCAACAAACCTCGGTGGTACGGACACGGGAATGAATCCTGTAGAAGCTTTACTTGCCTCCCTTGGCGCATGTCAATCCATTGTGGCCCGGGTCTATGCCTCCAAATTCGATGTTGTCCTTGATGATTTCAGAGTTGAAGTTGAAGGTGATCTGGATCTTGACGGATTTTTTAACCGATCTGATGTACGTCCCGGTTATTCCGATATTCGATACACTTTCTATATTAAAACCAGTTCATCTGAAGAAAAAGTTGAATCATTTGTACAATTTCTAGAAAGTAAATGTCCTGTGGGTGATACGATTTCCAACCCGGTGAATACCAAGCTCAATCGTGTCATTATCGAAAATGGGATATCGTTGTAACAAAACGAATGAATCAGATACAAAAAGATACAAAGAATACAAAAAGGCTGCTTCCCAACAAGTTAAACTTGCTGGAGAGCAGCCTTTCTGAAATCTTAGATTTATTTTGTGAATTGTTTTGTGAATTGAATAGTTCTTTCGATGATGTAGCAGCTTCTGCGCGAGTTGTATTCCCTTTTGGTTTCAATGTTCCGTCTGGATAGCCGTTAACGAGCCCATTAGTAATGGCCGCAGCAAGTGCTGAACGTGCCCAAGCTCGCGGCCCTTAGATTGCTGGATGCGGGAATCTGAATTCCTGCTACCCCTTAAGAAACATTTCCATTCCATTTATACGTCATGGCGGACTTGCCTGGAATGGTGACAACGAAGCTTTGGCTGCCCCATTGGATCTTCACATTTTTCGACGAACTGGAAGAGTTGTAGGCAACTACCACTTTGGAACCGTCCGGATTGCGGAAAGCCACATTTTTGACTTCAGATCCGGTGTTGGTGTCAATGCGGTATGCATTGGGTACTACAAATTTACTAAAGTGACCCAGCAAATAATATTGTTTGTGATATGTGACATTATTCTCAGGAGCATCATTACGGTTGTCCGAGTTGCGGATTGTAATCATGCCTTTGTTCGTGTTGTTCGGTGAAAGCAATGCTGGACCGTCTTTTTGATCCAGGGCAGCATTCCAGAGAATGATTGATTTGGACCAGTTTCTCGTAATATTAATGAACTCGTTCATCATATTATCGAAACCTGAAGAGGTACCATTCTGCGGATCATTCCAGTTGCCGAAACCACCCTCTGTGAACCAAACTTCCTTGTCCGGGTGACTGTTATTCATGGAGGTCATGGTCGATCCGTCCCCACTGTCATAATGGTGGAATGCGCTGCCGGAAACGTAGCTGCCCTTACCTGCGTTCTTCAGATTCGTAATGACTTGGTTCGGGAAGTTCCAGTCCAGAAAGTTGTGGTCGAATGCAATAATTTTGGTGTTAATTCCGGCATTGCGGAGTGTTGGTCCAAGATAATCGCCGATAAAGCCTGTCTGGTCCTGTACATTCATACCCATAGAAGGATAATGGGATGGCTCGTACATTGGCTCGTTTTGCAACGTAACAGCATAGATGGGTACACCTTCAGCCTGGTAGGCTTCAATGTATTTTTTGAAATAGTTCGCATATGTTCCATAGTGTTCTGCTTTCAGTTTGCCGCCGTTCAGATTGTTGGAATATTTCATCCAGGCAGGCGCACTCCATGGGGAACCCATTACTTTGATATTGGGATTCTTAGCGATTGCCGCTTTGACCATGGGCAGTATGTAAGCCTTGTCCCGGTCGATCGTAAACTGGCTGAGTGAAGTATCATTTGCCGTATCGGCATAAGTGTAGGCGGCCCAGGCAAAATCAGAACTTCCGATCGGCTGTCTCAATAAGCTAAGTCCAATGCCTGTGGTGCCAAACAGCCTCTCCATCACTTCCGCACGCTTATTGTTATCCAGTTTGTAGTTCATGAGCCATGCGGAAGCATCCGTTAACGACACTCCAAAACCATCCATTTGCTGATACGTTTTGTTCTCATTTACCGTAATGGTAACATCGGCATTGCCTGAGTTGCTGCTGAAGTTTTTGGATGCAATCTTGGTGAGTCTCGCATCTGTTCTAAGTCCCACTGCGGGTTCGGAATTGGGGTCTGAAGTTGAAATCCATACCTCCACCTGTTCACCCGCTGCATGCGCAGTCTTGGGCATATATGAACCATATGACCCCACCGTTACCAGAAAAGTGGACAGCAACACTAACGCACTCTTTTTCCATATCTTCATCAACATATCTCCTTTAATTTGTTATAATTTGAAAAGCCAAATATCAATTACAAAATGAAATCGATTTCATTTTCAAAATCATAAAGTCCTTTTTTCATTTATTGCATGTTTTATTACTTACACCTCCTTTTTGAAGGGTATCGGAGAAAGATATAGATCAAAATCTTGTAAGCGTTAACAAAGATATTTATACACTTTATTGGAAAAAATTTCAACAGGAAATTTTATTTTTTTATTTAAATTTGTGGAAAATCCTAAATTGGACTGGATTCTACGCTCATTCTGCTCCTCATTTCCCCCTGATTGCCATCATATAATACATAAATGACGTACTCTGGAGGTATCCGCGGAATGAGCCATGTACTGGGCACAATTGATGAGGAAATAAGTCGGATGACGACTTCCTTGCTGCAACAGCAGCGACAAGACGGTTCCTGGCATTTCTGTTTTGAGAACGGTACAGTAATTGATGCTTATGTCATCATTCTCTTTCGGATATTGGAAGTCCCGAATGAAGTGCTGATCCGGGAGTTGCATGATCGTATCCTTAACGAACAGCAACAGGATGGATGCTGGAGATTGTACGCCGATGAAGAGGGTGGAAATTTATCCGCATCAGTTGAAGCCTACTACGCCCTGCTATACTCCGGGTACAGCCAGAGTACGGACGAGCCAATCCAGCGGGCCAAACAGTATATTCAGTCCAAAGGAGGTATCGGAAAAGTTAGCAGCATTTTGACCAAAGCCATACTTGCGGCTACCGGACAAATGAAATGGCCTTTATCCATATCTATGATCCCGTTGGAGATACTGATGTTCCCTACCTATTTTCCCATCAACTATTTTGAATTTTCCGGTTATTCCAGAGTTCACCTCACTCCCATGCTCATTATGGCAGACTTAAGCTTTTCCCTCACAGTACCCCATGCTCCCGACCTGTCTGATCTGACCGACTTACGAAATGTTGCAGATGAGTCAACTGCTCGGGGATATCAGGAAATGCAGGACGACATTCTAAGCGGGAGAAGCCGACTGCTTGGGAACCCTCGCCACATCTACAACACTGCAAGAACGAAGGCGGAACAGTTCATGATAAAGCGGATTGAATCTGATGGCACATTATACAGCTACGCCAGTAGTACAATTCTCATGATCTTTGCCCTATTGGCCCTAAAATACGATAAGCAGCATCCCCTGATTACAAAAGCCATAACCGGACTCACGGCAATGCAGTGCCGTTCTTCTGGAGGTAAAACAACGATTCAAAACTCCCCATCTACCGTGTGGGATACGGCCTTAATCACCTACGTATTGCAGGAGGCTTCTATCACCGATGACCATAAGTCTATTCAACTCGCGGCCTCCTATTTGAGCTCTCATCAGCAAGATAAAACAGCCGACTGGAGCGTCCATAATCCGAATACAGTCCCTGGAGGATGGGGATTTTCGGAGTCGAATACAATCAATCCAGACGTGGATGATACAACAGCAGCTTTACGGGCTATCCGAAGCCTGTCCACTACTCTTCCAACGTTTCAGAAATCCTGGAATCGCGGACTGAATTGGGTTCTGTCCATGCAAAATAAAGATGGCGGCTGGCCAGCATTCGAAAAAAATACGAACAAGGAGATGCTCACATGGCTCGCCATCGACGGTGCCAAATCTGCGGCAACAGACCCTTCAGAAGCTGACCTGACAGGACGTACCCTCGAGTATCTCGGAAACTTTGCCGGGCTTGATACCAAGCATGAATGGATCAAACGTGGAACGAAATGGCTCATTCGAAACCAGGAGAAAGATGGCTCATGGTACGGAAGATGGGGCGTGTGTTATATCTACGGTACCTGGGCAGCATTAACCGGTCTTACGGCAGTTGGGCTACCTGCAAGCCATGATACAGTGCAAAAAGGAGCCAAATGGCTCTTAAGCATCCAGAACTCTGACGGTGGCTGGGGAGAATCCTGCCAGAGTGACCGACTCCTGTACTATGTGCCATTAGGGGAAAGTACCCCTTCTCAGACCGCTTGGGCACTTGACGCACTAATTGCAGTCCAACCCAAGCCTACACCAGAGATGAATCAAGGTATTCTAAGGCTTATTGCATCAATGCACGAGAACGATTGGAGAACCACATATCCAACAGGCGCAGGTCTGCCCGGGAACTTCTATTCCCATTATCACAGCTATACATATATTTGGCCTCTTCTCACATTAAGTCACTACAGAAGCAAATATGGGGCATCTTAAAAACTTACTTTGCGCGGCTATTTTTCATTATTTCAGATCCCGATCAATGTTCACCCATACTTCATCAAATTAACCTAAAAAACAGGGAACTCATAGAGCTCCCTGTTTTTGTTTGAAATAATTTATTGAATGATCAAATTAAAGCCATTTTGAATCTGATTCACATTAGGGTTGGCAATGTTGCTTGTTGTCAGATTATTGAATGTGGCAGAACCATTACCGGTATAAGTGTATATTGCTGCACCTTTATGCGGGGTTGTGAACCTAGATGTCTCAATGCCGTCCAGACCAGTACCATTAATGTTGATGTTGTTAAACACAATGTTCTGGAAACCGCCGCCGTATCCGAATTGAATAGCACTGCGCTGCGTATTGAGGATGTCAATATTGGTAAACGTAACGTTCTTGATGGAATCATTGGAAGCTTCCAGATCAATAGCTCCGCGTTCACCATTGTACAGATCTTTACTTGTGCCGCTGTTAATGATCGTTGTATCGGAGAACAGAATACCTGTGTTGTTTTGGAAATGGTATCCAGGGAATACAGTGTTCATCCGGATCGCCGAACCGCCAACCGTGTCAACAATCAGGTTGTTGGTTGCCTTATGTCCGCTGCCACCAAAAAATGCAATGCCTGCAGCGCGCCAGTTATTCTCAATCGTGTTGAACGAGAATGTATTGTTCACACCAGCAGGCGCACCATTCACGTTGCTGGTCCATACGGCGAGACCATCATCACCATTGTTGCGGACACTGCTGTTGCGTACAGTCGAATTGCTCGTGCCTTGGGCAAAGTTGACACCATCAGCAAGGTTATTCCGAATACGACTGTTCTCGATCACTAGGCCATCGGCAATGATTGCAGGTGTGTGGGCGTAATCCCCTACCCAGAAACCACATTCAAAGTGCTCGACCCATACGTTGCTAACCTTTGAATTTTTACCGAAATTGTCCATAAAACCTTTGTAAACTGCATTCTCGTTATAGCGCGAACGCAGCATGGAATTCATATAAATATTGCTGAAATCCAGCTTGCCCTGCACACGGAAAGAAATCCCGCCTGAGGCTGCATTAGGGTTGGTAAACTGAATGTTCGTATGCCAGATGCCTGCACCTACAATGGTGAGGTTGTTAATCATATTCGTCGGCGTACCAATTTTCCACATATTGCCCAGATGGAACGTGCCCTCAGGGATATATAGAGTCTTGCCTGTGGATACCGCAGATTGAACTGCCGCTTCGAATGCGGCAAGGTCGTCTTTTCCATCATTAGCAATCGCACCGAAATCGGTTACAGAGACGGAGTTAGCTGGACGCGGGATCACCGCCTGAACGGGTTCGATTTCGAGGAAATCCACACCGTATTCCAGGTTATCTCCATTGTTTTTCTGAATACGAATGGTGTCTCCAGCTTTTAGAGGTGTATCCAGTTTCCAGTGCACTTCATCAAAACGGAACAACGGACGTCCTGCACTTGGTGTATCCCCCGGATGATCACTGGAGAAGTACTGCCAATTGTAGTAGGAGGTCAAAGGAACCGTTTTGGCCTTGGTCCCGTTAACATAGACGTCAAGTGCGCCGTTAAGACCCATGCCATCTGTGGAATCCGGCATCGTGAATCGCATGGTTACACCTGCGCCTCCTTCCCCTTGTCTAACCGTCCATTGTGCATAGGAACCGTTGGAAGGAAGAGCGATATAGCGCTGGCCAGAGGCTTCCGAAGCCGTCAGAGCCTGATCAAAGGTCGGTGCGGATTTCAGTGTGGCACTGCCACCCCGCGTAGCATCATCCGTATCATACCGGGTATAAGGCATGCTTGCACCACGGGCTGAATATACGTTCAAACCTGTTGTAACGACGTTATTCGTTTGTTTGACCGGAGCTTCATTGTTGTCCACTGCTACGGTAGTTGTCACATTGTAGTTACCGGTTGCAGCAGTCCAGGTACCTACATTGACATTGACCGAAGCTCCAGGTGCTAATGTACTGGTATAGGAACCACTATACGTCTGAAGTGTTGCTCCGGCAGCGTTCTTGAGAACCACTGTAACTCCGTGTGCACCACCTGCGGAGGCCATATTTCCTTGATTTTTCAGATTAACTGTAAATGTTACTGTACTGTTTGCTGTAGGGGTTCCAGGACTCCAAGAGACCGTGCCTACCAGATCAGAACTTGTAATCGGTGCAACCACCAAAGAAGAGGTGTGTGTGTAACTGTTGTTTCCTTCATTCTCTTCGATGATCTGGTTATTCTCATCTACCTTGGCACTGAGCGTATATGATGCAGCTGCTTTATTGCCAGCATTAAGCGAGACCGTAGTCGAAGCCCCTGCTTGCAAAGCAGCTACTGGGGAGGAACCCGCCAGTTCATTGTTTAGATAGAAGTTGACGCTAGAAGCTGGAGAAGCGGCAGAACCAATGTTTTTGACGATTGCATTAAGGGTGATGGCATTGTTCTCCACTGGAGACGATGGAGACCAGGACATACCTGTAATCGTCAGATCAGGATTGGGTGCAGGTGTGCCGAATACCTGAAATTCAGCAATTTGCCCGGCAGGAGCGCCCGAGTTCGTGGTAATGTTCAGTTGCAGACGTTTAACCGTTGCTGTAACGGGAATGGTCACCGTGTTACCGGAAGCCGGGTTGAATGTATATGATTGGGCGGAAACCAGATTGCTGAAGGTGGTTGTATCCTGGTTATGTCCAAGCACTTGAATGGTCTGTGTTCGGGTGCTCCAGACCGGATCCGGGTTCAGTTTAAGTACAATGGATGTAATCTTATGATTGGAGCCGAGATCCAACGTCAATGAGCTTGGATTGCTGCCCCCTTCCCAGTACGAATTGATATTGTTATCGTTTGCATTCGCAGCTACGAAGGATAAAGTGCTGGACGATGCAGTAATCGACTTGCCAATGGCGATATTGCTTCCCTCTGTAGGGATGATTGGGGGATCCACAGGATCGGGGTCAGGTAGCGTTGGTCCCTCACTGCCTGGGCCGTAAATTTCAAATGTCGACAGTTGAGCTGCCGGCCACTCGGAATTGCCCGTTACGCTTAAGCGAACGTACCTTGTCTCCACAGCAGGAACATCGATGTTAACCGAATTCTCCCCAACCGATGGATTAAATACATAATCCGCAGAACCTACGATATCTGTGAACGATGAACCGTTCGTACTGCCTTGCACGGTTATCGTTTGGGTTCTCTTTTCCCACACTGTCGGAATCTTCAATACAATTTGGTCAATGTTGGTGTTGGTGCCAAGATCCACTTGAATCCATTGGGGGAACTCACTATTGGTACTTTCCCAATAGGTTGCTTGGTTATTGTCAATCACATTGGTCGGACTGTATGTTTGGTTGTACCCGCTCGCGGTAACCTGTTTGCCCTGTGCCAGGTCCGGTCTTTCGGCTGCTGATGCAGGAGATGGAAATCCGACAGTCAGGAATACGTTCGAGATCAGCATCGTTAATACGAGTGACCATACAATGTACTTGTTGCGCAAATTCAATTCCTCCTCAGGTTATTAGCAAAATGGTTTTTCAAAGAAAATGGACGGTTGATCTGCCTAATTCTTTCGCTGCGCCGATCATCACCCCCTTATCAAAGTACAAGACAAAAAAATAGCATACGCATACAACAACATGGATTACACGACAGTAATGCGTGGTCGCTACTTACCTTGAGGAGTTTCTTGGATAAACTGATTTGCTTTTCTGCTTGGATTTGTCATCTCTGGAATAGATTAAGTATAAACCGCTTCCAATTCTCCTTATCGGACCCCTAGAGACGGTATTCGGACTTCTGATGTTCCTTTTTGGATGTTTACGAGCAGCCTTAAGGCTTGCGAGCAGAAAATACATCGTTATCCAGACTTTCCTGTGTGCATTTCGGACTTTTGAACCAAAACAGGAAAATATTTATATTTTTTCAAGCGATGGAATTATACTATTCCTTTCGTGTTCGTTCTGGATCTGATGACCAGCTTCTTTCAAACAATAAAAAGCACGCATTGATCGGGACTGAACCCCTTTTGTGAGACAGGG